>NZ_CBVI010000022.1 GCF_000513195.1 Bacteroides timonensis | reverse complement strand
CCCAACGCAAAATCTTTCGAATCATATTCCGCTATCACCCTCAAATCCGGTGCGAAACTGGGATTGTAAGTGATACCCGCCGCTATTCCGTTCAGCTTGTACTCCTTTCTCTGATTATATAAATAAGAGAGGTGTACTCCGATCTCTTCAGTTCCTATCGGCAGATGCTTGGTTGCAGCTATATAGAAACGGCTGAAATATCCGTTTCCGCTTGATGAACCAACTACCCCGCCTCCAGAAGAAGTAAACGGGTCTGATGTTCCCAGAACCACAGCCGGCATATACTTCCAGAATTGTCCTTCTTTCAAAGCTCGCAGCCGGACAGAGAAATATCTGTCCTGATTCGTAAAACCTGAGTAACCGTAAGGCTTTAAGCCCAGTGCTTCCGCTTTAAAAAGTGTGCATGTGTATGCCACTTCCAACCAGGGGAAAAAGGTCACATTCAGGTAATAGTTGTACGTATGATAGTACCACGTAGGAGGAGTTATCTCCTTGTTCATAAAGTTGGCACCCAGCATTATTGTCTTATCTTTCTGCATCTCTGCGGAAGGGGCATGCAACAAACCTGTAGTACCGTAAGTTAATTGAGCCGAAAGTACAAACGCACAGCATAAAAACAAGTACGTAACTATTATTCGCTTCATCTGCATCTGCCTTTCTCTATACACTTTATACTTTCGGGTCAATTATGATCTATTGTTCTTAACAATCAGAATTATTCAGCCTCGATGATACCACCACCAGCGTTGCCTGTACCATGACCGTGGTCATGACCATGATCGTGAGAAACCTTAATGATTTCCATATCGTCATAGTTAACGGTAGCTGTACCTGCAGCTTGGTATTTCGCATATACTCCAGACAGATCCATGTCTACATTTGTAGTCGTTTCAACTGGTTCTTCATCTCCTGAAGTAATAATAGTAGTAGAAGTTACCTTTGTTACTCCTATAGTGAAATCAACGAATTCTTGTTTAGAAGTGATACTCTTAACAGCAGTGTAAGGTGCTAATTCGAATTTGTATCCCTTTTCTATAAGTTCGTTTTTGTATCCATCAGCAACGATTGTATCAGTAGCTGCCTTCATAGCTTGAGCAACTGCTACACCTAATGCAGTTTCATTGCCAAGGTTACCTCCCTGTATGTCAATAGTCTTCATACCTACTAATACTGGAATGTCATAAGTATATTGCTTAACTCTATCAGTTCCATTTACAATCATAGGATCAAAAGTATCTACTGTCGGTACAAGAGTAGGAGCAGCATTAGTTCTTGTAACTTCAACATTGAATGAGAAATCAATCTTCACTTCAACATTCGGAGTTTCTCCACCCGGTTCTGTACTAGCTGTAGGTTTAGCAATCTTCTGAACTAAAGTCATTTCAATACCATTTTCATCTACGATCTTGAAAGTAGCACTAAAGAATTTAGAAGAAATGGCTCTGGTTGTAGTCTCTTCTACGAATTCAGTTTCAGGAACATTAAACTTATACGCATAAGTGTTGGAGTTACCTTCACCGTAGAATTGAGTGCCCTTGTCATTGTACAAACGTACAACTTTTGCCAACATCCATCTGTTACCAAACTTCAAGTCACCTGCAAGAACTACTGTTCCTGTAGCAGTTTTAACCAGAACGATTTCTGTTGCGTAATCTTCAGTAGCAAATGCGTCTGCGAAGTCAATAGCTACTTCTTTCTTAGCAGCCGGCAAAGATATGTATTGGATAGTAGATACAAATCCGTCTTTGCTTGCTTTAATCTTATATGCACCGGCAGTCAGAGGAGTAGTTTCATAATCTACTTCTGTAGCACCTGCACCATATACAGTTACGTCAGCATCGTTGATTACATTCATGTCTTCATCCAAAACTGTTACCTTGAGGTCATATCTCAATTCAACTTCTTTGGTTGTAGCTGTTTTGCCTAATACGAAGTTAACAGGATAAACAGCAGCTTGTCCCGGTTTCAATTCAGCAATGTTCACAGTTGTCTCTTGTTTATCGAAACCTGTGCAATTAGCTGTAACCTTTACAGCACCGTGTGACAAGCCTGAAATAGTGAAAGACCCGCTGCTTTGAGTAACAGTACCTTTATCTGATGTAACTGTTGCAGCAGTCAAGATAGTACCTTCAGCACTGTAAATTGTACCTGTAATTGTGTACTGGGCAGCTGGCAATGTTACACTCTGATCGGGATCGATGATATCCAATCCTTCATCCTTGTAACATCCAGTGAGTAATGACCCTGTTAAGGCCACTACGGCTAATGCTAATTTAGCATTGTAGCCGTTAAAGAAACTTTTCTTTTTCATCTCAATAAAATTAAAAATTTAGTAATTCTGATTTAATAAAATATGGATTAAAACTATTATTACTCATTATGTTCTCGCTTGCGTTAGCCCGGAATCCCTTATAATAATAGCGTTCGTTGCCTGCATTATAAGCGATACCCATATTCTTTGAGGGCGTCACCCGCGGTATATATCCTTTTCTCTTATATTTATAAGGTGGGAGCGCTATTTGAAATCTAAAACCGCCATTTGACTTTGCTCCTTGCGCTTTCATTGCATAAAAGCCAATCGAGCAATAGCGGAAGTGTCGAATCAAATCAAACCGTACGCCTTTTTCACCCAATAGATATTGTTCACCTTTCAAACTTGCCTGAACATTATATTCGGGCCAATAAAAATTGGCTCCTAAACTCCATGTCAAGCGTGTCTTTGTTCCATAGTAAAATTCAAATCCATCCCATTCATACGCAGCGGTTAACCCTATGCGTCCTTCAAACGAGAAACGCTCGTCGGCTTTTAGCACATGAAGCAATTTTAAATCACCTCCATACCGACTGGCATTAAATGTTCCGACAGTTCCTGTAAGCCATGTATTATATGGTAAGCGAACAGTTTGCTGTAATGTCAGAAATCCCGGGCGTACTTTATCCGCTAAATCACCATACCCGTCGTTATAAACCGGGAAAATAACCTGCGCAGTTAACTTCATCCCTTTCCAAAAGGAGACCTCGACTGCTGGTGATAAGTTAAAAAGCACTTGGTATACCTGCGTAATCACCAGATTTTTTAATGATACTTCCGGATACACAACCACATCTACCTTAAACAAAGAACTATTTTTTCTCTTTTCTTTCCGAACCAGCTTCCATGAGTCACCTAAATTGTAACTAACGTCCCAATCCGCACGACTTGCTTCAGGGACGCTGTCACCGATTATCGGTTTATAGTAAAGAGAAATTTGAGGTACGTTATTATCTAGAACAATTATTCTACATGGCTTTTT
>NZ_CBVI010000021.1 GCF_000513195.1 Bacteroides timonensis | reverse complement strand
GAAATGGCTTCCCTTTTTTGTTTTGTAGTCCCGAGGGGAATCGAACCCCTATCTAAAGTTTAGGAAACTTCTATTCTATCCGTTGAACTACAGGACCAAAAACATTTGCGGTTGCAAAGATAAAGCATTCTCCCGATTTAACAAAGGCGAATGAATCTTTTATCGAGAAGTTAAAGAAATACAGTCTACACAAGATTTTATCAAAGTGTCAACCTAAATCAGCTACAAACAGTAGTATATTGGTGATTCAATCTTACATTTAGTCAACAGTCACGCAACCAAAAACAAATGATAATATGTAACTTTTATTCGTTCAAGTCAGACACATAGTCAGAGCTTTATTCACTCCAAATATCAAAAAACACTCATTTCTCAATTCTTTTAGTACACAATCACAGATTAACTCAAAAAGATTTTGCCAAGTCGCATAACTTTCCGACATTTGCAAACGTGCCTATAAAAAGCGTAGCACTTTTTGTAAGTACCCCAACCAACATAAGAACAGATTTTAAGTGATCCTATAAATTAATCATAGTAATACGAAATTATGGCAAACGACATGATGGTAAAAGAACTGGATCAAGTGGTAGTCCGCTTTTCCGGAGACTCCGGCGATGGTATGCAGCTCGCCGGCAACATCTTTTCAACAGTATCGGCTACGGTGGGAAATGACATCAGTACTTTCCCCGACTATCCCGCAGATATCCGCGCCCCGCAAGGTTCTCTGACCGGCGTATCAGGTTTCCAGGTACACATCGGCGCCAGCAAAGTATTCACCCCGGGTGATAAATGCGACGTATTGGTAGCTATGAACGCTGCCGCTCTGAAGACACAGTATAAGTTTGCTAAATCCACTGCTTGTATCATTATCGACACAGACTGTTTCCAAGCTTCCGATTTACAAAAAGCCGCTTTCAAGACTGACAATCCTATCGAAGAAATGGGTATCAAGCAAGATGTTATTGCCGCTCCTATCTCTCAAATGGTGAAAGATTGCCTGGCAGAAACAGGTATGGACAACAAAGCAATGCTGAAATGCCGTAACATGTTCACTCTCGGCCTGGTATGCTGGTTGTTCAATCGTGACTTGAAGATTGCAGAAGACTTCCTTAAAGAGAAGTTTGCGAAAAAGCCGGAAATAGCAGCAGCCAACATCAAGGTGATTCACGCCGGCTACGACTATGGTCACAATACACACACTTCCGTAGCGCATACTTATAAGATAGAAAGTAAGATAAAAACACCCGGAATATACATGGATATCATGGGCAACAAAGCTACAGCCTACGGTTTCATTGCTGCTGCTGAAAAGGCAGGTCTGAAGTTATTCCTGGGTTCTTATCCCATCACTCCTGCTACGGACGTATTACATGAACTCTCCAAACATAAATCCTTAGGTGTCATTACCGTTCAATGCGAAGATGAGATTTCCGGCTGTGCCACGGCTGTCGGTGCTTCTTTTGCAGGCGCATTGGCTGTAACTACCACTTCCGGTCCGGGTGTCTGCCTGAAATCAGAGGCTATGAACCTGGCAGTGATTACAGAACTTCCTCTGGTTGTTCTGAACGTACAGCGCGGTGGCCCTTCCACAGGTTTGCCGACTAAATCGGAACAAACTGACTTATTGCAGGCCTTGTTTGGCCGTAACGGTGAAAGCCCGATGCCGGTTATTGCTGCAACCTCACCGACAAACTGCTTCGATGCAGCCTATGCAGCTTGTAAAATGGCTTTGGAGCACATGACTCCGGTAGTTCTGTTGACAGACGGTTTCGTAGCCAACGGTTCCGGTGCATGGAAGCTGCCGGATCTGGATACATATCCTGAAATCAAACCTCAGTATGTTACTCCTGAAATGAAGGATAACTATACTCCTTATAAACGCAACCCTGAGAACCAGGTACGTTACTGGGCCATTCCGGGACAAGAAGGCTATACTCATATCCTCGGTGGTCTGGAAAAAGACAGCAACACAGGTGCGATCTCTACCGATCCTGAAAACCACAACCTGATGTGCCACCTGCGTGCAGAAAAAGTTGCAAAGATTGCTGTGCCCGATGTAGAAGTACAAGGCTATGCAGATGATGCAGACCTGCTGATTGTAGGTTTTGGCGGTACTTACGGACACTTGTATTCTGCTATGGAAGAGATGAACAAAGCCGGACAAAAAGTAGCCTTAGCTCACTTCTCTTATATCAACCCACTTCCTAAAAATACGGCTGAAGTATTGAAGAAATATAAGAAAGTGGTAGTTGCCGAACAGAATCTGGGACAATTTGCCGGTTATCTCCGCATGAAGGTAGATAATTTCACTCCGTATCAATTCAACGAAGTCAAGGGACAGCCGTTCGTAGTAAGCGAATTGGTGGCTGCCTTCACCGAGATACTGAAGAAGTGACAAGCTACAGGCTACGAGTAACAAGTACTGCCTTGAACAGACTTGTAGCTTGTAGCCCGTAACTCGTAGCTACTAAAAAACTTATCAACTTAAAACTTAAGAACATCATGAGCGAATATACAGCTAAAGATTTCAAAAAAGGACAACCTCGTTGGTGTCCGGGTTGCGGTGACCACTTCTTCTTGAATTCACTGCACAAAGCGTTGGCAGAAATCGGTGTTAAGCCTTGGGAAACTGCCGTAATTTCGGGTATCGGTTGCTCTAGCCGTCTACCTTATTATATGAATACATATGCGATGCAGACTATCCACGGACGTGCTGCCGCCATCTCTACCGGATGTAAAGTAACCAATCCTAACCTGAGCGTTTGGCAGGTTTCAGGTGACGGTGACGGTCTGGCTATCGGTGGTAACCACTTTATCCATGCTATCCGTCGCAATATAGATATCAACATTCTGTTGCTGAACAACCGCATCTACGGTTTGACAAAAGGACAATATTCTCCGACGTCTCCCCGTGGCTTCGTCAGCAAATCCTCTCCTTATGGTACGGTAGAAGATCCGTTCCACCCAGCTGAACTCTGCTTCGGTGCCCGTGGACGTTTCTTTGCACGCTGTGTAGCTACAGATGGTCCCGGTACAGGAGAAGTTCTGAAGGCTGCCGCTAACCATAAAGGAGCCGCTGTGTGTGAGATTCTGCAACACTGCGTTATCTTCAATGACGGAACCTACGACTCTGTATACAACAAAGACGGACGTGCCAAAAATGCTATCTATCTGGAACACGGTAAGCCGATGCTTTTCGGTGAGAACAAAGAGTTTGGATTGATGCAGGAAGGCTTCGGACTGAAAGTTGTGAAGTTGGGCGAGAACGGTATCACAGAAAAGGATATCCTCGTTCATGATGCACACTGCATGGATAATACATTGCAACTGAAATTGGCTCTGATGGAAGGGCCTGACTTCCCGGTTGCTCTCGGTGTGATCCGCGATGTAGAAGCTCCGACTTATGACGATGCTATCATGGAACAGATTGAAGAAGTATCGGCAAAGAAGAAGTATCACAACTTCAAGGAACTGTTGATGACAAATGATATTTGGGAAGTGAAGTAAACAAATAAAATCTCCTTTCTGATAAAAACCTCATTACCGTTCTATAAAGTAGTAACGGTGATGAGGTTTCTTCGTAACCGAAAATGAACATCCCCAAATATTAGTGTAATTTTTAGGATTATAATCCCAAATATCATACTAATATTTGGGATTTAAACTTTTAAAGCTTAAATTTGTCTTGAAATCAAATAAGACGAAAAGATGATACGCAGAAAACTTCAATCGGTAATCGAAGGCAATCTATTCAAAGGAAAGGCCATCATCCTAATCGGTGCAAGACAAGTAGGGAAAAGTACATTATTCAATCAAATCATTAAGGATCGAAAAGAGACAGTACTTACACTGAATTGTGATGAACCGGAAGTAAAAGAGATGTTGACCAACATCAACACCCCCGAACTAAAAATGCTGATTGGTAGCAACACAATCGTTGTAATAGACGAAGCGCAACGAGTGCCGGAAATAGGTTTAACTTTAAAACGCATTACAGACAATTTCGTCAATGTACAACTTCTAGTTACCGGCTCTTCATCTTTTGAATTGCAAAGCAATTTGAACGAACCTCTTACCGGACGCAAATACGAATATCACCTCTATCCCATTTCTACGGCGGAGTTATATGACACCCAAGGCCTCTTGGCTGTCAAACAGATGTTTGAATCCCGACTTATATATGGCTCCTATCCGGATATCATCAATCATGCCGATGAAGCTAAAGAACTATTAATGAATATAGCCAACAGCTACCTGTACAAAGACCTGTTGGCTATGAATGAGATACGCCGTCCCGTATTGCTGGAAAAGCTGCTTATCGCTCTTGCCCTGCAAGTAGGTAGCGAAGTATCCTACAATGAAGTAGCACAAACCATCGGCACCGACAACAAAACGGTAGAAAAATATATCGACTTATTGGAAAAGTGCTACGTCATCTTTCGTCTGAACGCTTTCAACCGTAACTTACGAACAGAATTAAAAAAAGGCAAGAAGATTTATTTCTATGACAATGGTATTCGCAATGCGGTCATTCAGAATTTTGCGCCATTATCCCTCCGCCAAGACACAGGTGCTTTATGGGAAAACTTCTTCATCAGCGAACGTATCAAAGCAAATCATTATAAAGGGAATTATGCCAAAAGTTTCTTTTGGAGAACCACGCAGCAGCAAGAGATAGACTATATAGAAGAAGCGGACGGCAAATTCACAGCTTTTGAAATGAAGTGGAATCCTAATAAACGCCAAACGACCTTTCCGTCTCCTTTCTTGAATAACTATCCAATAAAAGAAACTGTGATCATTACACCGGAGAACTATCTGGAATGGATTATGTAAGTATAAACCACACAAGGGAACTCTTCTTCCTTCTACTTTCTCAAACATTCTCGCCCCTATGAGAATAAAATCTTATAATAGAGAGAATATTTTCTCATAACGATGAGTTTTTTTTCTCATAACAGTGAGAATAATCTTTGTTAAGGCATAAGAAAGCAGTCTTCACCTTAGTTCTTTTGATTCATTACTGTAGGGTTTTGAATCTTTTCACCACGGAGTACACGGAGGTTTATAAATGATAATTTAGCGAAATGAAGAACTAAGAATGAAGAATGAAGAATTACCTTGCGGCATGCTTGCATAGCGCAGCTAAATTCTTCATTCTTCATTCATCATTCTTCATTAAATTATCATTCATCAGCATACCTATTCCTTTGCAAAACATGAATCAAGATCAATCTTACAACAAAGAATTTCTGCAAATTTGTCGACACTCGACACTATTCCCGATTATCCGTTCACTTACAGGTGTTTACATGAGTGCTGGAAGAGTGTATGTAAGTGTAGGTAAGGGCGTTGTCGACACTTTTTTTTTCGATAATCATACAAGAAATACATGTTAATCTTTTGTATATCAACTACTAATGCGCATATATACCGTTTCTTCATAATCTATGCAAAATCACCGTGTTTACGGCACTAAACAGCCCTAATATCGTCAGATATGTGCTGGTTTTCGCCTTCGGTACATAAATAAGGCTGTAAATAAGACCGAAAAACGGCCTGTTTCCCATTTACAAGAAGTTAGGAGTTTGTCGACAAGGAGTTAACTTCTTGTCGACAAACTCCTAACTTTTTGTAAACAGGAAATT
>NZ_CBVI010000020.1 GCF_000513195.1 Bacteroides timonensis | reverse complement strand
GTACCCGGCATTTTGACATTCAACATGTTCATGGTACCTTTGTTGAAATGAAAACAAAACAAGAGAAAAGAGACGAACTGATGACCAGTAATTATATTCGCTTCTGTAGGGTTTTGAACAAAGAGTGATAAGGCGGTAAGGTGATAGGGTGATAGCGGGATAACGCTCTGTGATATATAGCGCAGCTACTTTATCACCCTATCACCTTACCACCTTATCACTCCTTTCCTTCGTTTCTGTATCGGTATGAGCTAAATGATAATTCGTTTCTTCAATACCATCTCTCAAAGCCTCTTCTTCTTCAAGTTTTTCTTCTTTTCCCTTTGATAATAAAAGAATTAGTGTATATTTGCATCAGGCATACATTAACCTTTAACATCACTGTACTATGGGTAGAAGATTAATCTTTGACCGGTTTTCACAGCAAGCTCTCCAGACCTTGCACCGGTATCGTGCCGTAATGTTCAGTCCCACCCTTTATTCATGTTTTTAGTTCGCGAGTGATATTTATTTTCAGTCATTTACTAAACATGAATAAATTATGGATAATAGACCTACCATAGCCGAGGTACAAGAATGGATACTGAAGCTACACAACACGTGTGAGCAAACCATCACAAACGAAGAGCGCAAAGAACAGCATAAATATGCCGTCATGGTGCAACGTCCGCAGGACAAGAAGTTCCTGGTGAAAATGCTGGATGAATCTTCGCAGATACGTGATCGCAAGAAACTTGCCACCCGCATTAAGACTCTGATAGACCGCTATGGAGTACCCGAATTTCTGAATAAGCGGGATACTTTCCTCTTTAAAATGTACCAAGCCTTCGGACATCATTTCGACTTCATTGCCATACCTATTATAAAGAAACGCTTACGCATGGATACGTCCAAAGTTATCCTTGATGAAGCACGTCCCAAGTTAACCCGACACCTGTCCGAACGTGCGCAGCAAAAGGTCGGACAGAACGTTAACCTACTGGGTGAAGTTGTTTTAGGCAATGGGGAAGCAGATCACCGTTACCATCATTACCTGGAAGCATTGGAAGCTCCGGATATTAACTATATCTCCGTCAAGATATCCGGCATCTATGCCCAGACGCATGCCTTGAATTATGAAGAGAGTTTCCCGGAACTGGTGAAACGCATGTCCGCTCTCTACCAAAAAGCAATAGACTTCCCGCATACAGATGAAAACGGAGTGAAACGTGCGAAGTTTGTCAATCTGGATATGGAAGAATATAAAGATTCACACTTTACTTTACGCCTGTTTAAAACTGTACTAAGCAAACCGGAATTCAAAGACTATTCAGCTGGTATCGTTGTACAGGCTTATCTGCCCGATGCTTATGATTTCCAGACGGAATTGCTGGAATTTGCAAAGGCACGCGTGGCAGAGGGAGGTGCACCACTCAAAATGCGCCTTGTAAAAGGTTGTAATCTGGAAATGGAAACGGTGATTTCTTCCTTGCGCGGCTGGCCCAACCCCATACTTTCCACAAAAACGGAAGTAGATGCAAACTACCTGCATATTCTGGAACGCGCCCTGCTGCCCGAAAATGCAAAAGTATTGCACATCGGAGTGGCTTCGCATAACCTGTTCACAATAGCCTACGCTTATCTGTTAAGCCAGAAAAACAACAGTTCAGAGTATATGACATTTGAGATGTTGGAAGGTATGGCCGACCATGTATGGCGCGCGCAGTCGCAACTGGGTAATCACATCATACTATATGCACCGGTAGTGAAAAATGAACATTTCCTGAATGCAGTCTCTTATCTGGTACGCCGTATGGATGAGAATACAGCTCCGGATAACTTCCTCACTCACTCATTCAATCTGAAACCGGGAACCGACACCTGGAATTTCCTGCAAAAGCAGTTTGAAGAAGCATATCACAAGAAAGACAGCGTTTCTCATATTCCTACGCGCACGCAGAACAGGCTTTTACCATATTCTTCCGTCCCTCCATCCGACGTGATGAAAAACGAACCGGATACGGATTTCGACCTGCCTCAAAATCAGGAATGGGTGCGAAATATCTTTGCCAAATGGAAAAAGTCTTCCGGCGATACTCCGGAAATCATTCCTCTGCAAATAGGAGTCGAAACCATCTTTTGTGAAAAACGCCATAAGTATATGGACCGCTGCCAGAATGATGAAATATGTATTTGCGAAATGTCGCAAGCCAATACGGAACAAGTAAAGCAAATCATCGGCATTGCAGAAAAAGATCCCGCAGGCTGGCGGAACACCACTTTAGAGGAACGTCATAGAATCATGTTCGAAGCGGCCAATCGCCTGGGTGATATGCGCGGAGACCTGATAGGCAGCATGTGTGCTGTAACAGGTAAAACAGTGGTAGAAGGCGATGTGGAGGTATCCGAAGGTATTGACTACGCCCGCTTCTATACCACAACAATGAAAAAATTCGCCGCACTGGATGATGTGAACATCACCTCCAAAGGAACAATCCTCGTCATTTCACCGTGGAACTTCCCATGCGCCATTCCTATCGGCGGCATTGTAGCCGGATTGGCCGGCGGCAATACCGTGATACTGAAACCCGCAACAGTAGCCGCTCCCGTAGCGTGGCTATTTGCCAAGGCTTTCTGGGATGCAGGAGTGCCCAAAGAAGCATTGCAAGTCATTATTACCGACCGTGAAGCACTGAAAGAGTTGACCACTGCTTCGGCTATCAAGCATATCATCCTGACAGGTGGTACGGACACGGCCCAAAGCATTGCACGTACCAACCCGTCTACCCCACTTTCCGCCGAAACCGGTGGAAAAAACGCTATTATCCTTACAGCCTCAGGCGACCGTGATCATGCCATTATGAATATCGTTGCTTCTGCTTTCGGAAATGCCGGACAAAAGTGCTCAGCATGTTCCCTACTGCTTGTAGAACGCTCTGTATACGAAGACAAGAACTTCCAGGATAAGCTGAAGGATGCCGCCACCAGTATGAAAGTAGGCAGTGTATGGGAAGCCGGTAATGTAGTAGGCCCGATGATTACCAACCGGAACGACAAGTTACTGCAAGCCCTCACACTGGAACCCGGCGAGTCCTGGCTGGTTCCACCTAGGTTTATCGACGAGAAGCAATACATCCTCGCCCCTACCGTGAAATGGGGAGTAAAACCGGGCAGTTATTCATTCCGCACCGAATTGTTCGGTCCCATGTTAAGTGTGGCTTGCATTGACAATCTTCAACAGGGAATAGAGTTGGTAAACAGCCTGGACTACGGTTTGACTTCCGGCCTGCAAAGTCTGGATGAGAACGAACAAAAACTCTGGAAGAACTCTATTCTGGCAGGTAACCTTTATATCAATCGTGGCATCACAGGTGCTATTGTCAACCGCCAACCTTTCGGCGGAATGAAACTGTCTGCTTTCGGTGGTGGTGTAAAAGCAGGCGGACCAAACTATTGCGCCTGCCTTGTGAAGATTACCGACAAGCCGGAAAGCAATACGGATTACAAGCAAAGTTATCCCCATGTATATGAGGAAGAATTTGCGCATGCACGGGATATCAATAAGTTATATGGCGAACAAAATGCATTCCGCTATCTGCCATTAAAGAATATAGTGCTCCGCCTTTTCCCAGGAGATAGTAACGAAGAAGCGGAAATGATCGCACTTGCCGCAAAGCTCTGCCGCACGCCACTGACTATCAGCTTTGATCCGAATGATGATCGCACGACTGCATTATCATCTACCGGTTGTGCACTAAAAAAAGAAACGTTGGATGAATTCCTTAAAACAATGAGGGCCTATGAACGCATCCGCACTTGTAGCGCTGATATTCCGATGGAAATGTATGAAGAGGCAGCTCGCAGAAACAAATACATTGCCACGGCAAAACCTGTGAAAGACGGACGTGTAGAGTTGATACATTATATTAAAGAGCAAAGCATCTCATTTGAATACCATCGATATGGCAGTATTCTGGATGTGCCACCTGTAGAATAACAATTTAAAAGAACGTGATCCGGCTTGTCTGTAAAAAAACAGACAGGCTCGGGCACGCTCATATACGATAAGAGAATATCAATCCTCCGGATTAGCCTCTTCGTTCTCCGTCGGCAACGGCAAAGAAACGGTAAATTCGCTATATTTCCCTTCTATATTCTCCACACTGACATACCCTCCATGCTCCCGGGCTACATTCATCACATAGTTCAGTCCCAAACCGAAACCGGATACTTTCTTCTTCTCATCCTCATTCCGGGTAATGACGCGTTCAAACTTATCAAATACAATCCGTTGAGCCGCAAGCGGAATACCGATTCCATTATCCCGCACCCTGATCTGAGTATACTGTCCGGAAAGGCAGGAAGTAATCTGTATATCTATTGTATCCTTAGAATATTTCACAGCATTATCTATCAGGTTACTTAATGCCTCTTTCAGATACTCCTCATCAGCATAAACTCCCTCTTCCTGTAAATCAACCTGAAATGTGATAGGCTTTTCTGCCTTAGCAGTGAACGTGTGTACCAACTCATCCACCATAGGACGGAGTTGAATCCAATTCTTGTCCAGCAATAATTGTCCATGTTCCAGTTTAGAGATAGTCAGTACTTTATTGGCCAGTGCAAGCAAATGTTGAGCTTCCGCCTCCAGTATATCGAAGTGTTTTTCTTTCTTCTCAGGTTTACTATCTACCTTTCCACTACGAAGCACTTTAAGCCCAATCAGGATGGAACTGATCGGATTCTTCATGTCGTGAACCATAGCAGAAGAGAAATCTTCACGCATTCGCGCCAACTCATCCTGCCGGCGGATAATATCCACTTGCTTACGGATGGCAAATAATAGAAGTCCCAAAGCCACTATCGTTCCGAAGAACATATAAAGCAGTTTGCCGATGAACCCGGCACGAAGATTCTGGATATAAGCATGTACTCCCTGAGCGTCATTCACAGGGCACACGAAGGTATAGTGCTGTTCCAATAGCTTCCGATAATCAGAAAAATACCGTAAATCCTGTTTCAATACGATGGAATCACTGTGTAAAGATACTGTATCCAGGCGGAACTTGATCCGCTTCAAATTCACGTCATCCAGTTCGCGACGGAAAAAGGCAGCCAGATCCTTAGTCTGACCGGTCTCAAATGCATCCGTCGCACGCCCGTAAGCCTCATGGATATTACGTATTACTTGCTGCCGGTTCAGTCCGAAACTTCGTCCTACCCAATTTCCAAGTAAGTACAAGACAGCGGCAGTTGCAGTTATTGTAAGAAGTATATAATACGACTTTTTCATCAAGCATTCTATATTTCAGGCAAATATAGATAAACTTTTCTTTCCATCTTAACATAAAGATAACATTCTGATAACCTAAATTAATTTCATACTCTTGCTATCTTTGCAGCGTAGAAATCAGTAAAAAGGAATTATGGAAAAGAAAGAAGCAAATAAGGAGCCATTCAAGCGCCCGGATGGAGTGGAAGTGAAACTCACGGCAAAGTCTATCAACATAAGAGGATTTCTGTTTTTTTTCATTCTGTTCCTGACAGGCAGCTATCTGTTTGTTTATGTATGGGATGAACCTTCATCCTATAGTGCCGGTCGTTTATTGGGTACCACTGTAAAAGAAATCAGTAGTCCCCAAGTTATGCTTTGCATATTTTTACTCCTCGTGTTTTATATACTAATCCAGGCAGGGATTCTTTACTGGTTTAGCGGAAAGGATAAAAAGCTCCTACACTGGCATTTTGACTGGACTGGAGTAGGATTTTCTCTGACTCGTCCTATTCCATTGAAGTTCTATCGGGTATCCTTATTATTACCGGGCATCTTATTGGGAGTGATGCCTGCAATCCATGGATTCTGTACAGGAGAAGCCAATATATTCTTTTTGGGATTATTCGGTATTCTGGGTGGTACGGGAGATTTCCTTTTCTGGTACAGCCTTCGTGCCTTTGATGACGAAGACCTGCTACTGGCCGGTAAAAAAGCCTTTCAGGCCACTATTATAAAACGCAATTACGGGAAGAATGATTAAAGATTCCATTCCTAAACAAACAGGCAATCATCTGTCTTTACCTTAGATCTTTTTGCATTCTACAGTAAGCCTTATTGGGTATTAACCTTGATCAAGCTGTCGGTTAACCTTGGTTGACGAACCTATTGACCTTGGTTAATCGGCCGGTTAACCAAGGTCAACACCTGATTGTTCCTAAGCTGAATGAGATATTTCACTGATTATAAACAGAACAATGCTTGGTGTTAAACGAATTAATACACCATTCCGTTAAGGGCTGACTGTGACGAGACACAGTGAGAGTAACCCACTTACCCTCACACAGGATTTTTTACTACCACCACACTTAACATCCTAATTATTATTGATCTACCCCCAAAGTGAGGGTAGATTGGGGAAACTTTTTATTAGTATTTATTCTTTTTCGCCGAATGCCAAATCTCCTGCATCTCCCAGTCCCGGAACAATATACGAATGCTCGTTTATCTCCGGATCAATGGCTGCACACCAGATAGTAGTCTTGTCTTCGGGGAGTGTTTCAGCAATGTGTTCTACCGCCTGACGGCTGGCAATAATGGAAGCTACATGTATTTCCGCCGGATGTCCTTTCGTCAGCATAGCCTGGTAACTCAACTCCATACTGCTACCGGTTGCTAACATTGGGTCTGTAATAATCAACGTCTTTCCGCCAATGCGCGGTGAAGCAATATATTCAATATGAATATCAAACTTCAGCGTATCCTTATACTTCCGGTAAGCGGAAACAAAAGCATTTTCCGCACCGTCAAAGTAGCTCAGAAAGCCCTGATGGAAAGGCAATCCGGCACGCAAAATGGTACTTAATACCAGCTGATTATCCGGGGTTTGCGCAGGTGCTATCCCTAAGGGAGTCTGGATATTCTTCAGAGAATAAGCAAAGTCCTTACTCATTTCATACGCCATAATTTCCCCGATGCGTTCAATGTTTCGACGGAAGCGAAGGCGGTCGCTTTGTACTTGTACATCCCGGATCTCGGCAACATACTGATTCAGGATGGAGTTTGTCTCGGCAAAATTGATAATTTTCATGATGTGATTTGAATTTATATGCGCAAAGTAAACGATTTCTTGTGCAATTTGCAACATTCAGTTTGCAGATATTGTTACGGAGTTATAAAAGACTTCTCATTAAAGAAAAATTTCTCTAATCAAGTGATTGTTTCGAAAGAAAATACTACTTTTGTACGCGAAAAACAAGGGGCTGTTTGGAACATAACCCAATTCATACCAATTTCCCCTTGAAAAGAGAAGGTAAAAAGATATTAGCAAGAGATTAATAAACCAAATACCAAAATTTTAAATCATTAAAAGAAATGGCAAATTTAGATTTAAGCAAGTACGGTATCACAGACGTGAAGGAAATCATCCACAATCCGTCTTATGATGTACTGTTCGCAGAAGAAACCAAACCGGGTTTGGAAGGTTTTGAAAAAGGTCAGGTAACTGAACTGGGTGCTGTAAACGTAATGACAGGTATTTATACCGGTCGTTCTCCTAAAGATAAATTCTTCGTTAAGAATGAAGCCAGCGAAAACACTGTATGGTGGACTTCGGACGAATACAAAAATGACAACAAGCCTTGCACAGAAGAAGCTTGGGCTGACTTGAAAGCTAAGGCTGTAAAGGAATTGAGCGGCAAACGTCTGTTCGTTGTTGATACTTTCTGCGGCGCTAACCCTGCTACTTGTCTGAAAGTACGTTTCATCATGGAAGTTGCATGGCAAGCTCATTTCGTAACTAACATGTTCATCCGCCCCACTGCTGAAGAACTGGCTAACTACGGTGAACCCGACTTCGTATCTTTCAACGCTTCTAAAGCTAAGGTTGACAACTACAAGGAACTGGGTCTGAACTCTGAAACTGCTACTGTATTCAACCTGAAGACTAACGAGCAAGTTATCCTGAATACTTGGTACGGTGGTGAAATGAAGAAAGGTATGTTCTCTATCATGAACTATCTGAACCCGTTGCGTGGTATCGCTTCTATGCACTGTTCTGCCAACACTAACATGGAAGGTACTGACTCTGCTATCTTCTTCGGCTTGTCTGGTACAGGTAAGACTACTTTGTCTACTGACCCGAAACGTCTGTTGATCGGTGACGATGAACACGGATGGGACGACGAAGGTGTATTCAACTACGAAGGTGGTTGCTACGCTAAGGTTATCAACCTGGATAAAGACAGCGAACCCGATATTTACAATGCTATCCGCCGCGATGCTTTGCTGGAGAACGTAACTGTTGCTGCCGACGGCAAGATTGACTTTGCCGACAAGAGCGTAACAGAAAACACTCGCGTTTCTTATCCTATCAACCACATCGAAAATATCGTTAAGCCGGTTTCTAAAGGTCCTCACGCTCATCAGGTAATCTTCTTGTCAGCTGATGCCTTCGGTGTATTGCCTCCGGTATCTATCCTGAACCCGGAACAAGCTCAGTACTACTTCCTGTCTGGTTTCACCGCTAAGTTGGCTGGTACAGAACGCGGTATCACTGAACCGACTCCGACATTCTCTGCTTGCTTCGGCGCTGCTTTCTTGTCACTGCACCCGACTAAATATGCAGAAGAACTGGTTAAGAAGATGAATAAGGTAGGCGCTAAGGCATACTTGGTTAACACTGGCTGGAACGGTACAGGCAAGCGCATCTCCATCCGCGACACTCGTGGCATCATCGATGCTATCCTTGACGGTTCTATCGACAAGGCTCCGACTAAGGTTATTCCTTTCTTCGACTTCGTTGTTCCGACTGAATTGCCTAACGTAGATCCGAAGATCCTTGATCCTCGCGACACTTACGAATGTGCTTGCAAGTGGGAAGAAAAAGCAAAAGACTTGGCTGGCCGTTTCATCAAGAACTTCGCTAAGTTCACTGGCAACGAAGCTGGTAAAGCACTGGTTGCTGCCGGTCCGAAGCTCTAATCTGAATAAAACCGGTTTAGATATATGTAAAGGCGGCTCTTGGTATCAAGAGCCGCCTTTCTTGTTTTTTAAGAAACCTATGTAATTGATAATCCGAAAGTTTTAGTAGCTTTGTCCAAACCAATAATCAAGCGAAGCTATATGAAAAGTATCAGATTAATGTTAGTAGGTGCTAGCTTGTTGTTATTCAGCAGCTGCGGCACACAAGTGCAGAAAGAGAATGAAACCACAAAAGCAAGTGAGAGCAATGAGAATGCGGTGATTGAGAATATGATGTCACGCCGTAGTATCCGTAAGTACAAACCGCAAGCGGTAAACCGTGATACTATGCAGATTATACTGAACTGCGGTATCAATGCTCCTAACGGACAAAACAAACAATCCTGGGAAATACGGGTAGTGGATAATCCGGAATTCATCAACGGTATTACTGAAGTTTACAAAAAGCAGAATCCTAAAGCAGCGGAAGATCCTAATTTCAAGAATATGTTCCGCAATGCCTCTACCGTAGTGTTTATTGCCAATGACAAGTCTTATGACCTGTCACAAATAGACTGTGGGCTGCTGGGTGAAAATATGATTCTTTCAGCCTGGTCTATGGGTATAGGTTCCTGTTGCCTTGGCGGACCGACACGATTCATGACATCAACACCGGAAGCAGCCGAATATCTGAAGAAGCTGGATATTCCCGAAGGATATCAATTGCTCTATTGCATCGCATTCGGTTATCCGGATGAAGCCCCCGCCGCCAAACCTAGAAATGCAGAAAAGATCAGATTTATAGATTAATCATCTCCTGCAAGTCACGCATAAAAAAAGGAGTGCCACCATTACAGTGAAGCACTCCTTTTCTATCTATTTACAAACAACTTTAGTTTTTATTCGCACGCTTACGTTCTATCTCGTCCAGAATCACTTTACGCATACGCATCGCCTTTGGCGTAACCTCTACGTACTCATCTTCCTTGATATATTCCAAAGCCTCTTCCAGCGAGAACTGTACGGGTGGAATCAGACGAACTTTATCATCCGAACCGGAAGCACGCATATTCGTCAGCTTCTTGGATTTCGTAACGTTAATTACCAAGTCGTTATCATGAGAGTGCTCACCTACCACCTGTCCTGCATACACATCTTCTTGCGGGAAGATAAAGAACTTGCCACGATCCTGCAATTTATCAATAGCATAAGCAAAAGCCGTTCCAGTTTCCATGGCAATCATGGAGCCGTTGGTACGACGTTCGATATCTCCCTTATGCGGTTGATATTCTTTAAAACGGTGTGCCATGATAGCTTCACCGGCAGAAGCAGTCAGTACATTCGTACGCAAACCGATGATACCACGTGAAGGCATATTGAATTCCAGGTTTACACGCTCGCCTGCACTCTCCATCTTCACCATCTCACCCTTACGGCGGGTTACCATATCGATAATCTTACTGGAATATTCTTCGGGGACATTTACTGTCAGTTCTTCAATCGGCTCGCACTTCACACCGTCAATCTCCTTGAAGATAACCTGCGGCTGACCTACCTGAAGTTCATAACCTTCGCGGCGCATAGTCTCAATCAATACGGAAAGATGAAGTACACCACGACCGGAAACTACCCATTTACCATCTTCCTCACTTTTACGTACGCGCAAGGCAAGGTTCTTATCCAATTCCTTCATCAAGCGGTCATGGATATGACGAGAAGTCACGAACTTACCATCACGGCCGAAGAAAGGAGAATCATTAATGGCGAACAGCATGCTCATAGTCGGTTCGTCAATAGCGATAGGCGGCAATGCTTCCGGGTTTTCAAAGTCACAGATGGTGTCGCCGATTTCAAATCCTTCGATACCTACTAGTGCGCAGATGTCACCGGAAGAAACTTCCTGCACCTTTACGCGCCCCATACCTTCAAATGTATGCAGCTCCTTGATTTTGGATTTCACAAAACTTCCGTCACGCTTGGCCAAAGATACATTCATGCCCTCTCTAAGCGTACCACGATGTACACGGCCTACGGCAATACGTCCGGTATAAGAAGAATAATCCAGAGAAGTCACCAACATCTGCGGAGTACCTTCCAGCTGCGTGGGAGCCGGTATATTCTCTACGATGCAGTCCAACAACGCGAGAATATTATCAGTAGGAGTCTTCCAGTCCGTACTCATCCAATTGTTCTTTGCAGAACCGTAGATAACGGGGAAATCCAGCTGATCCTCTGTAGCATTCAGGCTGAACATCAGGTCGAACACCATTTCATATACCTCTTCCGGACGACAGTTCGGTTTGTCTACCTTGTTCACTACAACGATGGGTTTCAGACCAATCTGCAGAGCTTTCTGCAACACGAAACGCGTTTGCGGCATAGGGCCTTCAAAGGCATCCACCAAGAGGATACATCCGTCCGCCATATTCAGCACACGTTCCACCTCGCCTCCGAAGTCGCTGTGTCCCGGAGTATCAATGATGTTGATTTTAGTTCCTTTGTAATTGATAGAAACGTTTTTGGAGAGGATCGTTATCCCTCGCTCACGTTCCAAGTCGTTGTTATCCAGCATTAATTCACCTGTGCTCTGATTACTGCGGAACAGATTTCCTGCCAAGAGCATCTTATCGACGAGCGTCGTTTTCCCATGGTCAACATGGGCAATGATTGCAATGTTTCTAATATTTTGCATACAATACCTATATATTTGGCGGCAAAGGTACGAATTTTGCATTAGATATAACCGTAGCAGGAGAAAATTTTCACTGAATATCATTGCAGTATAAAAGATTATCTCTATCTTTGCACCCTCTTTAAGAGAATATTAATATATCAATTTAATTAAAAGTTATGTATTTAGACGCTGCTAAAAAGCAAGAGATCTTTGGCAAGTACGGAAAGTCTAACACTGATACAGGCTCAGCTGAGGCCCAAGTAGCATTGTTTTCATACCGTATTTCCCACCTGACTGAGCACCTTAAGCTCAACAGAAAAGATTATAGTACTGAAAGAGCCTTGACAATGTTGGTAGGTAAACGCCGCGCGTTGCTGAACTACCTGAAGGATCACGACATCGCAAGATATCGTGCCATCGTTAAAGAGCTCGGTCTGCGTAAGTAATCCGTTACTTGCAGCAAAAGCATTAAGAAGGGAAGCCGTTAAAAAGCTTCCCTTTTTTGTTTTCAAATGTCTCTGATCCCTATACAATAGATAAGTACAAAGACTATACAAGACATATCTTCCTTCTATTATGTCTTCCATAGAAGACATATTTCAAGCAAAACATGCACTTTATAGAATTATTTCCTATATTTGCATATCAAGCAAGTTGGAGTATGGAAAAAGACATCATCAAACAAATCATTCTGAACCAGCAAGAGTTCATCAGCCAAGTGAAGCTATTGCCCCGCAAAATATCCATTGAGGAAAATGGTAATTATGTATTTGTGGGTATCCGCCGTGCCGGCAAAACTTATATGCTCTACCAGCATATACAGCAACTGCTAAAAGAAGGACATAGTAAACAAGAAATTCTCTTCATTAACTTTGAGGACGAACGCATTACGGATATTAAAAAGGAAGAACTTCATCTGATTGTAGAATGTTACAAAGAGATGTTCGCCCTCGAGCCTATCATCTTTCTGGACGAAATACAGAACGTAGAAGGATGGGAACACTTCGCACGCCGACTGGCAGATGAGAAACGACGGGTTTTCATCACGGGTAGCAATGCCCACATGCTCAGCCGCGAAATAGCCTCTACACTGGGCGGACGATACCTGATGCAGGAAATATACCCCTTCAGTTTCACGGAATATCTGGAATATCATCATATTACACTGGATGCCCACTGGCATCTGGCTCCCATCAGGACCGACGTAGTGCGTCTGTTCGAAGGTTACTTCTACAATGGAGGCCTGCCCGAAAGTTTCAGCTACACAGACAAGCGCGCCTGGCTCACCTCCTTATATCAAAAAATACTCTATTCGGACATTGTCATAAGAAACAATGTAAGAAATGAACAAAGCCTGCGTCTGTTAGTACGTAAGCTGGCCGATAGTGTACTTCAACCAATAGCCATCAAAAGATTGCAGAACATCTTGCAAGGAGATGGAAGCAAAGTGACCCGCGAAACAATCTCCAGCTATTTAGGTTATCTGCACGATGCTTATCTCATCTTCTCTCTCTGTAATTTCAATGATTCCATCCCACAGAGAGAAGGAACGAAGAAACATTATTTCTACGACAACGGCATCCTCAACCTGTTCCTCTTTCAGCCTGAAACCAAACTACTTGAAAACATAGTAGCTATCCATCTCTATAAACAATATGGAGAAGCGCTCTTCTATTACAATAAGAATGTAGAAGTAGATTTCGTAGTTCCCGATGCCGGGCTGGCTATTCAGGTTTCCTATTCTCTCCGCGACGAGCAGACGCGAAACAGGGAAGTCAATGCCCTTGTCAGCCTTTCCCGCTTCATGAACATAAGCACTGCTTTGATTATCAGCAAAGACCAGGAAGAGACTATTGAACAGGATGGAATAAGTATAAAAGTGATCCCTGCATGGAAGTGGCTGGCAGAATAGTTGGCGATTCACGATTTTCCATATCAGATTGGCACTATATGCCCGATTAATCCAACACGCGTCTTTTTGTAAAATTGCATTCCAGAGTTTTCCACGAATAAATAAAGAATAAGAATACAACATTTCCGTATATTCTTCCGCATCCCAAGGCTATTTATGCAAAAAAGGGTTACTACTTATAGGTAATATGGTTACTACTTATAGGTAAAAGGGTTACTACCTATAGGTAATATGGTTACTACTTGCAAGTAAAACACTTATTTGCGTCATGAGTAAGACTTATAAGCGTACTTTTCAGGGCATATTTCAATCTATAAGAAGTGTAAGTATTTCGATATCGAGCTATCAGCCTGAACTTTGCGAGTTTTTCTTCGCATGCTTTCATGCTCATGGACATCAGAACAGATATAACGCATTCTCAGCCAACAGAAAATACAAAGTGTCAGAATGACAGATTAACGGCCTCATCCCTGTGAAAGCCTATACCCCACTTTAGGAATAGTCATTAGCTCCAGCGATTCATCTTCCGATAAATATTTGCGGAGCTTAGCGATATAGTTATTAATGCTTTGCTCATTACCATAACCGTCTACCCACAATTCCTGCTCTATCTGTTCGCGGGTTACGACCTTATCCATGTTCAACATCAGGAGTTTCAATAGTTTACTCTCAAAAGCGCTAAGCTTCCTTGCCACTTCCTCCCCTTTCATCAAAAGATTATCTTCAGCGTTCAAAGTAAACCTCCCGATCCGCATAGGCTTTGTATGGAAAGTAACCGTATGCCTGCTTATATAAGCTATCAATTCTTCAATTTCAAAAGGCTTTTTCAGATAGGCCACTCCGCCGGCATTCAATGCCCTGACAACCTCAGAGGCATCTATATGGGAAGAAACGAACAGAATTGGGATTTCCGGTGCGATTATCTTTAATTCGGGAGTAATATCAATCCCGTTTTTATTCCCTATTTCCACATCGAGCACAATAATATCAGGAGTAAGTTCCTGAATAACAGGCTTGATAGCAGTCAAAGAGGTTTGATAATGTACCTCATATCCGGAATCCTCCAGAGCCATTGTGACTATATTTCCTAATGCCACGTCGTCATCTACAAACAGCACCTTAATCTTATCCATAGCTACGTCATTTCATTTTGGTAAAAGGAATAGTAAACGTAAATATGCTGCCTTCCTCCTCAGCACTCTTTACCTTTATATCTCCTCCATGTTCGTTAATTATATATTTTGCTTGCGTTAGTCCTATACCATAACCTTTCTGAGTGCATACCTTGTTTCGGGGAACCTGATAAAACTGCTTGAACAAGTCCTTCTGATAGCAGGGTGCAATACCCCAGCCATTATCCTTTACGGCAACCTGCAACATCCCTTCCTGAATGGACAACGACACTGTAACCACTACCCCATCATCAGAATATTTAAGCGCATTCTCTATCAAGTTTCTGATTACATTCTCTATATACAGCTCATCTGCTGATATCCGAAAATCCTTTGTCAGTTCATTGACAATTTCTATGCTATGAGGCTTATCTTTATAAAGTATATCCAATTCTTTCTTTACTAACTCCGCCAACTCAGGAACATCAATATCTGTTTTATTCAATATGATCTTCTTTCTGTCTCTTCGCGCCACCACCAGCATTGATTCGATATTGCAGACCAAATGTTTAATTCCTGACTGACTAACCTCAATATACCCTTTCTTTTTTGAGTCAGTTTCGTTCATCTTAAACCAACTCAGCATGGCTACTACACTGTTCAGCGGAGCTTTCAGGTCGTGTATCGTACCGTTTATACTTTCTTCACGCTTACGAAGTTGTTCATCCTTGCGTCGTATCACAATTAGCTGATAAATTAGGGAGAATAACGCCATCAGCATAAAGCAAGCTGAGAGGGCAAGTGTCCAAATATGCAGTTCGATAAAAGAAGACATCGGGATATACACCTTCACCTGCAAATATTGCAAGCCTTTAGTTCCTATCGGATAAAGTTCTGAAACATAATCATATTTTTCAGAATTCAAGTTTCCGGCAGAAGCGGCTATAAGTTTATCTTTATCAGACAAAATAATCGCACGAAAAGGGGCGGCTCCCAAAGCACCAATAAATAGACTGTCTAAAACCTGAACATCTATAGGAAAGCCCCTTTTTAGTGCCAGGTCTTGTCTAATTTGAAAAATGACTTCTCCCGCTGTTTTTCCAATCCCCTTCTCCCTTGCGGCATCAATATTCAAGGTATCACCGGTTATAGATCGCTTCCTTAAACTATCCATTTCTTCCGGAGACATCTCCGAAGCAGGTTTTGCATACAAATACTGTTGATCCTGAGGAGATTTCCCTTGTCTCTCTAACGAACGCAAATACAGCTCCTTATCCAATGCTATATGCACCGCATTGTCTATCTTGATTATATACTCATCAATATAATGATTATATAAACTTTTCAGAGAAATCGCTTGTAAACAAGCGATTGACAGTGCAGCAACAACAGTTATATAACAATACTTCCTCATCTATTAGCGCATAATCCGGCACAAAGATAATCAAAACGAGAATGAATTATTATAAAATGATTATGTTTTTATTATAAACCCTTTGATAAAAAAGCATTTACTTTGTAGCATCAAAAACAAATATGAAGACTATGGAATTAGAAAAGTTATCAAAAAATGAGATGCTACAAGTAAAAGGTGGCGAACACTCATGTGGAGAGTGGGTATATATCAAAGGAGAATGGATATATATTGAAGACCTCAATCTTGGAGAAGACGATTAATCTTATATCCATTTACATCAACGATTATTCATTCGGACGAATCGCGATAGTCCGACTAAATAATACAGGCCTCAACTGTATAAAATATGAGGAGCGAAAGCCAATACGCTAAATAGTAGGTAACAATTAATATTAGGTAGCATGAATATTAAACATTTTGAAATCACTCCTTCTTCTATTCTAAGCGAAGAAGAAATGATAAACGTATTGGGTGGATCTTATGAAGATTTTGAAGAAATCCAGCAACCCGACGCTAACTCTGACAAATGTAACAAATGTGACAAGTGCGACAAATGTACATGGTTTTGCAGTTAGGAGTTAAATGATGTGGAGGTTCTCACTATTGAGGGCTTGTTCAAATCATCATATTTCTAAACTTAATATGCACGAATCCTTATTATAAGATTCGTGCATAGCTAATAATATATATATGAGAGCAAACAAATACCTATATATTGTTCCATTGGATACTGAACGTACAGTATTATTCAATGGCATAAACAAAGAATTTCTGGTTATCAACAATGATGCTGTAAACTCTTTTATACAAGTATTACAATCACCCGACTCTTATAATGATTCCCATAAATCACTTATAAACATCCTTAAAACGATGGGGCTTATCGTGGAAGACCAAGAAGATGAACGTAAATATCTGATTGATATCAGAAACAAATTCATACAATCTAAAGAGTATAAAACCACCATACTTCCCACATATGAATGTAATTACAATTGCTGGTACTGTATTCAAAAGCACGAACCTATAAAACTGAATCTGGAAAAAATCAGACTGATAGTAAAACACATTAAGAAATATTTACTTGAAAATGCGATAGAGTCTTATGTATTATCCTGGTTTGGTGGCGAACCATTGACCCAACCCGAAATTATAGATGCTGTAAGCAAAGAGTTACGGCTTTTCTGTGCAGATAAGCATATAGAGTTCAGTGCTTCCATTACAACAAATGGAGCTTTGCTAAATTCCGACAATATAAAAATGCTTGCACGCAATGATATCAATTACTACCAGATAGCCATTGATGGTGATGAGAAAAATCATAATTTAAACAAACATGATAAAAATAGTGACAACTCATTTTGTCTGGTTTTAACTAACATTGTCAAATTGCTCCAAATTAATAGCAATGCTCAGATAGTCTTAAGATTAAATTATACGTTAGCAACATTAAAAAGTCCTGATTTATTAAATGATATATGTAAGTATATCCCAATAGAATATAGAAGAAGAATCAAAGTTGACCTTCAAAAAGTTTGGCAAATAAAAGAAGAGACTGTAAAAATAGAGCTATTGAGTAAACTACAAGAGAAGCTTGTCTTATGTGGCTTTGAGTTATCCACTGAACATGTATTTTCCATGTGTTATGTTGAGAAGCAACATTATAACATGTTTTTTTACAACGGAGGAGTCGAAAAATGTGATAAACGTGCAATAGATGATTTAAGAGGCCATTTGGATTCTGACGGTAATATCGTCTGGAAAGAAAAGCCTATTTTCCAAGACTATGATTTGTTTGATGAGAACTGCGTATGTAGTCAATGTCTATACTATCCACTCTGTTATTGTGGATGTCCTGTACTCAGAGAAGATAGAATAAATGAGCACAATGGTAAAATTGTATGTGGACATTGCGAAGATTATTCTATTTTTGAGAATCGTATCCAGGATTATTGTTGGAGAGTTTTAAACAACAAGAAAATTAAGAAGGACTATGAAAATAGACAAAAAGCATAAAGTTTTCTTAGCGATGATGATTGCAATTCCCAATATGGCTTTTTCGCAAGACATTGAACCGGAGAAATCAATTACGACATCGGAAGTGGTGGTGAAAGCTGATTTATTGAAGAGAAATGCCGTATCGGAAACATACATAATAACAGACTCTTTGCGAAAGGGAACAAAAAACGGACTGCAACTTTTTGATAAATTACAAGGGATAACGGTGGATTGGGTGTCGGATGAAGTCAAGATCGGTGAAAATCGTAATATACCGTTAATGATTGACGGACGTGATGTAAGCACGGAATCCGCACGCAGCCTTAATCCTAAACGCATCAAAAAGGTGGAAGTGCTCAGATACCCAAAAGGGAAATATGGTGATATCCCCATTATACTGAATATAATTCTACATGAAACCTATGTTGGATATGATTATGGCGTTCATGCGAGAAACTTACTTTCATTTCGAAACCGCAACTCTAATAATACAGACATTGGTACAAATATAACTTATACTTTAAACCGTTGGAATCTCTATGGCGAAATAGGTATGATGCATAAAAAGATGTTCAAAGCTACAGCCCATGAATATATTTATAATGATATAGCAAACGAGCAAACAGCTACGGAGGATTATCATCAGCCCAATTATAGTGACACTGACACCCAGTTAAATCTTAGCGTAGGCGCTGATTATAAAATCGCTCCCAAGCATGTAATCTCACTGCAAACCTGGATGGAAGGGAAAAAGAACTCAAATCATGAGGACTTTAAGGATCCATCGTCTCTTCCTCTGTTGAGCAATATTGCCGACTATAAAGCAATTAACACTACTACCGGACTTTTTTATCGCGGCTCGATAGGTCCTCGATTCACTGTGTCCAGCGATTTAACTTTTAACTATTACAAAGTTTCGGAAGATAACTTCTATTCTCGATATTCCGATAGAACGGATTTGTTCTATCAAGGAAAGAAATATTATTGGAATTACAATGTAGATGCAAATTATATCTGGAGTGATGTCTTTCGTAGCACCATCGGTTACACTTTCACAAGAAATGAATATCAGAATAAAGACCGATTGACCCATAGTGAATTATTTAAAACATCCGAACACCGCCAAAACGCTTATTTCTCTGTATTGGTAAATCCGACACAGAATATGAACTTCATAGTGGGAAGTAATCTATTATTCGTAAACGAAAAGAACGCGTCCATATCCGACGGACATTGTTCATGGATGCCAATGGCTAAATTCTTTTGGCAACCCATACACCTGCTTTCTCTTACCGCAAACTATTTTTGTGATGTACAATATCCTAACCTCGATCAATTGTCGACTGTTGCATACAGGAAGAACCCGATTTTATGGCATAAGGGAAATCCCGATTTACGGGCAAGGATAATGCACTATATGGAGTACAGAATAAATTTAAATAAAATTATTCAGCTCACGTATATGCTAAAGCATTCCTCAAATGACATTACTCCTTGGTACAATATTGAAGATAACCAAATTGTAGAAACACTGGCAGGCAGTGAGTATTTTCATCAATATACGGGTATTAACGGTGAATATAAAATGCCACATGATATTGAATTAAACCTCACCGCAAATTATCAATGGTATAAACGAAAACAAAACGAAAGCGTATGGCACAAGGGGCGCACATGGTATTTAGATGCGATGGTCGTGTGGAGAGGATGGCGACATTTAAGTTTGATGACAGGTTATTTCCTGCGCCATGATAAAATGCCGTTATTGCAAGGCAAACAGTATAGTCAGGATGAAAAATTCATGTTGGGGGCGATGACATCGCTGCTGAAAGACAAACTTTCACTCTCGATTGCATTTTCAATACCGACAAATGCTATTTCAAAGCGTATGTACACGGCTATTGATACTCAAGGCTTTCAATTCACTTCCTGGGAAAACGACAGGGTGAACAATACATTAATGCAAGTAAATTTGAGATATAATATCGGCAAAGGACATATATCAAAGCCCAGAAATCGTAATAAGAGTGAGTCGGAAAAAAACTAATGTCCAAGAATATGCGATATTTCTGTTGTTGCTGGATATTATAAAAATGATTGTAAAATGAAATTTATAAAGCAACATGATAGTATGCAATGTGGCATAACCTGTCTTCAGATGGTATGCAGTTATTATGGGAAAGAGTATTCGATAGAAGCTCTTTCACATTATTGCTTTGCCACAACTGAAGGTGTTTCTTTATTGGGTATTAATGAGGCTGCAGGAAAGCTGGGGTTTCATACTCAATGTGGAAAAGTCACCATTGAACAGCTATCCAAGGCCGAACTTCCATGTATCTTACATTGGAATCAGAATCATTTTGTGGTGCTTTACAAAATAAAGAAAAACAAGAAATTCTATGTAGCGGATCCGGGAAAAGGACTTCTTACTTACTATCGCAAGGAATTTGAGGAGCATTGGACCACTACAGTTGCCAATGGTGAAGAAAAAGGTATTGCCATGTTTCTGAATCCTACTCCCGAATTTTACCGGAGGACTGATGAACCGGTTGAAAAGAAACGTTCTTTCGCATTTCTGTTCGGATACTTTCGTCAGTATCGTAAGTTCTTTGGACAGATTGTTTTGGGACTGCTTCTTGCCAGTTTATTACAGCTTATACTACCTTTTTTGACGCAGGCTATCGTTGATGTGGGTATCACACACCAGGATATAGGCTTCGTCTGGCTCATACTACTGGGACAGCTAATGATTACCATAGGTCGAACATCCGTCGATTTCATACGCCGATGGCTACTGCTTCATATCAGCATGCGTATCAACATATCTTTGGTAAGTGATTTCTTCATCAAACTACTGAAACTTCCTATGTCGTTCTTTGATACGAAACTCATGGGTGACCTCATGCAACGCATGAACGACCATAGCCGTGTAGAGAAATTTCTGACCACTAAAACTCTGAGCGTTACTTTTTCCATGTTGAGCTTCATCGTGTTTGGTGCGGTGCTATTTTCATACAATCACCTTATATTTGGCATCTTTTTGATTGGCAACATCGTTTACGGTGCATGGATTTTCACCTTTTTGAAACGAAGAAAGGTTTTGGACTATATGCTGTTTGAGCAACAGGCCGACAACAACAATAAGACCTACCAGTTCATCACTTCGATGCAAGAGATAAAACTCCAAGACTGTGAACAGCGCCGTCGTTGGGAATGGGAAGATGTGCAAGCTAATTTGTTCGGTGTACAGATGAAAAGCTTGAAACTCCAGCAGGGTCAAGAAGCAGGAAGTATTTTTATCAATGAAGTCAAGAACATTGTCATTACAGTAGTGGCAGCTACGGCAGTCATTCATGGTGAAATGACCTTGGGTATGATGCTTGCCGTTCAATATATTATCGGCCAACTCAACAGTCCAGTGGAACAGCTAATGAGCTTACTTTATGCTCTGCAGGATGTCAAAATCAGCTTGGAGAGAATCAATGAAATTCATTCTATGGAGAATGAAGAGACCGATACTCATACAGTATGCGCATTACCGAAAAACAATAAAAGTATAACATTCAATCAAGTGGATTTCAAGTATGACCCTCACAATCCGAAAAAGACTATCGATGCGGTAAATATGTCCATACCCGAGGGCAAAGTTACCGCTATTGTCGGAGCTTCAGGTAGCGGGAAAACCACTCTCATTAAACTGATGCTGGGCTATTATCGGGTAAGTAACGGCTCAATATGTATAGGCAATTCTAATTTGAATACCTATAATTTGAAATGGTGGCGCAGGCATTGTGGTGTAGTGATGCAGGATGGTGTAATATTCTCTGAATCTATCGCCCGCAACATTGCAGTCGATGACGGTGAGATTGACAAAGAGCGCTTGTTACATGCAATGGAGATAGCTTGTATCAAAGACTATGTAATGAGGCTTCCACTGAAACTGAATACAAAAATCGGACGCGATGGCATCGGACTAAGTCAAGGCCAAAAGCAGCGCATTCTTATAGCCCGTGCAGTGTATAAGAATCCGAACTATATCTTTTTGGACGAAGCGACCAATTCGTTGGATGCGCAAAACGAACGCTCTATCGTTGAAAATTTAGATAAGTTCTATCAGGGAAAGACGGTGGTTATTGTTGCTCATCGCTTGAGCACCGTCAAGAATGCCGACCAAATCATAGTTCTTGATAAAGGCAGAATTATTGAAGTGGGTAATCATGCTTCATTAATAGCCAAGCAAGGGGCTTATTATAATTTAGTAAAGAATCAATTGGAACTGGGAAACTAAGAAAGAATTATGGAACAGAAAAATTTTGACCAAATAGAACTCAGAAGCGAAAAGGTTCGAAATATTATTGGTGTCATACCTCCATCATTAGTCAGGTTCGGCATCTCAATTATAGCCTTTATATTTGTGTTGCTTGCCATTGCCGCTTACTACATTCCATATCCTGAAAATATAGAAGGACAAGCCGTTGCTATCATTTCTAATCACAAAATTCATGTAAGGACGCTTGTTCCTTATAAATATTTGAGTGAGATAACTCTTGGTATGGATATTCAAATAGAGTTTGATGGTTATCCTTCAAAAAGATATGGTACCATTAAATCCCAAATTGCAATAATAGATAATAAAGTAATCACCATTGATAACGACAACTACTTTGTTGCAAATATCCTTTTGCCATCTCAAACTCAATATGAAATTCGGAATGGGATGAAAGGTAAGGTTTCCATACTGATATCCAACGAGACTCTTTTAGATAAAATATTCTAAAACACTGTTTTCCTTTCACAGATGAAAACTTTTCTCCGTGTATTGTTGCACCAAGTAAAAGTTTGTTTTATTTTTGTGCCTTAACAATAAAATTTATAGCCTAATAGGTGAAAAACATTATCAACTATGGATACAAGCAAGATTGTCGGAGAAAAGATAAAGTCACTCCGTGAAAGCCAATCAATCGGCATTGAGCAATTGGCCGAACGTTCCGGTTTAGCCGTAGAACAGATTGAACGCATTGAAAATAACATTGACTTGCCATCACTGGCTCCACTTATCAAAATAGCACGTGTTCTGGGTGTACGCCTGGGAACTTTCCTTGACGATCAGGATGAAACGGGGCCGGCCATCTGCCGCAAGACGGAAGCCAAAGACAGTATCAGCTTCTCCAATAATGCTATCCAGAGCCGCAAGCACATGGAATATCATTCCCTGTCCAAGTCGAAAGCGGACCGCCACATGGAGCCGTTTATCATCGACGTAGCTGCTACGGAAGATAGCGATTTCGTACTCTCCTCTCACGAAGGTGAAGAGTTTATAATGGTTATGGAAGGTATCATGGAAATAAGTTACGGTAAAAATACATATCTGCTTGAAGAAGGAGACAGCATCTATTATGACTCCATCGTTCCGCACCACGTGCATGCTTACGAAGGCAAAGCAGCAAAAATTCTTGCAGTAATCTATACACCCATTTAAGAATGATAGGATGGTAAGATGGTAGAATGATAGGATTGCTATTCTAATCTTATCACCATACCATCTTACCATCCTATCACTTTTATAACATTATCACTTCATTTATGTTATACGAAAGAACACTCGGCCAATGGCTGGAGCACTGGGCAGAGACTACGCCCGATAAAGAATATATTGTTTATTCCGACCGCAACCTGCGCTTCACCTGGAGCCAGTTCAACCGACGGGTAGACGACATGGCGAAAGGACTGATCTCTATTGGTGTAGAACGCGGAACCCATGTAGGCATATGGGCTGCCAACGTACCCGACTGGCTTACGCTACTGTATGCCTGTGCCAAAATCGGCGCCGTCTATGTCACTGTAAACACCAACTACAAGCAGGCTGAGCTGGAATATTTGTGCGAAAACTCGGATATGCACACCCTTTGCATTGTGAATGGTGAAAAGGACAGCGATTTCGTACAGATGACTTACACCATGCTGCCGGAACTGAAAACCTGCGAACGCGGACATCTGAAGAGCCAACGTTTTCCACACATGCGCAACGTTGTTTATGTAGGCCAGGAGAAACATCGTGGTATGTACAATACGGCTGAAATCCTCCTACTGGGTAACAATGTGGAAGACGAATGTCTGAATAATCTAAAAAGTCAGGTAACCTGCCATGATGTAGTGAATATGCAATACACATCCGGCACCACCGGTTTTCCGAAAGGTGTCATGCTTACTCACTACAACATCACCAACAATGGCTATCTGACCGGAGAACACATGAAGTTCACAGCTGATGACAAACTTTGCGTCTGCGTACCCCTGTTCCACTGTTTCGGTGTGGTGCTGGCCACTATGAACTGCCTGACACACGGTTGCACGGAGGTTATGGTGGAACGTTTCAATCCGTTGGTAGTGCTTGCCTCTATACATAAGGAACGCTGCACGGCTCTGTACGGTGTGCCTACTATGTTCATTGCCGAGTTGCACCATCCGATGTTCGATATGTTCGACATGTCCAGCCTGCGCACCGGCATCATGGCAGGTTCGCTCTGCCCTGTGGAATTGATGAAGCAGGTGGAAGAAAAGATGTATATGAAAGTTACGAGTGTGTATGGTCTGACAGAAACATCGCCGGGCATGACAGCTTCACGCATTGACGACCCATTCGATGTCCGTTGCAATACCGTAGGACATGATTTTGAACATACAGAAGTCATGGTGATTGATCCCGAAACCGGAGAAGAATGTCCCGTAGGCGTGCAAGGTGAAATGTGCAACCGGGGCTATAATAACATGAAAGGTTACTATAAGAATCCGCAAGCCACAGCCGAAGTAATCGATAAGGACGGTTTCCTCCACTCCGGAGACCTTGGAGTAAAAGATAAAGACGGTAACTATCGCATTACGGGACGCATCAAGGATATGATTATCCGTGGTGGCGAAAATATCTATCCGCGAGAGATTGAAGAGTTCCTCTACAAACTGGAAGGTGTGAAGGATGTGCAAGTGGCAGGCATTCCATCGAAGAAATATGGCGAAGAAGTAGGTGCTTTCATCATCCTGAAAGAAGAAGCGGATATACACGAATCGGATGTACGCGACTTCTGTACAGGCAAGATTTCACGTTACAAGATACCGAAATATGTATTCTTCATTGATGAATTCCCTATGACGGGCAGCGGCAAGATACAGAAATTCAAACTGAAAGATGTAGGCCTACAGCTTTGTAAGGAACAGGGGATAGAGATCATCTGATTTTAAACACTATCGTTATTAATAACAAAATGAAGAATGAAGAATGAAGAATTACCATGCGGCATTACAGCGCAGCCAATTCTTCATTCTTCATTCTTCATTCTTCATTTCATATCTCTGACCGCCCTTCAAAGACCAAAGAACCTGCTCTCTTTCATTCTTTAGAGAGCAGGTTCTTTGGGTTCATAATACCTTTAAGCCATCGGCAGCGTAAAGTAGAACGTCGTCCCTATTCCTTCTCCTGAACGTACCCAAATACGCCCACCCATCCGTTCCACCAGCATACGGGAAACAGTCAGTCCCAGTCCGGTACCCTGCGCAAAGTTATTAATCTTACCGAAACGTTCAAATATCTTAGCCACCCGATTGGTCGGAATACCGATACCCGTATCTTTTACATAAAATTGTACGATATTCCCCCGAAGCTGATAACCGAGATGAATCTCTCCGGACGGAGTAAATTTAGCGGCATTACTTAACAGGTTCATCAACACCTGCATGATTCGCATCCTATCTCCGATAACATATAGATTCTTGTCAACATCATCCAGCGCCAGTTTCACACCCTTATTAACTTTCATCCGGTGCCTTTCATATTCTTCAAGACAGGCTGCATACACATTTACTTTCTCCTTAACAAACCTCAAAGAGCCCACCTCCATAGCAGACAAGTCCAGAATATCATTAAACAGACACAACAGCAATTCCGAATTCTGCTCGATAATGTTGCAGTAATCATCCTTGTCTCCATCATGCCCCGGATAAATAACCAATCTTGAGAATCCTACAATCGCATTCAGAGGCGTACGGATCTCATGACTCATATTTGCAAGGAATGCCGATTTCAAGCGGTCGGATTCTTCAGCCTTTACACGGGCAGCGGCTAACTCACGCTGTGCATTTTCCCGACTCGTCACGTCCCGGCACATACACAACAAGTATTTATCTCCCAGCGGACATACCAGATTCTCGTAATGATGCGTCTCGCCTTCGAACTGTAACGAATGTTCCCCTATACTGGGCAAACCGGTACGCAACACTCTTTCCATATTAGCACGAATCTTACGATATTCTGATTCCGGCACTATATCCTTCAGGTTAGGATGTGACTTATCTTCACCGGACAGACCTTCCACATGATTGGTACCAGGAGAAGATAGTAGTTCTATGTAGTCCAGATTACGATCAAAAACCGTCAACATATCAGGGATAGCCTCCAGTATTTCCTTGCCATATTTCTCACGGAAGCGTTCTGGTTCTTCATCCGGACAAGGATCGGCCGGCAGGGAGCGGCTTGCCAGCTGTTCTTCCAAATCCCGGATTATCTCCAGCAGTTCTTCTTTCGTTTTATCTTTATAATCCCTCATTTCAAGGCAGATATGTTGTAGAGTGTTATTTTCGGGGAGCAAATATAGCATATCTTTTCAATTATATCAACACATATTGCAGGCTTTTATTTAAAAAAAACCAATAGCTTTTGTCCTACTAATCAGAATGTTCTATCTTTGCATCACTTTTTATTTTAAATCATTGATAGATATGTCTAAAGAATTATTCTCTACTCTGCCCTACAAGGTGGCAGACATTACGCTTGCCGACTTCGGTCGCAAGGAAATCGATCTGGCAGAACAAGAAATGCCCGGCCTTATGGCTCTTCGCGAAAAGTATGGAGAAACAAAACCGTTGAAAGGTGCTCGTATCATGGGTTCCCTGCACATGACCATCCAGACGGCGGTACTGATTGAAACCCTCGTGGCACTGGGTGCCGAAGTACGCTGGTGCTCATGCAACATATATTCGACTCAAGACCATGCCGCAGCTGCTATTGCCGCAAGTGGAGTACCTGTATTTGCCTGGAAAGGCGAAACGTTGGCCGACTACTGGTGGTGCACGCTTCAGGCACTGAACTTCCCCGGTGGTAAAGGCCCTACGGTAATCGTTGACGATGGCGGTGACGCTACCATGATGATACATGTGGGATATGAAGCCGAAAGCACTGCTTCTATTCTGGACAAAGAAGTCCATGCAGAAGATGAAATAGAACTGAATGCAATTCTGAAGTGCGTACTGGCCGCAGATCCTACTCGCTGGCAACGTGTAGCAGCCGAAGTACGTGGTGTTTCTGAGGAAACAACTACAGGCGTACATCGTCTGTATCAGATGCAGGAAGAAGGCAAATTGCTGTTCCCGGCATTCAATGTAAACGACTCTGTAACGAAATCCAAATTCGATAACCTTTACGGCTGCCGCGAATCGCTTGCCGATGGCATCAAGCGCGCCACGGATGTAATGATTGCCGGTAAGGTAGTGGTGGTCTGCGGATATGGTGATGTAGGTAAGGGATGTTCACATTCCATGCGTTCATACGGTGCCCGAGTATTGGTTACGGAAGTAGACCCGATTTGCGCTCTGCAAGCCGCTATGGAAGGCTTTGAGGTAGTAACCATGGAAGAAGCCTGCACACAAGGCAATATCTTTGTTACCACAACAGGCAATATCGACATTATCCGTATCGATCACATGACGCAGATGAAGGACCAGGCTATTGTCTGCAACATCGGTCACTTCGACAATGAAATCCAGGTGGATGCTCTTAAACATTATCCCGGTATCAAATGCGTTAACATCAAGCCACAGGTAGACCGCTATTATTTCCCTGACGGACACAGCATTATTCTGTTAGCTGATGGTCGTCTGGTAAACTTGGGTTGTGCCACCGGACACCCGTCATTCGTTATGAGTAACTCATTCACCAACCAGACATTGGCTCAGATCGAGTTGTTCAACAAGAAATACGAAACCGGTGTTTACCGCCTGCCTAAGCACCTCGATGAGGAAGTAGCGCGCCTGCATCTTGAGAAAATCGGTGTAAAGCTAACGAAGCTTACTCCCGAACAAGCTGCCTATATAGGCGTGAATGTAGACGGACCGTATAAGGCCGAACACTATCGTTATTAAAAACAACGAAATTGACAATTGACAATTGACAATTGACAATTAAGCTGCGCTGTCATTCTGCATAGCCATTGTCAATTGTCAATTGTCAATTGTCAATTTCATAAAAGCTCCGTTTTTATGAAGAAGTTCCTCCCTGACCTCCTGGTCATCTTTATGTTTGCAGTACTTTCATTCGCCTATTTCTTCCCGGCGGATATAGAAAACCGCATTCTTTTTCAACATGACACGGCTGCCGGTGCAGGTGCCGGACAAGAAGCGACTCAGTATCGCGAAGAAACCGGTGAGTATACACGCTGGACTAACTCTCTGTTCGGTGGTATGCCGACTTATCAGATAGCCCCCAGCTACGAGTCAACCCAACCGTTGACCTGGGTACAGAAGGTCTACCAACTATTTTTGCCTACGTATGTCAACCTGACATTTATCCTGATGCTGGGCTTTTTCATCTTGTTGCGTGCATTCGGTATACCTACATGGTTGGCAGGATTAGGCGGATTAATGTGGGCATTCTCATCCTACTTCTTCATTCTGATATCTGCCGGACACATCTGGAAGTTTATCACGCTAGCTTATATACCACCTACAATAGCAGGTATCGTACTGGCTTACCGGGGTAAATATCTGGCAGGAGGCATTGTTACAGCACTGTTCATTGCCCTGCAAATTCTGTCGAACCACGTACAGATGAGTTATTACTTCCTGTTTGTCATCCTCTTCATTGCAGGAGCCTACTTTGAAGACGCATGGCGCAACAAGACCTTACCGCAATTCTTCAAGGCAAGCGGTGTGCTTGTGGTAGCTGCGCTGATTGGTATATCCGTCAATCTGTCGAACCTGTATCACACTTATGAATACAGCAAAGAAACCATGCGCGGCAAAAGCGAGCTCGTAGAAACCGGTGACGCCGCCAAACAAACCAGTAGCGGACTGGACCGTGACTACATCACCCAATGGAGCTATGGTATCGGCGAAACCTGGACCTTATTAGTGCCCAACTTTAAAGGTGGTGCTTCTGTTCCTCTCGCCCTGAATGAGACAGCCATGGAAAAAGCCAATCCGACCTATGCCGGACTCTACCAGCAACTGTCCCAATACTTTGGTAGCCAGCCTATGACGTCAGGTCCTGTATATGTAGGTGCTTTTGTACTATTCCTTTTCATTCTAGGCTGCTTCATCGTCAAAGGTCCATTGAAATGGGCATTGATCGGAGCCACATTCTTCTCCATTGTTCTTTCATGGGGTAAGAACTTCATGCCACTGACAGATTTCTTCATTGATTATATACCCATGTATAGTAAGTTCCGTGCAGTATCATCCATCCTCGTTATTGCTGAATTTACCATTCCACTACTGGCTATCTTTGCTCTGAAAAAGATTCTGGACGAACCGGAGATATTGAAAAAGAAGATAAAGTTCGTTGGTATCAGTCTGACACTGACTGCCGGTGTAGCTTTGATATTAGCCGTGATTCCAGGAGCTTTCAGTTCAACTTTCGTCCCCGCACAGGAAGCGCAGATGTTGCAGAATGCGGTCAATCAGCAGATGATTCCTGCAAACGAGCTATCCGGCATCCTTTCCAACCTGGCAGAAATGCGTGCTGCAATGGTAAGCGCCGACGCACTGCGTAGCTTCATTATCATTGTAATTGGCTGCGTGTTGCTGTGGCTTTACTACAGCGGAAAACTAAGAAAGTCATTCGTAATTGCCGGCATCGCTATTCTCTGTGTAGCAGATATGTGGAGTGTCAACAAGCGTTATCTGCACGATGACCAATTCGTCCCCCGTTCTGCCCAGGTTGACACCTTTAAGAAAACGCAAGCTGATGAAATCATCCTCCAAGACACTGACCCGAATTACCGCGTATTGAGTTTTTCCGGAGATGCATTCAGCGAGAATAAAACTTCTTACTGGCACAAGAGCGTAGGTGGATATCACGCAGCCAAACTGAGACGTTATCAGGAAATGATTGACCGTCATATTTCCCCCGAAATGCAGGCAGCCTATCGGGCTATCGCTACCGCAGGTGGTGAGATGGACAGTGTAGATGCTTCCAAGTTCCGTGTTCTGAATATGCTGAACACGAAATATTTCATCCTCCCTGCCGGACAAGGGCAGACTGTTCCTATCGAGAATCCGTACGCTTACGGCAATGCATGGTTCGTCAACAATGTGGATTACGTGGACAATGCCAACCAGGAAATTGATGCCCTAAGCACCATATTGCCAACAGAGACTGCCGTAGTAGATGCTCGTTTCAAGGATATTCTGAAAGGTATTACCACTGCCCATAAAGACAGTCTTTCCAGCGTGCATCTGACAAGTTACGAACCGAACCGTCTGGCTTATGAAACGAATAACTCTAAAGACGGCGTTATCGTATTCTCCGAAATCTATTACCCGGACGGCTGGATAGCCACCATTGACGGAGAGCCTGCCGACATTGCCCGCGCAGACTATATCCTACGTTCTATGTACGTCCCTGCCGGAAAGCACACCATCGAAATGCGCTTTGATCCGAAGAGCTTGCATGTAACGGAAGGTATCGCTTATGCAGCACTGGCTCTGATGGTGATAGGCATTATGATAATGGTGATTGTATATAGAAAGAAGCTGAGTTCACGCTAATACTTTTCAGGATGAGGTAAACTTCTTTTCTATAGATTAATATAAACACCCGAATGTGACGATTACCTTCGGGTGTTTATATTATGACTCTTACATCTTATTTATATTTACTTCTGTATTCTTTGGGAGTAATCTCCATTTCCTTTGTGAATGCTTTTGAGAAATGAAATTGGTCATAATATCCCAGCCGGAAAGCAATCTCCTTGATCTTTAAATCAGAGAATTGCAGATAAGAACAGGCACGCTGAATTTTCAACTGATTGTAATATTCCATCGGAGCATAAGAAGTCCTTTCCGAAAATAAGGCACTGAAATGGGATGCAGAATAGTTCACATGCTGTGCTATATCTTCCAGCGTAATTTTAGTTTCCATATGCTCTTTCATATACGAAATACTTTTCTGCACAAAATCTGTTTCCCTCACCTTTTTGATTTCCCTAAATTGGTTGATGTACTTCAAGGAAGCAAGAAAATGCATCAGACAGAAACTTACATACTCCAGGTTTTCAGGACTATACCCCATTTCCAAATTCTGAAACATTTCCTCGAATAATAGAAAACGGTCATCATAGCGGCTTTTATCCGACTCTTCCAAAGATATAACCTTACCTATTATAGATGAAAACATAGTCACACTCTCGCCACAAAAGTGTATCCAGTAAATGCTCCATGGGTTAACCTCATCAGCACCATATGCATGTTTTTCATTGGCAGGTAATATAAAGGCCTGGTTTTTATGCAAAATATACTTTTCACCATTATAAGCAATCCAGCCCCCCCCTTCTTCACAATATATAAAAACATTCTCATTCGTTCCCAGTTCCCTTTCCCTAAAATGGAATTGCGCACGAGGATAGTAGCCTATGTGACTGACAAATAATTGCTTTGTAATATTATTCTCCCGTTGAAGGTTACGTATATTATAAGGTGTAACAATAGCCTTCTCTCCTTTAAAGCCTTCCGCTACTTTTTCCATGATATATGATTTTGGTTGATTTTTACATATTTCTCATAGTATTTTACATGTATACCTGTTTTTGTAGTATTTTCGAGGTATTCCACTGATAAATATAATAAGATTATACATACTTTTGATAACAATCTGCATTTTTTTATTGACTTTTAAGGCATACATTTGCCATACATTAAAACTGATATCATGAAAACAAAATCTATTAGCAACAATTTTTACCTCTTGCTTATTTCATTAGTTTCAGCCATGGGCGGACTACTTTTCGGATACGATTGGGTAGTTATCGGTGGCGCCAAACCTTTCTATGAAGTTTTCTTCGGAATAGCCAATTCTCCCGGCATGCAAGGGTGGGTTATGGGCAGTGCCATCCTCGGTTGTTTAATAGGAGTCATGATTGCCGGTGTCCTATCCGACCGGTACGGACGTAAACCTCTCATGATAGTTGCCTCCATCACATTTACCGTCTCTGCAATCGGAACAGGAGCTGTGAATGACATTGACTGGTTCATTTTCTACCGTATATTTGGCGGTATCGGAATCGGAATCGCTTCCAATCTCTCACCTATGTATATTGCCGAAGTCTCTCCCGGTGAGGTAAGGGGAAAATTCGTATCTATCAATCAGCTGACAATAGTATTAGGTATTCTGGCCGCCCAGATTGCCAACTGGCTGATTGCAGATCCGGTGATAGCCGGTGAGGATATGCTGAATACGTGGAATGGGCAAATGGGATGGCGCTGGATGTTTTGGGCAGAAGTTGTTCCCTCGTTACTGTTCTTTATTCTGGTATTCTTCATACCTGAAAGTCCCCGTTGGCTGGCCACCAAACACCAATACACCAAAGCCGAAAGTATTTTAAGCCGTATAGGTGGAAAAGAATATGCAAAAACAGAGGTTGCAACCATAAGAACTGTTTTGCAGGCAACCAAAGAGAAAGTAAATATCCGCCTGCTCTTCCAGGGAAAAATGCCGGGGATATTATTGATAGGTATCGTTATCGCAGCTTTCCAACAATGGTGTGGCCTCAATGTCATTTTCAATTATGCACAAGAAATCTTTGCAGCAGCCGGTTATGGTGTTTCCGACATTCTGTTTAATATTGTAGTGACGGGCGTGACGAATGTGATATTCACTTTTGTGGGTATGTACACTGTAGACAAGTTAGGACGCCGTTCGCTTATGTTGTTCGGTGCTTCGGGATTGGCCTGCATTTATATAATCATGGGAGTATGCTACTACCTCAACATTACCGGAATAGCAGTACTGACAATGGTAGTATTAGCCATCGCCTGTTATGCCATGACTTTGGCTCCCGTGACTTGGGTGGTATTATCTGAAATATTCCCGAACCGCATACGTGGTATGGCAATGGCTGTTTCCACCTTTTCCCTTTGGGCTGCGTGTTTTGTTCTGACATATACATTCCCGCTATTGAACTCCGGATTAGGAGCTTACGGCACTTTCTGGCTATACGGGATTATATGTATTCTCGGATTTATATTCATCAAAATCAAGTTGCCCGAAACGAAAGGGAAATCATTGGAAAGCATTGAGAAAGAACTGACTAATTAAAATAAGAATATCACTTTTTAAATTCATTTTTACTTAAGCGATGAAGCCTGTTCATCGTTTAAATCACCCTTATTGTCTCAAAAAACAATAAATACCTTATGGAAAAGATTACAGAATATTTGATTCAGCCCACTCTTTTTGAAAAAGGAGTAGTAAAAGTCTGGAAAGAGACCGTAAAGCTTCCAACCTACGAAATAGGAGAGGAAGAGAAAAACCCTATTTTCCTGGAGAAACGCGTTTATCAGGGAAGTTCGGGAGTAGTATATCCCTATCCTGTTGTTGAAAAAATATGTGATGAGAAGAAGGAGAAGGAATACAAAGCCTATTTTCTTGAAAATGAATATCTCAAGATAATGATACTGCCGGAATTAGGTGGACGCGTGCAAATGGCCTACGATAAAGTAAAGAAACGCCATTTTGTATATTACAACCAAGTCATCAAACCTGCATTAGTAGGATTGACCGGTCCCTGGATATCAGGCGGAATAGAATTTAACTGGCCTCAACACCACCGTCCCAGTACTTACCTTCCCACCGACTGTACCATTGAAGAAAATGCGGACGGCAGTAAAACCGTATGGTGTAATGAGGTGGAACGCATGTTCAATATGAAGGGAATGCAGGGATTCACACTACATCCGGGTAAATCCTATTTGGAAATCAAAGTCAAGGTCTACAACCGTACTCCTTTCCCGCAAACTTTCCTATGGTGGGCGAACCCTGCCGTAGTTGTCAACGACCATTATCACTCGGTTTTCCCACCCGATGTGCATGCCGTCTTTGACCACGGAAAAAGAGATGTATCCAACTTTCCGATTGCCACAGGAGTATATTACAAACAAGATTACTCGGAAGGGGTTGACATCTCCAAATATAAGAATATCCCTGTCCCTACTTCATACATGGCTATCCAGTCACGCTATAACTTTGTCGGTGGTTATGAGGAAAATGCACAGGCAGGACTATTACACGTAGCCGACCATCATCTGTCCCCCGGCAAAAAACAATGGACCTGGGGTAACGGTGATTTCGGGATTGCCTGGGACAGAAACCTCACCGATGAAGACGGCCCTTATATTGAACTGATGACCGGAGTCTACACAGACAACCAACCGGACTTTACCTGGCTGCAACCTTACGAAGAAAAATCATGGATGCAATACTTCATGCCATACAACGAAGTAGGATACGTTAAAAATGCATCCAAAGATTTCATTCTGAACCTGGATGTGGCGGATAATACCGCCCATATCATAGTATATGCAAGCGGACAGCAAGAAGACATCAAAATCGAATTAAAAGATGTAACCGGAAAAATCCTGCTAAGCCAGATAACAGCCCTTTCCCCGGAAAGCATATTTAAAACTCAAGTAGAGACTGCCGGACAACTGCCGGAAGAACTCATCCTCTCCATATACAATAGTGATGGAAGAGTTCTTTTAGAGTATAAGGCCGACAAACCGGAAATAAAGCCCACACCAGATCCCGCCAAAGCGGCTAAACAACCCGAAGAGATAGCTTCCATAGAACAGCTTTTCTTAACCGGATTGCATCTGGAACAATATCGTCATGCCACATATGACCCTATGGCTTATTATAAGGAAGCTTTGGACAGAGAACCCGGTGACGCCCGTTGCAACAACGCAGTCGGTTTATTGAATATGCGCCGCGGAAAGTTTGGAGAAGCCGAGAAATATTTCCATAAAGCCATAACGACACTGACAGAACGTAATCCGAACCCATATGATGGAGAACCCTATTACAATTTAGGATGGAGCCTGAAAATGCAAGGTAAATATGATGAAGCATACAATGCTTATTACAAATCGACCTGGAATTCAGCCTGGAGAGATGCAGGATATTTCGGTGTAGCCCAAATAGACTGTATCAGAAAGGACTGGACCGCCGCTTTGGAACATATCGACCTGGCACTCATACACAACTGGCACAACCATAAGGCGCGCCAGCTTAAAGCCTCTATTCTAAGGTATTCCGGACAAACAGATGAAGCATTAAAATTCATCGGAGAATCGTTGACCATTGATAAATTCAATTTAGGATGCCGCTTTGAAAAGTATTTCATCGAAAACGTCTCTACTGATTTACAAGAGATGAAAGAGATGCTTAACGGCAGTGTACATAACTATATTGAATACGCATTCGACTTTGCCGCAGCCGGAATGTACGAGGAAGCATCCCGGATAATGCACACCTATATGGATGGAGAAACCACCATTTACCCCATGGCAGCCTACATGACAGGATATTTTGCAGCGATGTCGGGAGATACGGAATTGGCATTGCAATGGTACCGGAAGGCGCAAAATTTGTCTCCTCACAAATGCTTCCCCAACAGAATTGACGAAGTAAATGTATTGACAGATGCCATGAAGATGAATCCGGAAGATTTCAAAGCTCCCTACTATCTGGGAAACTTCTGGTATGCACACCGCTGTTATGAAGAAGCTATTGCCTGCTGGGAAAAATCAGTAGAGATAAATAACCAGTTCCCTACAGCTCTACGCAACCTCTCATTGGCTTATTACAACAAGAAAGGCAGGAAGGAGGAAGCGTGCCGATTATTGGAAAAAGCATTCGAATTGGACCAAACGGACTCCCGTATCTTTATGGAGTTGGACCAACTGTACAAGAAAATGGGAAGACCCCATGCAGAACGCCTGGCTTTTCTTGAGGCACATCAGGAATTGGTGGCACAACGGGATGACTTATGCATAGAACGAATAATCCTCTACAATCAGTTAGGAGAGTATGAAAAGGCAAAAAGACTGATAGCCGCACAAAAATTCCATCCGTGGGAAGGTGGTGAAGGCAAAGTTACAGGGCAATATATTCTCTGCCGGGTAGAACTTGCCAAGAAAGCTATTAAGGAGAACCGGTATGCGGAAGCCATCAGCCTTTTAAAAGAGACAGAACATTATCCGCACAATCTGGGTGAAGGCAAACTGATCAACGTTGAAGAGAATGAAGTGGACTACTATAGAGGAATAGTCTATCAAAAGCTGGGCAACGAAGTTGAATCCATTAAATACTTAATGAAAGCGACACAAGGTTCCAGCGAGCCTCAACAGGCATTTTACTATAATGACCAACAACCTGACAAGATTTTCTATCAAGGACTTGCCTGGAGGGCATTGGGCGAAGAAAGTAAAGCACGCAGCCGTTTCAACAAACTGATTGACCACGGCAAAAAACATCTCTTTGATGAATGCAAAATCGATTATTTCGCAGTATCCTTGCCGGAGCTTGCTATTTGGGAAGACGACCTGAACATTCGCAACAAAATACATTGCTATTACGTAATGGCATTAGGATACAGTGGATTGGGCCAGAAGGAACTTGCAGAAAAATATTATTCATTGGTAGAAGAGCTTGATATAAACAAGCAAGTTTTCAGGATATAACTGCTTTTATTGTACGGGGATGTGTTGGAATCAACACATTTCCCTGTGCAATAACTCACTTAGAAATGAATTATTAGTTAACAACAATATTGATATTATGAAAAGTTTATTTAGGTTGTCAGCATTATTGATGCTGTTTTGCTTTACGGGATGCTCAGACGATGAGGGGGTCTCCTATTCTGCATCCGACGCACCAGAAATAAAAGTGTTGCGTGATGAATTGTATTCTAATCCCAACAGAAAGTTTGTAATCAAGGCTGATTTAAAAGATGATTTAGGCCTTAAGTCTTTAAAAATTATGATTCCAGAGCTCTATCTGGATAAGGAAATCGTATTTCAGACTGATACTTTAGTTACAGAATATAAATTGGATTATGAGTTTCTGGCACCTAAGGACACAAAGAATGAGGATGTATATAAGGTCAATCTGGTACTGGAAGATGTCTCGGGAAATGTTGTGGCCAAAGAGCTTACACTACATCTGGACGGAGACTTTAACGCTCCTGAATTTTCGGATGTATCTCCACAAGACGGAACGATACAGCTATTGGAGAGCAAGATGGAATTGGCACTCTCTTTTAAAGTTACAGATGAATCCGGTTTAGATTCAGTCTATGTGGAAGAGCCGATATTGGGCATCATGGAAAAAATCAAATTAAATGGTGAAAAGGAATACTCTTTCAACAAGACTTATTCGTTGCCATCCAAACCGGAAGAATATGAACTAAAAATAACAGCAATCGATAACTTTGTGGAAGCTAACAGGAATATACAGAAAATTAAATATATTGTTTCCAGCGAAATGGTTACTTTGTTCCTGGCCGATGTTCCCAAAGAAACTAATTTGACAGCTGATATTTGTGGAGTACCGATGCTCTATCATAAGAAATCAAATGGTACATTTACCTTCAAATATTATGCAGACTGCGATAATAAGGAAATCTATTTTTTGGGACAGGAAAACTCTTTTGAACCTCATTGCTTCGGTGTATCAGGCGAGAATGGTAAATTACTAAACAATCCTTCTGCCGCTCCAATAGTGCTGCCTACAAAGGGATATTATGAAATTACAGCAAATACCAAGGAGCAGACGTATACTGTGGCCCCTTATATACCTTCTTCAGCTGTGCACGATTCTCCTGATATCACAATGTGTGGTTATGGATTTGAGGGTGCCGGATGGGACCCTACCAACAAGGATTGTCTACTCACTCCAGATGCGGAGAATCCGTATATACTTGGACGGACTCTTATACTGAACGAAACCCAGCTTAATATAACCATTACTTATCCGGGCTGGAGTAAATACTGGCGCTTGCTTGAAAACGGTATTATTGATTATATGGGATCAAGCCAACCTTATTTGAAAGTAAACCAAAAGGGAAGTTATAAATTCATTATCGATACAGAGATTGCACGTGCTAAATTATTGAAAGAATAATCATTAAACGATGTATATAATCATGAAAAGAAATATTATATTTTCTCTTATTGTTTCTTTCTTCTGCCTTGCTGCGAATGCACAGATAAAGGTTCGGGGAACTATTGTTGACGATAAAAATGAACCTTTGATAGGTGTTAATATTAAGGAAGAAGGAACTACCAACGGTAGTATATCTGATGTAAATGGACAATACAGCATAACAGTAGATGGGATAAATTCCAAACTGTCATTCTCTTTTATCTCTTACAAAACCATTGTAGAAAAAGTAGGAAATAGAACTGTCATTAATGTAACCTTGGCAGAAGATTCAGAGCTACTTCAAGAAGTGGTAGTGGTAGGCTATGGCGTACAGAAAAAAGTGATTTGACAAGTTCCATCTCTTCCGTGAAAGGAAAAGAGGTAAGATCGATGAATGTGAGCAATGCTACTGAAAGCCTCCAGGGAAAAGTGGCTGGTGTGACGATTGTAGGAGCCGGAAATCCGGGTGGTCAGCCAAAGGTTTTGATTAGAGGTTTCTCTACCATCAACTTATCCACTGATCCATTGTATGTAGTTGATGGGGTTCCTATGGGCGAAGGAATCAATTTCCTTAATCCTAATGAGATTGAGAGCATCGAAGTATTGAAAGACGCTTCTGCCAGTGCTATTTATGGTAGCCGTGCCTCAAATGGAGTTATTATGGTGACTACCCGTAAGGGAGTGGAAGGCAAGCCTTCATTCTATTTTGATATGCATTATGGTGTGCAGGAGATGAAGAATCCTTATGACATGGCGGATGCTGTGGAGTATGCTGAAATATTAAATATGGCTGCCCGCCAAGCCGGTTATCCTGAGGAATTTGAAAATCCCGCTTCTTTTGCAGGTAAAACAACGAATTGGTGGGATGCAGGTATTCGCCAGTTCACACCTCAATTAAATGCAAGTTTGGGTGTACAGGGTGGAACGGAGAAGAATAAATATTCGGTTAGTTTGAATTATTTCCAGCAAGATTCTTTCTATCAGAAGGGAGGATATAAACGATTTACCGCTCGTTTTACCAATGATTATAAGTTTAATAAGCATTTCTCAGCCGGATTCTCATTAAATCCGCGTTATGAGTCATGGGGTAATCCTACTAATTGGTCGGACTTTGACAGAGTGGATCCGATTACCCCTATTTTCAAGTCTGAAGATGAATTGAATGGTACTGAAAATGAATATAGTCTGTATTCCCGTTCTCCATCTCAAATTTGGAATCCGGTTGGTTATGTTCACAGATGGAATCAAAGCAATAATTCTTATGCTTTGTCATCTTCTGCTTATCTTGAAATCAAACCGATAAAAGATTTGATATTTAGATCTCAATTCTCCATAGACTTAGATACTCGAATTTCCAATACGTTTTCACCGGATTTTGTTATTGATGCGGCTCATGAGTTTCAGACAAACAACAAGTTCACGCGCAACAAACCTACTTATCGTAATTGGAGTTTGCAGAATACGTTGACTTACCTGAAAACTTTTGCGAATAAGCATAATTTTTCTTTTATGGCGGGGAACACCCTGGAAGAATGGAATAGCACTACTTTGTGGGGAAGCTATGAAAAGATGCCCAACAACTCAGATAATTTGCATGAATTGGATGCCGGTACCGTCAATCCACAAACCGGAGGTAATTCTTCTACCACTTCTATTATGTCTTATTTAGGTAGACTAACTTACAATTATAATGATAAGTATTATCTTACAGCTACTTATCGCGTGGATGGTTCTTCCAAATTCCTGTCTAAGAACAAATGGGCCTCTTTCCCTTCGGCTTCCATAGCTTGGCGTATGTCTAATGAACCGTTTATGGAAAGCACAAAGTCTGTGCTTAATAGCCTTAAACTCAGAATAGGTTGGGGACGCGTAGGTAATCAGAATCTTCCTTCAGGGGTTTATATGTCTCAATTAGGGCAAGATTACTATGTATTGGGCGATAATGTGGTGAATACCGTTCATCCCAGTCTGGTTAAAAATGAGGATGTGAAATGGGAAACTGTAGAGGATTACAACTTCGGTATTGATTACGGATTATTTGATAATCGTTTAACGGGATCTTTTGAGTATTATATAAAGAATACCAGAGATATGCTTTTTCAGAAGGCTTATCCCAGTTATTCCGGCTATCCGGGTGATGCCAAGATTTGGACTAATGTAGGTTCTATGCGTACCAAAGGCTTTGAAATGACAATCAACTACAATGACCGTTGGGGAGATTTTACCTTTGGAACTACTTTAAACCTGACTACTTTCAACGTGAATATGACAGAGTTGACAGGTGATAAAGATCCATTGTATGGAAATGGTGAAAAGACAAAGACAATACAAGGTGAAGAACCTGCTTTCTTCTATGGATATGTGGCTGATGGCATTTTCCAGAATCAGATTGAACTGAATAGCCATACTAACAACAAAGGACAGTTCTTGCAACCTAATGCGCAAGTCGGTGATATTCGATTTAAAGATGTAAATGGAGATGGGCTATTGAATGCAGATGACCGCACAAAGATTGGCTCTCCATGGGCTGATATGACGATGGGGCTTAATCTGAATTTAGGTTATAAGAACTTTGATTTAGTGGCAAACTTCTATGCCAGCATTGGCAATGATCTTGTTAATCAGAATATTCAAGAACTGTACAATGTCGCCGGTAGTGGTGGAAAAGTGAATAAGGTGAGCGGCTTGCTTGATATGGCTTGGCACGGTGAAGGTACTTCTAACTATGTTCCTCGCTTATCTACCCAAGACCATAATGAGAACTTTACCAAATTCTCATCTTTCTATATAGAAGACGGTTCTTATTTGAAGTTGAAGAATTTGCAATTGGGGTATACTTTTAAGAAAGTCCCCGGTGTCAATAAACTGAGATTATATATAGCAGGACAAAATTTGTTTACCTTGACTGGCTATAACGGTGTAGAGCCCGAGGTTTCAGGTGATGTGTTGAGTTTCGGATTTGGCGGATGGACTTATCCGGTACAACGTATATACTCAGTAGGTGTAAATGTAACATTTTAATAGATTGTAAATCATGAGAAAGAATATATTTGCTTTCGTAATAGCAGCTTCATTGGGATTGGGACTTGTGTCCTGTGAAGATTTTATTGAGCACGAAAAGAGAGGTGTTCAAGATTTGGATAATTATTTTGAGACAGATACCGAATGCCGTGATTTTGTCATCGACTTGTATAAACGCGCTTTGTTGAACAATGACTGGCAGCCGATAGCTCATACCAGAATTACGAATGAAACAGCTACCGATGATGCTTGGATGGGAAATACCGGACAAGCTACTGACGGATTCAGTCCAGCTTCGGAGTATTTGATAACTCCCAATAGAATGGGGTATCTTACGGATTTGTTCAAAGAGAGATATAAGAATATCATGTCATGCAATATTGCTATAAACTCTATTCCGGAAGCTCCTATTTCTGAAGACAAGAAAAAGGCCTATGTCGGTGAAGCCCTGTTTTGTCGTGCATATAATTACTTAGATCTTGTAGGCAATTTCGGTGGTGTGCCATTGGTGCTTAAAATGCTTTCATCCAATGATATGAATTTAGGACGTTCTAGCAAAGAAGAGATATATCAGCAAATAGAGAGTGACCTTAAATCGGCCGTTCACATGGTAAATACTACGTATGGAAGTGAAGGAAAAGGCAGGGCTACCGTATGGACTTGCACAGCATTGTTGGCAAGAGTTTCATTGTATCAGGGAAAATGGGAAGAAGCTTATCATTATGCAGATACCACAATCGTGAATAGCGGCTGTAAACTCGAACCTGATTTCCTGGATATTTGGAACGTCAATAATCATAATGGCATAGAATCACTTATTGAAGTTCAGACAAGCTCTGAAATAGGTAAAATTTTGGGCAATCCTCTTTCCACACTTTGTGGAGGGCGTGGCGAAAGTCTGGAAAATTTCCCCAGTAAAGATCCTAATGACATTATGGACGGTTGGGGATGGGGAGTGCCCACCAGTGATTTGGAAAATTGTTATCTCTCTGAAGGAGATGAGATAAGAAGACGCAGTACAATAACGGTATGTGGTGATGCTGTATATGGTGATGAGGATTTAAATCCTACTTATGTATTTGACTTGGCACAGAACAAATCTGGCCGTGTAATCCGTAAATATTATATTCCTATCGCTACTCGCAGGACTTTAGAAGATAAGAGGTATAACGCTCCTTTGAATACGCCGATTATTCGTCTGGCAGAGATGTATCTGACCCGCGCGGAAGCAGCTTTTCACTTGGGTATGCTTGATGAAGCAATGGACGATGTAGATATCATCCGTGCCCGGGTAAAACTTTCTCCAAAGAAAGGAACAGTTTCCGGTAATGCGATACTTTATGCCATTTGGAAAGAACGCAGGATGGAATTGGCATTTGAAGGATTGCGTCTGTTTGATATTAGGAGACAAATAGATCCAGCCACTAATCAAACCGTTATAGCTGGCTTGTTCGGTCCTAATGGAAGTTTTGTTCGTTATAATATGCATGAATCAACAGATCAGTATGAAACAAGTAATCTTAAGGAGTTACAAAATAAAGGTATCAACTTTGATGTCAATAAACATTTGGTATGGCCCATTCCTCAATCGGAAATAGACCGTAGTTTTGGTACTGTAACACAGAATCCTAATTACTAATAAACATAAGAAGTTAAACTTAAATTTTGCAGAAATGAGAAATGGTAAATATTTGCAGATATTAGGTATCTGTACACTGTTTTCAGTTACAGCATGTAGTTCCAATTTGGAGATACCAGAACCACCTGTTTACAATAAGGTGAGAAATATTACAGTAGACTTGAATCAGGAAATGCAGACTATTGACGGTTTTGGAGCATCAGATGCTTGGCGCTGTCAGATGGTAGGAAAATATTGGCCGGAAGCGAAAAGAAATCAAATTGCCGATTGGCTGTTTAGTCGTGAAGTAGATGAAAGCGGAAATCCTAAAGGCATCGGTTTGTCTATGTGGAGATTTTATATTGGTGCGGGAAGTACAGAACAAGGACTTGAAAGTGACATTGCGGACGAGTGGAGACGGTCTGAATGCTTTTTATCAGCTGATGGTACTTACAATTGGAATAAATATGAAGGGCAAAGATGGTTCTTGAAGGCAGCTCGTGATAGAGGGGTTGAACGTTTTCTTGCTTTTAACCTGAGCGCTCCGGTTCATATGTCCATAAATGAGAAAGGCTTTTCGATTAAGGAGAAAAGGATGAATATCAAGGCAGGTATGATGCCTGATTATGCAGACTTTTTAGTGGAGTGTATTGATAACTTACAGAAGAAAGAAGGAGTTAAATTTGATTATTTAAGTCCTGTGAATGAACCGCAATGGGATTGGAGTAAAGGCAGTCAGGAAGGAACTCCCGCTACTAATGAAGAAATATCTCAGTTTGTAAAATTGCTATCAGAAAGACTCAGCAAGAAAGGATTGGCTACCCAAATAGCGTTGGGCGAAGCCGGAAATATTCAATATTTGTATAAAAATGTAGATGATGAAAACATTGATAATCAGATTGATGTTTTTTGGAATCCGTCATCCCCTTTGAGCATTGCTTCTCTGCCCAATGTAGAGCGGGTGATAACTGGACATAGCTATTGGTCTGTTTGGCCTGTCAAGGATTTGGTTTCACATCGTAAAGCCTTAAATGATAAAATAAAAGAGTACAGCGGCTTAAAATATTGGCAAACTGAGTATTCTATTCTCGAAAGCCCCGGAGAGTCCGAAATTCCCAACGGAAACGGAAATAAACGCGATTTAGGTATGCAAACGGCACTTTTTGTAGCACGTACTATTCACAATGATTTGACATTGGTAAATGCTTCCTCTTGGTCCTGGTGGACAGCTCTTACCCGTGCAGACTACAAGGACGGTTTGGTTTATCTGGATGATGGAACAAATAATGGTTCACAGACTACAGATTATTGCAAGAAAGACGGATTTGCCAGAGACTCCAAACTGATGTGGATGCTGGGTAATTATTCTTTTTTTGTCCGTCCGGGCATGAAGCGTATTGCCGTAATTACCGAAACCCCAGATCCGGAAAAAGAGGGTAAAGATGTCATGATTAGTGCATACAAAGACGATTCTTCCAAAAAGATAGTTCTGGTAGCGGTGAATGTCGGTTCTGTCAACCGAAAATATAATCTTCAAGACTTGAAACTGAAGAATCAGACTTTAATCCCTTACACCACTTCTGAAACATCCAATTTAGGAAAGGGCGCAGCAATAAAGGCTAACGGGATTATTGTTCCGGCAAAGTCTGTCGTTACTTTTGTTGGTGAACTAGAATAATACTTGAAATATAGACTCTATGCGTAATATTTTCTTTCTCATATCAGGTTGCTTTTGTCTTCTTTCAGCAGAATCCTTCTGAATATCAGTACTCTGGTGAAAGGTAGTAATTTTGCATCTAAATTTCCAGAGGAAATAACTTTGTCTGGTTCTACAAACAATATAGTGGAGCAGTTTGGTATGAGAAAGAAAATGTTTTTATAAGGACAAGAATATGAAATATCTGTATTTACTATTATGCACATTGTTAGGGTTTGATGTCATGGCACAGACCAGTCAACCCTCCGAATTCACGAAAATCCGCCAAGAACTGCAAAAGAAATGGCCGGATAACAGAACTGTAAACCTTGTATTTCATGGCCACAGTGTCCCTTCTGGCTATGCCAACACACCTAATGTAAAAACACTTCAGGCTTATCCCCACCAAGTTCTGGAAGCCGTCAAAGAAATGTATCCATACGCAGTGGTCAACTCTATCACCACATCCATCGGCGGTGAAAATGCCGAACAAGGTGCCAAACGGTTCAGGCGAGAGGTTCTGCCCCACCGCCCGGACGTCTTATTCATAGATTATGCTTTAAATGACCGTAGTATCGGACTGGAAAGAGCCCAGAAAGCCTGGGAGAAAATGATAAAAGAAGCGCAAAAACAGCATATCAAAGTCATCTTATTCACCCCAACACCCGATTTAACCGAAGATATATTGGACGATAATTCTCCACTTGAACAACATAGCCGCCAGATACGTCGTTTAGCCCACGCCTACAAAACAGGACTGATAGACAGCTATGCAACCTTCAAGGAGAAAAGAAAAAATGGAGAAGATTTAAAAATATATATGAGCCAAAGCAATCACCCCAATGAAAAAGGACACCATGTGGTGGCCGAGCTTATCTTGAATTATTTCTTCAATGAAACACAATGGAATGAATACTACCAAAAGCAAACCGTGAAGATCATGAAAAAGGTAGCCGACTGGCAACTGATGAATTTTGAAAATCAAGTACGGAAAGGCTCCCAATGGACAAATTCGCATGCCTACTGGGCATGGACTAACGCAACCATGTATATCGGCATGGCAGAATGGGCGGAGATGTCTGATGATCCCAAATACTGGAACTTCCTGCTCACCATAGGCGAAAAGAATCAATGGCAGACTGGCCCTAGTATCTATTTTGCCGATGACATCTGCATCATCCAGCCTTATGCTATGTTATTCAATAAATACAAGGAACCACGCATGATCAAAAAATCCGTTGAGACCTTGGATACTCTCATTGCCAACCCCAGACACAACAGCCTAAGCTATTATGCTGACGGTTCACATTCCCGCTGGTGTTGGTGCGATGCCTTGTTTATGGCTCCAACTTCTTTTGCACGCATCGGAAAAGCGACAGGCGAACCAAAGTATTTGGAATTTATGGATAAAGAGCTTCGAATCACTTATGACAGCCTCTACTCTGCTACCGACAGTTTGTTTTTCAGAGATACCAGATATATCAATATGCGTGAGCAAAACGGGGAGAAAGTATTCTGGGGACGAGGAAACGGCTGGGTAACAGGAGCACTGACCTTCATCATCGACAACATGCCTGCCCAATATCCCTCACGCACTTTCTATATCAGTCTTTTCAGGCAAATGATGAAAAAGATATCTACGCTTCAGGATAAACAAGGCTTCTGGCACTCTTCTCTATTGGACACAATTTCCTATCCCATGCCGGAAGCCAGTGCATCAGGTTTCTTCACATATAGCCTATTTTGGGGCCTTAATCATGGATATCTTGAAAAAGAAGAATATCTGCCCATTGCAAAAAAAGCGTGGAATGCATTAGCTTCCGTCGTACACGAAGACGGCAAGATAGGCTATGTACAACCAATAGGAGCTGACCCGAAGAAGGTAGATATGAACGACACAGAAGTGTATGGTACGGGGGCTTTCCTGCTAGCTGCAACCGAATATGTCAAATACTTAAAGCATACGAAATGAAAAATAGACTTTTACTCGCACTGATCTTTATCCCTTGCCTGCTTTCAGCGCAAAACGAATATTATTTCTTCACTGAAAGCGACATCAGCCAAATACGCTCAGCCGCAAAAACGAAATGGGGAAAGGGCATTATAGAATCACTGAAAGATACCGTGGAAGCCCGGCAAGAATATCCCCTAACCGTACCCTTATTGGAAGGAGGACATATACACGATTATTTTTGTCCCGAACACAAAGTACGTTTTTCATTCGACTGGAATAAGCCGGAAGCACATTACTGTTCACAATGCAAGCATTATTGGACAGGGAATAAGCGTTACGATTGGGCATGGGTAAATGTGGCGCATACTCATAATTATACATATTTGCGTAACTGTATGTATTTATACCTTGCCACTGGCAATAAGGTCTATGCTGAATACATTCGGAATATGTTATTGGATTACGCATCCAAATATATTACTTATCTGGACCACGACACAGCCAGGAAAGCAGGTCCCTGGGGAGGCAAAATGTTTGGTCAAAGCCTTGATGAATCTGCATGGGCCAGTGATGTCTGCCGAGCCTATATGGTAACCAAATCCATAATGACAACTAACGAAATAAGAGAAATAGAAAAAGGTTATCTCATACCTTGTTCCGAGCTTTTGCTGAAAAGAAGAGGAACTGCTAATTGGCAAGTATGGCACAATAGCGGTCTGATAGCATTAGGAGTAACATTACAAAATGACAGCATCATTAACGTAGCAATCAATGATCCGGAATGTGGATACCATGCCCAAATGGAGCGGTACGTTATGAATGACGGTTGGTGGGGCGAAGGTTCTCCTACATATCACTATTATCCTTTACGAGCTATGCTTCTGTCAGCCGATGCCGTACGTTGCCGTAATATCAATCTATATGACAGGAAACTATATAAAATGCTCGCTGCTCCTGCATCCGGAGTGTATGCAGATCTATATTTTCCTGCCCACAATGACGGATGGTATGGAGAGTCTTTAATTGCTCAGGTCGGACTATATGAAATTGCCTACCAACGCTACAACAAGGATCCATTTTTCCTGAGTGTACTTCGACAGTGCTACCGATATACAGACAGGAACTTCGGTGAAGCACTACAGAATAATATAGAAATTCCTCAGGTAACAGCAATGGCAGCATGGCCATCCGTTCATTTTAAGGAAACGGGCTATGCTGTACTCAGATCAGGTACAAAGACGGTGGTCATGAAATACGGTCCACATGGTGGAGGACACGGCCATCCGGATAAGCTGTCCATTTCCATTCATGACGGTGAAAAAGAGATTGTATCGGATATGGGGACATGTGCCTATGGAGTACCTGCATTTACGAAGTGGTACCGAAAAACTTTATCACACAGCACACTAACCGTAGATGCTAAAGATCAAAAAGAATCAACCGGCAAATTGTTGGCATTCAAAGCATATAAGGACGGAGGAGAAGTTTCTGCAGAAGCTCCGGATGCATATTCCGGAGTCACAATGGAAAGAAAGTTAATTTTAAAAAAGAATAAACTTACAGATATACTTACCGCCCGTTCCGATGAGCAACACCTCTATGATTATGTATTGATGCTTACAGAGAAACCTGTATTCAGCCAAACCGGAAAAACTATCATCCTCAATGACTCGCCAAGCTACAACTATATAAAAAACGCAATAGTGCGAAAGCAATCATCGCCCCTTAGTTGCAAAATAGGAAAAGCATATATGAAGATCGAAGTATTCGAGGGACAAGAGTTTGAAGTTATTACGGGGGAAGCTCCTGGTATTCCACCAGGAAACGGAAGTGTTCTGTCAAAATATGATTCACCTTTTTGCTATCCTTTGATTGTAAGAGTAAAAGATAAGAAACTAAGAATTAAAACAGAATGGAAATTTTAATTTGATATTATGAGAATAAGTAAATTTTTAATCGCCTGGGGCATCATAGCCCTATTGATGACTTCGTGTAAACAGGTAGTACGCGAGATGGATCTCTCCGGAGAATGGGAAGTAGCATTGGACAGTCTGGATAAAGGCATTGCAGGAAAATGGTATATGGAATCGTTTCCAGATAAGATCACCCTCCCCGGAACACTTTGTGATGCCGGCTATGGAACTCCATGTACCCTCGAACCTACCATGGACAAGGAGATATTCTTAAATTTGAAACGTAAATTCGACTATCTCGGCCCCGCCTGGTACAAGAAAGAATGCTTCATTCCGGCAGAATGGAACGAAAAAGATGTCTTCCTTACTCTTGAACGCGTGATATGGAATTCGCAAGTATGGATCAATGGTACTAAAGTAGAAGGATTCAATGAAAGTCTTACCACTCCTCACTACTTTAACTTGAGTAAGTATCTTGTTCCAGGAGAGAATAACAAGATAGTTATACGCATCGATAACCGGAGACAGCATGATATATCAGTCAAAAACCTTGCACATGCTTATACGAACGATACTCAGACTATGTGGAATGGTATCCTAGGGAAAATAGCATTAACAGCAAAAGATAAGGTACAGATTGAGGAATTGCGCTTAACACCCGATATTGATAACCAAACGGTCAATGTCTGTGTAAAAATCGGAAGTAACGGTTCATCCCCGGTATCCGGTAAACTTCTGTTCGCTGTCAAAGACCCTAAAGGAAATAAGCTGGCAGATAAAGAAGTACAGATAAACAACACTGAAATAACATTCACTTATCCCATTAACAACCCAATGTTGTGGGATGAATTCAATCCTAATATCTACGAAGCAACCGCAACTCTTGAAACGGAAGGCATGACTGATTCGAGATGTGAGACATTCGGTATGAGAAAACTGACGAACCAAAATGCTCTCCTACAGATTAATAACAGAAGACTCTTCCTTAGAGGAACACTGGAGTGTTGCATTTTCCCGCTAACGGGATATCCGCCGATGGACGAAGCCGGTTGGGAAAAAGTATTCAGTGCAGCCCGTGATTATGGCATGAACCATCTGCGCTTCCACTCCTGGTGTCCCCCGGAAGCAGCTTTCAACGTAGCTGATAGAATGGGATTCTATCTTCAGGTCGAATTACCTCTATGGACACTCAATGTAGGTGAAGATAAAGGCACTGTTGATTTTCTGTATGCTGAAGCCGCTCACATCATGAAAGAATATGGTAATCACCCATCATTCTGTTTCTGGAGTCTGGGTAATGAACTGCAAGGGGATTTTAGTGTCATGGATAAATTACTCAATACCATTAAGCAACAGGATAACCGTCATTTGTATATGACTACTACATTCACCTTTGAACCAGAGCACGGCAGTTGGCCCGAACCTAATGACGACTTCTGGGTTACACAGTGGACTAAAAATGGCTGGGTACGCGGGCAAGGAATTTTCGACGACCAACCTGTAAGTTTCAATAAAGACTTCTCCAGTGCTATAGAGGGTTTGCCTGTTCCACTTATTACCCACGAAATCGGACAATACAGTGTATTCCCCAATCTAAAAGAAATTGATAAATACACAGGTAATCTGATACCATTAAACTTCAAAGCCGTAGCTGTAGACCTTAAAAAGAAAGAACGGCTCCATCTGGCAGAAGGCAATCTGATGGCAAGTGGCAAACTGGCAACTATTTTATATAAAGAGGAAATAGAACGGGCACTAAAGACTCCCGGATTCAGTGGTTTCCAACTATTGGACCTGCATGACTTCCCCGGACAGGGCACTGCACTCGTCGGAATTATCGATGCATTCTGGGAGAGTAAAGGTTTAATCACTCCTGAAGAATTCCGGAATTTTTGTTCTCCGGTAGTACCGTTAGCACGCTTTGAGAAAGCTACCTATGTAAATAATGAAACCTTTAAAGCTCAGTTTGAAGCTGCAAACTTCAGTGATAAAGTCCTGAGTGATATTCAACCGGAATGGAGATTAAGTGATTCAAAAGGAACGGTCATTGCACAAGGCAATCTGGATAAACAAGAAATACCTGTGGGGAATGCATTTAATCTGGGAAGCATCTCTGTTCCTCTGGAATCCATATCCGTTGCCGACCAATTAACTTTATCCATCCGTTTTACAGGAACCCAGTATCAAAACTCCTGGAATGTTTGGGTATACCCTCAGGAAGTACCGGAAGTTGGTAAGGAAATCTTTTACACCCGTAGCTTTGCCGATGCAGAGAAAGCATTAAGTCAAGGGAAAAAGGTATTACTAAACCCGGAAAAAGAAGAAATTAATGGGCTGGAAGGCAAATTCGTACAAGTATTCTGGAGTCCTGTGCACTTCCCTAACCAACCGGGGACAATGGGAATCCTCTGTGATCCCGCCCATCCGGCATTAGCCGACTTTCCAACTGAAATGCACAGTAACTGGCAATGGTGGGATATTTGCAAGAATGCTACAACCATGGAACTCGACAGTTTAAAGAACAACATGCAACCGATTGTCAGAATGGTAGATAACTTCTATAAGAACAGAAACTTAGGTTTACTATTCGAGGTAAAAGCAGGAGACGGAAAGCTATTAGTATGCAGCTCAGACCTGGCAAAGAATCTCAATACCCGACCTGTAGCCCGTCAATTACGCTATAGCCTCCTGAAATATATGGAAAATGATAAGTTCAATCCACAAGAAGAAGTTACATTTAAGCAGATAAAACAGGTACTCCATAATGTGAACCGGACAAAGGAAGAAAAGAAATCAATCTATGAGTAATCTAAATTTCTAAAATTAAATAAAAGAATATGGAGATGCGGCCAAGAGCCACATCTCCATATTTTATAAATGATTTCTATATAACATCCTCAAGATAAGGATACCATATACTAAAATTACAATTTAACCGATTTCTTCTTCCCGCCATATGAAACCGATTTCGTGAATTTCGTCGACTGAACACTCCCTGTTCCATTCTCCTTATCCACCACAACGATATTGAACTTACGTGATTTCAACATACCGGGGAAAGTACCTTCCCGATCTGCGATATTCAACGTCCGGTTTGCATCATCCCAAGTAAACTTAATGGTTGAATAAGCACCTTTCTCATAGTTATAATTATCGTTTTCATCTTCATACAACACAAATTCGCCATCGGCTCCGGAATAAATACGTATCTCCAGATTATTCCATTTCTTCTCTGTAGAATACTGTACTTTCGGTCCAAAAGGAACAATGGAACCTGCACGTACATACAATGGAATAATATCGATAGGAACCTCTTTGGTAACCATCTGTCCGCCATTCAATACTTCTCCCGTCCAAAAGTCAAACCATTTGGTTCCCTTAGGAAGATAAACATCCTGTGTTCCTGTCTTGCTAAAATCTTCATACGGATCTTTCCACTGTTCCTTATCAGAGAATACATACATATTCTTGGTCACAGGAGTCACAAGAAATGCCTTTCCAAACATATACTGATTACTGATAGTATGTACCTTCTTATCTTCGTTGAAGTCCATGAACAAGGCACGGAGGAAAGAACCTGCATTATCAGTCACCTGCCATCCTGTTGAATACAGATACGGTAGCAGTGCATAGCGCAGGTTTATGTATTTCTCTTCCGAATCATACACCCAGTCACCCTTTTTGCCCAGATTGTAGATTTCCTTTTTCACACCACTTCCATGCGAACGCTGCATGGGCAGGAATGTACCATATTGAAACCAGCGGGTATACAGTTCATGATAAGCTTTATTTTCAGCCCCACCATGATAAGGCCAGTTAAAGAATCCACCTATATCCGTATTCCAGTAAGGTATTCCCGATAGAGAAAAGTTCAAGCCTGTGGGAATCTGCTTACGGAATGTTTCCCAATTACACATAACATCGCCCGACCAGGTATTCGCCGCATAACGCTGTTGTCCGGCAAATGCACAACGAGTCAGCAGATACACGCGCTTATCAGAGGTTACGGCACGTTGATGCTCATAAACTCCCTTGTTACTCATCAACGGGAAAGCATTTACTACACTGCGATAAGTTCCCATCGCTGTTGGAATATCAAAGTCTCCTTCCTGAACATCCAGATGATCAGGTTCCGTTGAATCTGTCCACCAGGCATCAATACCTTTACTGAACAGACCTTTATTCAGATGCTCCCAATAAATATCACGTGCTTTTTCATTATAAGCATCATAAGCTTTCACTCCCCCGTCTGCAGGCCATGTCTTGAAATTGAACAGGGCATTGATTTTCTCCAAGTCCTTGTACGGATTCGTATCCGGTCCGAATGAAGCCCATATGGAGATCATAATCTTCGCATTTTTCTTCTTCACATGGTCGATCATCTTCTGAGGATCAGGGAACTCCGGATTATCAAAATTCATAGAGTTCCAGTTAGAGTTCGGTCCCCAATATTGCCAGTCCTGAATAATCCCGTCTAAAGGAATCCCCAGTTCACGGTATTTATCTACAACTTCCATCGTTTCCTTTTGTGATTTGTAACGCTCACGCGATTGCCAGAAACCAAACGTCCACAACGGATACATAGGTGCCTGTCCTGTTAAGTCACGTATCTGCGCTATCACGCCATCAGCATTACCGCCATACATAAAGTAATAATCCATACATTCTCCCACTTCCGAATCAAAGGACATCTCCTGCAGATTATCTGTATAAGTGGTTGGAGAATAATTATCCCAAAACATCCCGTACCCTTTTGTAGACTGAATAATTGGAACACTGGCATACAATGCACGCTGACGCATGAAATGTTTATGATTGCGCTGATTCAGGTCATCAACCTGTTGCTGTCCCAGACCATAGATAGCCTCATCCTTATCCAGCAAAAAGGCCTGACGCACACTGAAAGTCTGGTTCCCCGCATCATTGAAAGGAGTAAACTGAGCACCATAATCTTTCTCGGTAAATAATGCCTTTCCTTGCTTGTCAAAGAAAGAAATTCGTCCGGTCCCTACATTGAAATCAACACGTACAGCATTGCTTTTCAGAGAAACGGTTTCTCCTTTCTTCTCGGTTGTTACAGACATGCTTTCAGGGCTTTTAATTACAGAAAGACTTTTCTTTGTAAAGCTACGTCCTTCGGGCGCCTTCACCACACGTACAATTTCAGGGCTGACGAATTGGATTTCAATATCCATTCCCTGCGTAGTACCCGTTATTCCCTGCTTAGTTTGCCGGAAAGTTTGGGCCTCGACAGGTAAGGTCGACAAGAAAACCGCAGCCACCAGCATACTACTTATTTTTAAACAAAACTTCATGTTCATGGTTTCTTTTTTACTTGTTTATATTATGAATTACCTAATGAAAATAATCTATCTCAGTTGAATGACTTCGGAAAATATATAATCATTTCCTTGCCGTGCCTTAACCCCGACTCTTGCATATAAAAACTTAGCAGCATCAGTCACTCCATTATCACTCAGGTCGAAAGTGAATTCATGCTCACCCGGAGTCAGATTGGTGAATGACTTCTCCGCTATCTTCGCGACATTATCCACCAGCTTCGTTTTGGATATATAGATCACCGCCCTGTCAATGGAAGCAGTCTCAACCACCTGGTTTATCTTGCATTTCACTTTTACTACCTTATTCTGGAAATCAATCTCAGTATCCTTGATAAGGAAATAAGGAGTAACCTCAACATCCAATATCTGATTACCTTTAATGTTTACTTCAATCGTATCCTTCCGGGGAATCCACGGACCTCTGTCCTGCCTCAACACAATCTGATAGAAGCCGTTATACATCAAAGAATTAAATTCTCCATCAGAGTTAACAAACAAATTGATGGCTCCCCGATCTTCATACTCAGGTCCTTCCTGATAGGCATACATCATGCAATCATTGTCATAGGCAGTCCCTCTTAATTGCAGTGCTTCACCTTCATAGACAAACCTGCCCTTAAACTCACTTTTAGGCTCATCGAAGTTATCCAGCTCGCAACCGGTTACCAGAAACAAGCCAAGGATTAATATAAGGCTATTGATATTCTTCATTTTATTTAATCTAATCGTTAGTTACTATATTACTGTAATGGGTTCTTAACCAGCTTCGGATTCTTGTTAATCCAGCCATCATCAATCGAACCGTAATAACACCGCATGGTGAAGTTCCTTGCATTCGGCGCCATGTAAGATCTGTTTTTCTCGAAAGCCCATTTACCATCATATGGCGAACCGGGTGCATACACCTTATAGGGGAAAAGGGAATACATCTGTGAAGTCGGACTGTCAATGACTCCATTCCATACAGTATGGGCAAGCCTCCAACGTTTCAAGTCCCACCAACGATGATCTTCAAAGGCAAACTCAACCCTATACTCATTCACAATGTACTCAAAAGTAATCGTGGATTCCGTCAATTCTTTAATTCCACCACGGGCACGAACTCTGTTTATATATTCGACGGCTTTCACCTTGTTCGCTCCCCCTAATTCATAAGCTGCTTCCGCTGCAATCAGCAAAGCCTCTGCGAAACGGAAACGGGGATACCACATCTCACTATTCTGCGTATCCGATCCTGCATTGGCAGCTTCATCCAGAAATTTACGCACCAAGAAACCGGTCTTATTAAATCTGTCGCCTGCCGTTGCCAATGGTCCGTCCAGTGCAGTGATTAGCTGCCCGTCTTCAGTGGTTGCACCTAAAGAACTGATCTTTGTTTTCCATTGGTTCGGATTCTCTGTATCCTTAATCAACAAACCTGCTTGTAGAGCCACCGGCTCACTTCTATAAAGTGCATTAGGCCATATCACAGTTCCCCACAATCGGGCATCTTTCATTTCGAAAGGCTCTTCCGGATTATCATAAAACACAAAGTTGCCATTATCATCATGCGTCTTTATCTCGGAGTTGCTTCCATCCCTGTTTTCAAAAGATTCCACTAAATTGAGAAGTGCTCCCAAGGCATTTCCCTGTATTCCATCTTTCAAAGAGAAAGGCATACACCAGGCTGTGAAGTTAGTCGTCACCTTATCCGTCACAGATCTGTCCAAAGCCCAAATAACTTCTTTATTATTCGATTTCTGGCATACAGCCTTATAAAAGCTCAATCCTAAATCCTGAGGATCGGAAATCTGCAACTCATAAGGACTGTTCTTTATAACTTCCTCAGCAGCAGCCAATGCAGTCTCATAGTATTTAGTAGCCAAATCAGCCGGAATACCGACTTCTCCATTGTCTGTCTTCAGAGTCGGAGTAATCTTATTACCATAATTTGCAATGGAGCCTGCATACACGGCAGCACGTGCCTTCAACATTAAAGCCGCCCATTTATTGGCCCGGGCAGAATTTATAGTCGTTTGTTCGGTCAGCTGGCGGGCAATTTCATCACATTCGCTGATTACATAATCATAGATTCCCGCCTCTGTGGAACGTGGCACCTGATAGGTTTCCACATCTATTCCCGATTCATAATTAAACACCTGGTCTCCAACAAGCGGCATACCGCCCAAAGTACGGGCCATGTGGAAATAATGCCAGGCACGCAGGAAACGAGCCTCTCCCTCAAAAGCCTTTTTCTCACTTTCCTGAAGTGCACTACTGCCTCTGACGCCCTGTAAAAACAAGTTTACCCGGCGTACAAAGTCATAATCACGGACTCTCCATGAGTTCCGATCATACTCCGTAAATATCACCCACGGACTTCCATAGCATTTATTAGCTTCGTCCAACTGGTCGTAACTCCCAAAATCCCCATTATTCTGTCCCCAGTTTACTCTGCCATACAAATTTGAAAGTACGGATAATACAAGCTCCTTATCTTCATAAATCATACTCTCAGGTATCACATTTTCAGGTTCCTGATCCAAAAAGGATTCCGAACAACCGGCAGCCCCCATTAAGAAAAGGGCGGATATGATTATCAATTTTATTTTTGTCATCTTGATGCGTATAAAGGTAATTAAAAATCAACGGAAAAACCAAAGTTCACTACTTTCATATTCGGATAGGCCATACCGTTCTCCGCCGTAATTTCAGGATCGATATCAATATCAATATTCTTCAGAGCGAACAGGTTTTGCCCTGAAACATAGAAACGGCAACGGGAAATTCCGACTTTTGAAGTCCACTTTTGAGGCAGAGTATAACCTATCTCCACATTTCTCATCTTCAGATAAGTCATATTGGTATACCAGAAATCACTGGGCCAATGTGTGCAGTCACTGTTATTCCGGGTACGTAGAGCCAACGGGTATTTGCCGATATTAAAACCACTATCAGCATCCCAGATATCCACAAGTCTGGTTGAGTTATCCCAAAGGTATTGGGAGAGATTCTTATTAGGATCGAAATATCTCAGGAATCCCTGTTGAACATATGTATAGGCTGTTGCTCCAACAAAATCTGCACGGAAGTCAATTCCCTTCCAGTCCAGAGCCAGATTAAATGCAAAGTTCACCCACGGTGTTCCTCCTTTACGATAGCCTATCGGACGCCAGTCGGCATCATTTATCAGACCGTCACCATTCATATCCTTATATTTGGCATCACCCGGTTTCAACGTAATATTTCCCTGATGGTCCTGGTCAACAGAATGGTTTGCAATCTCCTCCCAACTCTGGAATTGTCCATCCGAGACGAGCGAGAACTCCACATCCGTATAACGTCCCTTTATATTTCCTGCCTGATAACGGAACTTCTGCCATTCGCTGGAGAATCTGGGCTTATACCGGTCTCCAACATACCAGCGTGAATACGTAGCGTTACCTCCTATCATATAATTCACATCTCCAATGCGGTCTCTCCAGTTCACAGAGGCGTCGAATCCTCTGGCATAATTAGAGTTCAGGTTTTCCTGAGGCAATGAGAATCCCACTTCTTCCGGAATCTGCACATCATAACGGCTTGCCAGCAATCCGGTCTGATCTCTGTTGAAATAGTCAAAAGAAGCATTTAGGCGATTATCCAGGAAACCCAAATCAATACCGATATTCAGTATCTTCGATTTGCCCCATGTAATATTATCGGTTGCCAATCCCGTAACAGTACTGCCGGTAACCAGCCCGCCGTCAATCACAGCACCACCGTCATTATAATTATAGCCTACAATATGGCTTAAAGCCGTACCCAATTCTTCACCTAACACACCATACGAAGCACGGATTTTCAGATTGGTGATATTGTCTTTCAGGAAATCAACATCCTGCCAGAACTTCTCTTCCGTAACCCGGTAACCGATAGAAGCCGACGGGAAGAATCCCCAACGCTTACCCCGTTTATACCTGTAAGAACCATCATATCTGCCGGATAATTCTATGATGTACTTATTTGCATAATCATAGTTCAGGCGACCTATATATCCCATACGTGTTTGCGGGTTACCAATGCCATCGGTAAAATTAGACAGACTGGTTTTATCAATATAAGGGATTCCGTTTGCCGGAGGATTTCCCAATGCATACATTCTTGGATAAGTGCCTTTCTTTGCCTCAAAGCCCACAACGGCATTCACATGATGGAGTGCAAACGTATTTTCATACGACAGTTGAATATTGGAAGTCAGTTCTTCTTTCATCTCCATATTTCTTTCCGTGTAACGTGCCGTACCTGTTTCCACTACATTGTAGACATCACTCTCCTTGTCATACTCATAGAATTTATAGGAGTATTCCCGGTTCGACTGTCTTCTGTTTGCCAGCCAATAGCTGAACAGTCCTCTTGCTTTCAGTCCTTTCAGTATTTCATATTCGGCAGTACCGTTAATCTGAATAACCTTCCACTGATCCTTATAGCTGCCTGCATGTTCGTAATTCATCCAGCCGAAGCTGTCTTGAGCCCAAGATGCCGATATAGCCGGATACTTAGGATTATTATTGGCATAAGGCTTTTTAGTCGGCAGGTTATTATAAGCTCCATAGATAGGCAGATTATAGTCGTCGCCCGGCAATCCCGGATTATCGGTAGTCTCTATGCGTCCGTTGATTGCTACACCGACTTTGAACCTGTTCGTAATATCAATGTCGATATTAGACTGCATATTGGTTCTGTTGAAGCCATTAAAACCTCTGATATTTCCTTCCTGATCGATATGACCCAAGCTCAGGTAATATCTGACTTTCTCCGTGCCACCAGATACATTTGCATTTACATAAGACTGCGGCGCACTCACCCAAATGTACTTATACCAGTCGAAGGAGGTATGGTCTTCGTCAACCTTATCCACCCATTTCTGGTACTCTTCTTTCGTAACGGTTCTCGGAGTTCCATTTATAGTTTCAGTCTGTATGATAGCCGCCAGATAATCTTCTGCAGAAGCCGGTTTCGGATAGTTGGAAGGTAACTGCCATCCATAATACCCATTCACATTGACCTTCAACTTTTGGTTCTTCTGTCCTCTTTTGGTAGTAATCACTACTACACCATTAGCGGCCTGCATACCGTAAATAGCCGCCGAAGCATCTTTCAATACAGAAACAGATTCGATATCATTGAAATCCAGGTTATTCAGATTACCGGAATCTTTCTGCACACCGTCAATAATGATTAAGGGTGTTCCCATGTTTCTGATCTGGATATTGGGAGCGGCACCCGGACGTCCGTTATCCTGACGGAAGTTTACACCAGGGAGCTTACCTACCAATGCACCTGTAGCCGTTACCGACTTTGCATGAGCCAATTCCTGTGCACCCACAGAAGAAATTGCACCCGTGACGGAAGCCTTCTTCTGGGCAAGTCCAAAACCAGTGACTACCACTTCATCCAGCAACATACTATTTTCTTTCAGCGTCACAACAATATTGTTTTTACCGGACACCGGAACTGTTTGGGTGATATATCCTATAAAAGAGATAGTCAAAACATCATTAGAACGAACCGACAGTTTAAAATTACCTTCCACATCGGTTATTGTACCATTCTTACTTTTCTGAGCAACTACACTGGCTCCTATCACAGCTTCCCCCTGATCATCCACAACAGTTCCACTGATATTTATATTATTCTGTGCTGCCACATGAACAAAACTCAGAAGGATAATCAGTGAAAGTATTAGCTTCTTAAAATTAGATTCCGGTAAACGATACCGGTAATCTGGTGTTAAAAACAGATTATGATTTTTCATGCATTAAATAATTCATAAAACAGTTAATCAATTAAAGTTAGAAATAAAGGTAAAAAACATGATACGACTTTTAAGGTGCATTTTCCATGGCAATTGATTTATGGGTTAATACTCGGTTATTTCAATTGCAAAAGTACCGGGAAAGCGACTCTGAGTAGGGGTCAGCTCGTTGCTTTTTAGGGTACATTTCGTTGTTTTCAAAGGGAAAATGCACAGCAGGCAAGGGTTTGAGGGGAGGGAACATAGTAATTAGTTACGAGCTACAAGCTACAAGTAGCTGCGCTATGTTTCGAAAGGCACTTGTAGTTTGTAGCTCGTAGCTGATTCATAACCCTACAGTTATGAATCAATTCTCCCCAGTCATATTAGTCTTATATTGAGAAGGCGTTACACCAAACGCCTGTTTGAAGTACTTTGTAAAATATTTAGGAGTATTGAAACCAACCATATCGGCCACTTCACCTACCTGATATCCTTTATTCAGTAATTGAGCAGCATGCTTCAATCGGATGGAACGAATAAAATCAGAAGGAGTCTGACCGGCAATAGCATTCAATTTACGATATAGTACTGTACGTTCCATCCCAACATCGGCACTCAGCTTTTCTACCGAATATTCAGGATTATCTATATTCTTTTGAATCAATGAGCAGACCTTCTCTATAAACTGTTCATCAATAGAAGTGATGGTAACCTCTCCCGGATTAATATTTATTCCCTGTGAAAAAGACTTCTGACGGGCTTTCTCTTCGTTTATCAGTTTCCGGATTCTCAATAACAGAATATCCAGATTAAACGGTTTGGATATATATTCATCCGCACCGGATTCGTACCCGAACAATTTACTTTCGTCCGTAGAACGGGCAGTCAGTAATATGACAGGGATATGCGACACCTGTATATTGGACTTGATGCGTTTACATAACTCCAGTCCATCCACTTTCGGCATCATGATATCGCTGATTATCAAATCGGGAAACTTTGTAGTGGCAATCCGTTCTCCTTCTTCACCATCACCGGCCTCCAATACATTGTATTTCTTGGAAAGCAGTTCAAACATGTAATGCCGGAATTCTTTATTATCTTCAACTAAAAGTATGGTGTACTCTTTATCCGTTTGCAGGTCCTGATCACTTTCCGCATCAGGGTTCAATTCATCCCCGATGAAAGTATCTTCCTCTTCCGGTAACTCTGTATCCACTTCTACATCAGTACGCACAGGTAGATATACAGTAAACAAACTGCCTTTATTTACTTCACTCTCCACTTCTATCTTTCCGGAATGCAATTCTACATACTCTTTCACCAGATGAAGACCGATTCCACTACCTATTTTATCTTCTTCCTCTTTCACCTGATAGAAACGATCAAAAATATGGGAAAGATTCTTTCGTGGAATCCCTGCTCCGGTATCTTTCACGCAAAGACGGAAATACTGTACCCCGTCCGGTTCCTTACAGGTATCGAGAGTTATCGTCACCATACCTCCTACAGGTGTGAACTTGAATGCATTAGACAATAGATTATTCAGTACCTTTTGTATCTTCTCACGGTCGAAACTTATATATAAATCTTCTGCAATCTTATCATCTATCTCAAAAGAAATCTCTTTTTCCTGAGCCAGATAATCAAAAGAGGATTTTACCGAAGAAACAAACTCCGCTATATTCCCCTTAACAAGAAACAGTTTCTCTCCATGAACTTCCAAACGTCTGAAGTCCAGCAATTGATTGACGAGGTTCAACAGTTCTTTGGAATTACGGTAAATGGATTGTAATCTCTTTTTCAGGGCTATGTCGCCGACTTCCTTAATAAGAGATTCCAATGGGGTTATAATCAGAGTCAGGGGGGTGCGGAATTCATGGCTTATATTGGTAAAGAAGCGGAATTTCATTTGATTCAGTTCTTCTTCCTGAGCTTTTTGCAACTTCCTCTTATTCATTCGCAAATAACTGGAAAGGGCCCAATATATGGCAAGGGCAATCAACAGGCAATAAATAAAATAAGCCAAAGGAGTTTTCCAATACGGGTCCTTTACAATGATTTGTATAGTTGCACAGCTACTTCCCCACTGCTTACTGTTGTTTGCCGCATATACTTCCAGATTATACGTACCCGAAGGAAGATTGGCATAAGAGGCAGTTCCGGTCCCTGTAGGAGAAACTATTTCGTGCCACTCCTTATCCAGCCCCTTCAGCCGATAGCGATAGTGAGTCTGTGATCTATTGATATAATTCAACGCAGAAAAATCAAACGATACAAAGTTCTGGTCATAATTCAAGATAATCTTTTGAGTTGCGCTTACAGGCTCGCTCAATAGTATATTGCCATCATAAGCCTTATCCATCTCCACCTTTTTCCCGAAAAGATGAAAGCTCACGAAAAGAGGCTTCATATCCTGTTTCACCGGAGGCAGTTTATTAATTCCGAATTCGTTGAAACCATCAATTCCTCCCATCAGAATCACATCATCCTTCGTTACATATACGGATCTTTCCAGGAATTCCCGTTCTATCACTCCATCACTATGGTTAAAGTTGGAGAAAGAGTATTCTGTTCTTCCCCCTTCCTGAACTACATTCACACAAGATATTCCATAAGAAGTGGTAATCCACATCACGTGGTGACGATCTTCAGATATTGCCTGTATACTATTGTTTACCAGGCCGTTTTCCATATAAAACATCCTGATCTCTTCATTCTTCGGATTCCAGACTATCAGGCCATCCTGTGTGGCAAGCCAAATCAGATTACGGCTATCTACGTACAAATCAGAATAACGATGGATATCATAGAAATCTTGCCAAGCCTTTTTATCTTTAAACACCGGTGCCGTCAGAACCTGATTTTTATAATCATAGGTAAACAGCCCTAAATTACAGATTCCTATCAGCATACCCTCTTTATAATTCCTGATCTGTGAAACGGAGTTGATTTGTCGTCCTTCACTTTCTGCTATCTTCTTAAGTTCTCCGGTATCAGGATTCAAAAGACACAGGCCATCTATATATGAACAGATATACAGGTTCTTATCCGGTGCTTCAAATACCTTCGCCACATCACGTACAGGATAACTTCTGCTCTTTCCATTCTGAATGCAGAATAATGCCTCAACCGATGAAAGCCATATCCGCTGCCGGCTATCTTTAGTTAACCCATTGCACCGTAAATTGCGGGGTAATCCTGCCTCAACAGACAATTTGCTCTCAGATAAAGAGTACCGTAAAAGTCCCTGGCGGGTACCTACCAGGATTTCGCCATGAGTATCCTCTACAAAACACGACACACTAACTTCCCCATTCTGATCAATATTAGGGAAGAACACTTTACCTATATTTTTGAATTTAAAGCGGTTAGGATGGTAATAACATATTCCCCTGTCCAAAGTCCCGATCCAAGTTCCTCCCTGGTTATCATTAAAGACTGTGCTGACTTCCGTTTTTATCTCTTTACCATCTACAAATTCCAGCGTAGGGATGAATTGTTTGTTTTGCAGTTTTTCGTCACATACCCACAAGCCGGCCTGACTGGTTATCCATATATCGTGCTCTTTACCTACAGAAAGCACATTCAGCCTATATTCAGTCTCTAATATTACTTCCCACTTACGCAGTTCAATATCAAACCGTAAAGCTTCAGTCTTTCGCCCATTCATCAAATAGTACAAGTACTTTCCCCGGGGGACAACCAACAGGGTAGCAGACCTATCCTGCTTTTCAACCAGTGCATATTCCCGGTATAACTCCCTGGATGTTTCCAGATCATAACAGACCATGAGGCTTGAATTGTAGAACAAGAAAACTTGCCGGTTTACTACCGCTATGTCCAGAAGCCTGTCACGCATATCTCCGTTCATTGAAACATCCTTCAGAAACTCAACTGTCTTTCCCCCGGCATAATCCCTGTACAGCAGTACATCATCATCCGTCAGCATCCAATAATTACCTGACTCATCCACAAAGAAGTTCACCAACGCCCCCTTTACACCATAAGACTTAAACAGATCGTCCAAATGCTGTTCAAAGCGTTCTTCATTGACGTTGATGGCCATTAGCTTATACCAGTCTTTGATATAAATATAGTCCTCATTCACATAAATGCGATGATGCCCAACGTAGTCATTAAGAGGAATTATGTTACTTTTATTATAATGAAAATATTGAAAAGAAGTCCCATCGTAGATGCTGACGATCTCATTGGCATTGATTGCAATGCGCCCATCCCGCAATTGAATGATATTGCGGACTCTGTTACCCGAAAGTCCGTCACTGCAATCAATGGGAGTAAACGCATAGTGATCTTGTGCATGAAGCGGGAAATTAAGCAGTAAGACAATAAACAGCAAAAGTCTTATCACTTTGATCGTTGACAATTTCATTGTTATGTTTTCCATATTAGATTATCAGTGATGCAAAGATATAGAAAAAATATATCTGATAAAGATTCCCATAAAAAGAAAACCGTCCCCTCCCCTCACGGGGGTGGAACGGCACAGTCAATAATACATGAAAAAACGCTATTTAGAGAGAGTCTCTACAGATTTGGTTTGTGAGGATGATCCTGTGGCTGGGGTGGTTCTTGTGGTTGGCACATTTCCTGCCACTTGGCGTATTGCTCCGTCGTCAGGATTTTCTTGATCTTCTTTTCCTTCTTGGCAGCAGCTTTCTGCATCTTCTCCACATTGTCCTTTCCCATTGCAGGACGTTCACCCGGAACTCCCATCGGCGGACGACCACCGCCCATACCGGGACGCCCTCCCATTGAAGGACGCTGGCCGCTTCCTCTTTCAGCCATGGTTGCAAAATGTTCTTGTTGCTCCTTCAGATTCAGTTTGTACAGCTTGTCATATTGCTTGTCTGTCAGTTGCAGTTCTTCTTTCATCCGGTCCGTCATTTTACGGGCGGCCTTTTCCGGTGAGGGAACTTCACGAGGCAATTGCTTCTTTTCCTGTTCCTGCGCTTGCATGCAGACCAGTCCACACAACAGACATACAGCTAATAACCATAATCTTCCGGTACTTTTCATTTTGCGTCATTTTTTTTATTACGATGCAAATGTAAGGGAGAGAAAGAAGAGCTGAAAATAAAATCTACGAAAGGGGAGGTTTTGTCGACGGAATAGCCAAATAAGGAAACGCTATATGCAATCCAACAGCATCATAAATCCTACCCCTCTCACTGTCTTTATTTCGACACAGGGTTCATCTTCCAGATACTTTCGTATTTTACTCATAAATACATCCAGACTGCGTGACGCAAAGTAATCATCCTCCGTTTCCCAGAAACGGCTGAGTATAGCACTTCTATTCACCGTTTCGCCTCTATTTTCATAAAGCAAATGTATAATCTTCGCTTCCCTGATGGTCAACACTTTGATAGAACCGGTTTTATCATCCCGCAAAGTAGCATGTTTGGTGTCCAGCAAATATTTACCCATCCTGCAATGGTCGGTTTCATTACGCGACTTTGCCCCTTCCTTCATTCTAAGCAATGAACGAATATGAGCATCCAGTTCATCAGGAACAAAAGGTTTCTTTACGTAGTTGTCCACTCCTATATCGTAACCTTTCGTCACATCCTTCGGCGAGCTCATGGCCGAAGCGAACAGAATAGGCGTATCACCATCCGTTTCACGGATACGCGCCACCATTTCATAACCATCCATTACCGGCATATCCACATCGGACATAATGATATCCGGATGATGTTCTTTCCATGCCTTCAGCCCTTCGGCGCCATTGGTTGCCGTAAAAACTTCATATCCCCCAATAATTTCCTGCAATCCGCTTTGCACAATATAAAGCAAAGTAGGGTCGTCTTCTACAACCAATAATCTAATCATAAGTCATTCGTCTTTAATGGTATATATAAGGTGAATTCACTGAATTCCTTTTCTATGCTATTCACTGTCACGCTTCCCTCATGAGCCTCCATCACCTGATAAACGTAATTTAGCCCCAATCCGAAACCTGCTACTTTGCCAAGTCTGGAACGTTTAAAAGCCGAAGCACGTTCAAACTTCTCAAAGATATGCTTCACATCTTTTTCTGAGATACCAATACCGTTATCACGTACTTTAATAAGAGTATGGGTAGCATTATTAAGCGAACTTATACTTATATCAACCGTCTGGTATGAATATTTAATAGCGTTATCTATCAGATTACTGATAGCCTCTTTCAGGTACTCTTCATCACCATGCACCTCTTCTGCCTGCAAATTTAAAGTGAAATGTAGCGGTTTGGCACACTTAGCGGAGAACTTCTCTATTAAGTCTTCTACCATAGGCTTCAACTGAAATGTAATTTTAGCCATTTCCAGTTTATGGCTCTCCAACTTAGAAATGGTCAGAACCTTATTTGCCAAATTTAGCAAATGTCCGGTCTCATCCTCTATAATACAAAAATATCGCTCCCTTAGTTGAGGAGTGCTCTCCGTCTTGCCACTATGCAAAAGACTTGTACAAGCCAAAATGGAGCTAAGAGGAGTTTTCATATCATGGATCATAGCATAAGAGAAATCTTCGCGAACTTTAGCTATCTTGTCCTGACGGATGATAATCTTGATCTGGTAGATGATACAGGTGATTACCATTATCATCATGATGGCAGTCGCTATCATTAAGAGGCTCATACGCTCAAAGATAGTCCAATAAGGATTTGTTAAAATTAGCTGTATTCCAAGTGACAAATCAGTTCGTACAGGGATTATCTCAGACTTAATAGCTCCCCAAACAGCTATAGTTTGTAGTTTACTCTTTTGGTAAATCTCTCCATTTTGGGGATTAACCCAACATGAAAAAAAAATCACTTTCCACCCCAGCCCTATTTAACAAGTCATTAGTAAGAGAGTCAATATCACTCAAAGAAATCTCAATTCCTAACTTCCACAAACCTTCATAAAAATAAGTGTTTGCCGGTATTGAATCATTTATAGGTCCAGACGAGATTGCCGTCCCCTCAGGAACGCCTAACTTACTGAAATCTGCAATAGCTTCAGTTAATGCTTCATCTAAAACTTTATTAGTTTCTTCATATATATTATTTCTAACCAGTACAAAAGTATTATATAGCCATATCGTTTGTAATGATAATATAGCTATTAATCCTAAGACTGTAAATAATATAATATGTTTTCTATTCATACATTTTTTTGCAAAGATAATAACATTCAGATAATAATGGATAACATTTAGATAACATTTTATTAGAAAAAACAGCCATACCTTTGCGACATCAAACTAATAACAAAGAAATAACTAAAAATTATAAATTATGAAACAGCTTACAAAAGAATTAACGCAGGAAGAAAAAATGACAATTTATGGTGGTGCATATAAATGGGTACTTGTTAATGGAGAATGGATTATGGTTAGGACATTAGCTTCTTCAGCAAATATTAACCTTCCGATAACAGAGTAATAACATAAGTATTGAGAAAAGCCGCTTAGCTTTGCAACATCAATCAAAAACAAGAGTAACACTTAATAAAGAACAGTTATGAAAAGTAAGAAGTATCTAAATGATTTGGATGTTTGGGAAACCAAACAAATCTTAGGAGGTTCTAAAGTATGTACCTTATATAATATACCAAATGAATTCTTCAAGACACAGCAAGAAAATATTAACATAGCGATAACAAAGTGATAACATAAGTAGAGAAACAAACCACTTATCTTTGCAACATCAATTAAGAAACAAAGTAACAAACTAAAAAAAGAGAGCATATGGAGAGCAAGAGATTTTTAAACTTTAATGCCCGTTCGAGAGATTGCCCGAATCATTAAATGTACTAAGCAAACCCTCAACAAAACAACAAGAATTAATTAACATAACGATAACAAAGCAATAACATAAGCACTGAAAGAAACCGCTTAACTTTGCAACATCAACAAGAAATAAAAGAAATATTTATAAACAATTTAATAACTAAAAGAACAATTATTATGAAGACAAACACAATGAAAGCGCTTAGCGCAAATGAACTGAGAAATGTAAATGGCGGATGCAGCAACTGCCAAATGAACAAACTTTTTAAAGGAATATATGGAGAGAACAATCCTTTCTTTCCTACCGATGATACCTGTCATACGGATATGGGCAAAAATTTCTCCAACCACATTTAATTATTAACATAATGATAACAAAACAATAACACAACCACAGTTATAAAGCACTTAACTTTGCAATATCATACAAATGCAAAAAAAACATATTACAAACAATTAATTAATAAGTAGAATTATGAAAACAAACACAGTTATGAAAAAGAATGAAAAGTACATGGTAAAATCATTGAGTGAGAAAGAACAAGAAAATGTGAACGGTGGCTGCTGTCCCTATTGTGGAATGACCGTATATGATGAAACTAATGGTATACCAGCACATGGCCATTGCCCGAGAACTCCAGGAATCTTTGAGCAAATCTTTATAAAAAAAGACTTCGTATCCTGTTTCTAAAGGAGGATATAGATGACATAACAACACAAGACACATAGTAAACCGATGAAAGTATTAACTTTAGAAGAATGTATCAATACGTATGGCGGCTGTTACAATTACAGCGAAAGCACCAGCTTAACCAGTATATTTGTAACGCCCCATACTTTCCAAAAGTATTATAAGTATTAACATAAAAAATCAAACACAGTTATGAAAAAGAATGAAAAGTACATGGTAAAACCATTGAATGAGAAAGAACAGAGAAATGTATCGGGAGGATTTGTAGATACCCGTAGCCCGCTTGATATTCTTAATGAAGAGAAGCTGAATCCTTTTAAGAAGCCCCGCGAAGAGGACTTCACTAAATTCTGGTAAGGTTCTACTCTGTTGATAACAAACACTATTTTAGTAACAATTAAAAAATGAATTATGAAAGATTTAAAAAGAATTGAATTGGTACAAGAAATGGGTATCAGTGAAATGAAAGGTGTAAGTGGCGGTATCATAATATCACCCATTGTCGGACCATTGATCCCTTTAGAAGTACTACAAAGAGTATTTGATGCAATCATAAAAGAGTAAATGTAGCTTTTGCTCAAATGGGAATATTTACATAACAAATAATTAAACACATATTATTAACAATTAAAAAAAAGAAGATTATGAAGAATTTAAAAGGAAATGCAATGATGCAAGAAATGAGTCTGCAAGAAATGAAGGAAACAAATGGCGGTGGCCTTGTTTTAGTCGTCCTTGGTACATTAGCCGTCAACTTTATTTGGGAATGTATAAATGAGCCGGGTGACTGTATTGATGGTTTCCGAGATGGAGCTAACAGCAATTTTAAATAACATTAAAAATATATGAGTATGAAAAACAAAATAGAAGAACTGTCTTTGTTAGAAATGGTAAATATCAATGGAGGGTCTACCCTGACTTATTGGATTAATTGGTTTGTCGGTAAAGCGTTTACGACTCCAGCTGTAGCAAATAACAATGGAATGAATCCTGTTCATTTATATAATTAATGACAACAATTATTTCTATATCAACCTATAAACGGTTGATATAGAAATAATCTAAAAATTCAAATTGTATGATAAATAAAAAGTATATAATATTAGGAATTTTAATTGGGATAATAGGATTAATCCTATCACATACGTATCGCCCTTACATATATGAAAATCATATATACGATTTTCATATTGCCGACACTATTGGAAGCATCGTTTGCGTGCCTGCCGCAACTTTATTGTTTTATGGATTTACTGATAAATATTCTATTGGGAAACTCACTCTTATAATCACATTAACATATATATTCTATGAACTGTTGGGTCTTCTGAATATACACGGTACTTTTGATTTATATGACATCATTGCCATTATTATAAGTGGTATATGTACTTACTTCATTTTAAACTGGCGTTTAAAATGAAGTAAAATCATACAATAGTACAATTTCCAAATAAGATTCAAGGAATCACATTAAGCCAACGACTAATATTGCGTCCTCGGAGCTGAACTCCACACCGAGCTTTATCACTTCGCGTCCATCCGCCTGATAAGGTATCAGGTAGCCTTTTTCATCAATCTGTTTCAAGGCACAAGAAAATCCACAAAACCATAACGCACTTCATCGTTAGGAAACTCCAACAGGTAGCTGCGGAAACGCTCATCAAAACCTTTTATCGTCAGATAACCGCTCTGATAACCCGTTCAAGCGGATTTGCAATCATTGCCATTATCATAAGTGGTATATGTACCTATTCTAACTGGAAAAGTTACTCCTAAAGCAAGATTCAAGGAATTTCACTGAGCCAACGACTAATATTGCGTTCTTCGGCGCAACTCCACACCGAGCTTTATCACTTCGCGTCCATCCGCCTGATAAGGTATCAGGTAGCCTTTTTCGTCAATCTGTTTCAGGGCTTCCTCCGCAGTGCCGTTCAACTTGAACTCAAAAACATAGATAAACTTCGGAGTTCTTACAACGGCATCCGCACGGTCCCGGCTTGCAACTCTTGCTGCAGGCAGAGCGGGACACACGCAAAGAGAACCGGAACGCACGGTTGATTAAAGAAGCCTATTTCTGTTATCAGTCAGTTACCAGTAGCACACTGGTATGATATACTGGAGGGGTAAATACCACAGCGGCAGATGCCATTTTGGACAGAATCGTACATACAGGCATACGTTTTGAGCTAAAAGGTGAAAGTATGAGAAAAAAATAACTAATTTTGCCGCACATGGCTGATAATGATAAAAAGTGAACGGATATCACCGTTTTGAGTGGGTGGGTATCAGCCGTTTTTTCCCACCAAGCGATAAGAGGTATATAAGTAAAACAGCTATTCCGAATGACCACCACATTGGTGATATTCTTTACGGTATGGTGTTTCTGCTGACTACCTTTTTCATCTCTCATCTATTCTTTGAGAGAAGATTATCAACAAAAGAGTTGCTGACAATCATCATATTCGGGATTGCTTTTTGCGGACTGTATGGAGACTTATACAAAATAGCAGGTTCCATCTGTATGAGTTGCATTCTTCTCATAATAAAAAAGGGATAACCTATTTATTCGTTGAAGTCTATTACTCCCTTATTTTCCCCAGCTTGAAATAAAAGCTTTATATAATGAGTATTTGTGATTTCCACTCAAAGAAAACGAGCAATAAGAAAAAGTCGAATAATCATATTTTTAATAATTATAGAAAATGGATAACAAAGAGAAAAAGTTAGAAAAAGAAATCCAACGTTTAAAAAGAGAACGATTATTTTTACTTATTTATGTAGGAATAAGTGGCATTATCATGCTATATAACGCAATAATGCAATAAACGATCACCCGAAATTTCGGTGCATAGATTCACCTTAAAAATTACTTATAGGTAATTGAGACTTCACTTCGCTACTATTGAATATAGGAGGAAAAAGTAAGATGCACCGGAAATACCCTAAAAAATGGAGAAATCAGAGAATACTTCAAAATGCTTGACTTCTAAACCTACAAGAGCAAACACTTTACAGAAACGATACACAAGAAAACCGATGAAAGCATTAACTTTAGAAGAATGCATCAATACGTATGGTGACTGTTACAATTACAGCGAAAGCACCAGCTTAACCAGTATATTTGTAACGCCCCATACTTACCAAAAGTATTATCAGTATTAACAAATAAAAATCAAACACAGTTATGAAAAAGAATGAAAAGTACATGGTAAAACCATTGAATGACTCGGAGCAGCCGTATCAGGCAAAGCATTAGCTATTGCAACAGCTAGCGTTATTTTTTTAGCTGGAGTTTACGTAGGTTGTAGTCAAAACAGTAATAGTAGTGTTGTAGCAATTTATGAAGCAGGAAATGACTTTTTTAGATACCTCATTATTATAGGGTGTGCAGCAGCTATATTCTGTTTATTCTATTACGGCGGAAAAGAAGTTGGTAAAACAATAAGTGCTCTTCAAAAACAATAAGGCAACCTGTTGGCGGAATTAATTCATATCCTTTTCGGTTATGAATCTTTTCACCACAGAGTAACACAGAGTATCACAGAGTTTAATCGATTTGAAATCAAAAGAATAGAACTCCGTGATACTCTGTGTTACTCTGTGGTGAAAAGTTCATTACTATTTCGGATGGAACCTGAGTATTATTCTGACATTTTGTATTATCAGTCCTCTGAGAATCGTTTCTTTACGCCCAGAAGGACGTTGCAAAGGAAAGACGGGAATAAAAATCCGCAATCTGCTATTCTACAGTTCGATACAGAAATACGTACAATTATTCTACAATAAAATAACAAGCAATCTGCTGCATCGGAACAAGCAATGTGCCAAGTATTAAGATACTATCTACAGGATATCAACATCCAATGTGTTGGATCTTTATATCCAACGCACAGGAAATAGAGACCGAACGCACCGGATATAGAGAACTGACTTGTAAGATATATAGATACGGAGATTCAATTCTCCATATTCGGTAAAAAAGATGTAAATATACTGCATATAAAGACAGAAATCCGGTGGATAAGTCCTTATTTTATACTCTCTAAAAACAGTAGTTGTAAGTTTATAGTCTATTCTGATGACTTTTTGCGACTATATTCCTGGTTTTTCAGTCACTTCGCTTTCTTTCCGGAACAGGCTCTTCGGCATTATTGCTTAAAGTTCTGAGCCGGATGACTGTATTAAATGAAGTAAAAACATATAATTCAACTCACGAACTATTTAACATAGCGATAACATACCTATAACCTATCTTCCGCCGTCAACCCCGTACTTTTGCTTCACAGAAAAAGAGAAAAGTATTAATCATTAAAAACAGAAAGATATGTTATTACCGAACGAATGGATAGAAAACAGTCTTGAGACGTATATCTATCAGCACACCACAAAGTCCCAGATTATTTATTGGGTCGTTCTATTAGCCATTACGGCAACCATGATCGCACTTCCCTTTATTTATGTAGACATTTCCGTACAAGGCAGTGGAGTAGTTCGCCCCGTAACGGAAAAGACTGAAATTAAATCAGCTATCACAGAACTGGTAGACTCTGTTTATGTTCGCGAAGGCGAACAAGTCAGCAAGGGCGATATCCTTCTGCGTTTCCGCACAAACAGTTCCGACTACAAAATCAACTACCAGACTAACCGTCTGAATGATTACGAGGCACATCTTGCCGACTTGGCATATCTGGCAAAAGGCGAGCATCCTGCCACATTCCGCTCTCCGGTCCGCCAGCAGGAGTACACTTACTTCACCAAAAAGAAGAAAGAACTTGAAACCTCCCTGGCACAAGCGGAAAAAGAGTATAAACGCAACAAAACATTGTTTGAAAAGAAAGTAATTTCAGAAGAAGAATATGACAAATACTACTATCAATATCAAACCCAGCAAAACGAACTGGCTTCATTGACACAGAGTCAACTTAGCACCTGGCAAGCTGACTTGAACAGCTACCGCAATTCACGCAATGAGATGAGTACCAGCCTCAAGCAAGAGGTAAAAGACCAAGATATGTATATCGTCCGCAGTCCGGTAGACGGCACGCTCGACCAGTTCTCCGGCATATATCGGGGAAGTAGCATTCAAGCCGGACAATCACTGGCAGTAATCAGTCCCGACTCCACACTCTGCCTCGAAGTATACGTCACTCCCCGGAATATCGGTTTTATGAACATAGGTATGCCGGTCAATATACAAGTGGAATCTTTCAATTATAACGAATGGGGCACACTACCCGGAAAGGTAAAAGAAATCTCCTCCGACTTCCTGACGGACAATCAAGGCAACTCTTTCTATAAAGTGAAATGTGAAATGGAACAAGATTACCTGACACTGAAAAACGGACAGATAGGAAAGCTGAAAAAAGGTATGACCGCCAGTGCACACTTCATGGTGACACGCCGCTCCCTGTTCGATCTGCTTTATCAGAAGATTGACGACTGGGCAAATCCAAGACAATATGCGGCTAATGAGATGATAGCAAAAAATAGCAAATAGGCATTAAGTAGCAAAAAAGAGAGTGGATTAAAACGAGGGCACTGAAAAAGTCCTCCCTTCCTTTTTAAGAGAAAATATCTGCACATACCTTACAATCTGTTTGGTTCTGTGCAGATATTTTAGTATCTTGT
>NZ_CBVI010000019.1 GCF_000513195.1 Bacteroides timonensis | reverse complement strand
CCCTCACCTCGTAGCGCCTCCTTTTCTATTTTTTCATTCATAGCCTTCCTTTATTCGATGGCCAAAGTCAACTCCATACCAGGTTTAAACTTAACAACTTTCTTTGCAGGAATCGTAATGCTCTGCTTGGTAGAAGGATTAATGCCCAGACGCGCCGCTCTCTCTGCTACAGCGAACGTACCGAAGCCAACCAATGATACTTTGTCACCAGCCTTTAGGGCTTTCGTGATTGCTGCCATGAAAGCATCTAATGCTTTCTTTGAATCCGTTTTAGTCAAACCGGACTCTGCCGCCATAGCGTTGATAAGTTCTGACTTATTCATAATACTAAAATTAAATAATTAATATGTTATACAAAAGATATCCGCATTAGTCGTTCACAAACCTCTACAAAAATAGAGCAATATTTCTGAATATCAAATAAAAACATTAAAAAAAGATTGGATTTTGGCGAAAAATAAAGAATAGAAAGGCGTTTTTCTGTTATAGAACAGAATTTATTCGTATTTTTGCGACTCATTGAACGAAATAACAGATTATGAATGCTATACCAACAGTTACTAAGAACCTATTAATCATTAATGTATTGGTCTTTCTTGCGACCATTGTTGCTCAAAGTTATCATCTTGATTTAGCCCGTTATCTGGGACTTCATTTCTTTCTTGCCGATGACTTTAACGTAGCGCAACTTATCACATACATGTTCATGCATGGAGGTTTTACGCACCTTTTCTTTAACATGTTTGCCGTGTGGATGTTTGGTCGCATACTCGAACAAGTATGGGGACCCAAACGTTTTTTATCTTACTATATGATATGTGGTATAGGCGCAGGCTTAATCAGCATGCTGGTAACCTACATACGCATTCAGGCGGCAAAGGCCGGAATGAGTCCGGAGATGATTAATACCGTATATCAGGAAGGCGCTCAAATCATACGGGATAATATGAATTACACCTATCCGCCCATGGCAAATCTGAATGCTCTCTTAAACGGAGTTACCGTAGGAGCTTCAGGAGCCGTGTATGCCATTTTGCTGGGCTTCGGAATGTTGTTCCCCAACCAGCCGCTATTCATATTCCCGCTACCGTTTCCGATAAAAGCCAAATACTTTGTTATCGGATATGCACTGATTGAACTGTACGCTGGTTTTGCCAACAATCCTAACGACAATGTAGCGCACTTCGCACACTTGGGCGGTATGATATTCGGTTTTATACTGATAATGTACTGGAGAAAAAAAGATAGAGGAAATGGGTACTATTATAACTGACCTTAAAGAAGCTTTTCGCAGAGGGAATATTTATATCCAGCTGATTTATATCAACGTAGCTGTATTTGTAGTCACTACGCTGACGGAAGTAATTCTGCAATTATTCAATCGCAGCCTCGGCGGTGCGTTTGAATGGCTGGAATTGCCCGCTTCACCCACACAGTTCATCATACAGCCATGGTCACTGTTCACATATATGTTTATGCATGCAGGATTTTTACATATCCTGTTCAACATGTTGTGGCTATACTGGTTCGGAGCACTATTCCTAATGTTCTTCTCAGCCAAACATCTGCGCGGGGCGTATATCCTAGGAGGTATTTGCGGTGGATTATTGTACATGGCAGCCTATAATATCTTTCCGTATTTCCACCCGATGGTCGATTATTCATTCATGTTGGGGGCATCCGCTTCCGTGCTTGCCATCGTAGCTGCTACAGCGTACCGCGAACCTAACTACCCCATCCGGCTGTTCCTCTTTGGTACGATACGGTTGAAATATCTGGCACTGATTGTCATCGGTACGGATTTACTGTTCATTACATCCAGCAATGCAGGCGGACATATTGCCCATCTGGGCGGTGCATTGGCGGGACTCTGGTTTGCTGCCGGACTCAGTAAAGGAAAAGATATCACTGCCTGGATTAACAAAATTCTAGATGCTATCGTTTCACTGTTCAGCTTCAAGCCCCGCAAACCGAAGATGAAAGTTCACTATGGTAACAGCCGTCAGAAAGACTATGACTACAACGCCCGCAAGAAATCTCAATCCGAAGAAATAGACCGTATCCTCGATAAACTGAAAAAATCAGGATATGAAAACCTGACCACAGAAGAAAAGAAAAGTCTTTTCGATGCGAGCAAACGATAGTACAGAAAATGGGAATAAAGCATATTGGTAAATTCGTAGCCTACCTGATTTTAGCGGTTAATATATTCTTTATAAGCTTGCTGCTTCTCACCGCTTACAGCCCGCACATCAAGCCGGTTGCTCACCCCGTAGAGTCCTGCTTCGGGCTGACATTTCCTATTTTCCTGGTGATAAACATCTGTTTTTTCATCTTTTGGCTTATTATCCAAAAGTATAAGTTTGCACTTTTTCCACTGGTAGCATTTCTTTTATGCTATTCACAAATACGGACTTATCTCCCGCTCAATTTCCACACTAGCAAATTACCCGAAAACAGTTTCAAGGTCTTGTCATATAACATCATGGGCTTCGACGGAGCGGTCAAAAAGGATGGTGAGAATCTCATTCTGAATTATCTGAAGAATAGCGGAGCAGATATCTTATGCCTGCAAGAATACCAAACGATAGAATCTCCCCGTTATCTCAGCCAGAAAGATGTGGAAAAGGCTTTAAAAGATTATCCCTATCATAACATCCAGATAGTGGGAAGAGGAAGTGGAAAAGGCCACACCAACCGGATAGCCTGCTACTCTAAATTCCCTATTCTTTCATCCCGTAAACTGGATTATGTCAGTGAATACAATGGTTCAGTGGTTTATGAACTGAAAATGGGAGAAGATACCGTAATGCTCATCAACAATCATCTGGAATCTAACAAGCTGACTAAAGAAGACAAAGTAGTCTACGAAAGTATGCTCAAATCTCCTGAAACGGAAAAAGTTAAAAGCGGTGCACGCCTGCTCATCCGCAAGCTAGCAGAAGCATCCGCCATTCGCGCCCCACAAGCAGACAGTATCGCCCAGGAAATCTCAGCGTCACGATACCCTTATATCATCGTCTGCGGCGACTTTAACGATACACCGATTTCCTATGCACACCGGGTCATTGAAAAAGGATTAAATGATGCTTTCACCAAGTCCGGCCGCGGACTGGGTATTTCTTATAATCAGAATAAATTCTATTTCCGGATAGACAATATCCTGGCAAGCAAAAACCTTAAACCTTATAACTGTACGGTGGATCGTTCCATAAAAGAATCCGACCATTATCCAATCTGGTGTTATCTGAAGAGAAAAGATTGAAAAACGAATTAATAATTAATACTTTATACCTAATACTTAGAACTTATGTTTAAGAAGTGTATTTTTATTTTAGCTACAAGTTGTATGATGTACTCCTGTACCACGCAAACGGAAACCAATCCGTTCCTGACTGAGTTCCAAACCGAACATGGCGTACCGCCTTTCGATAAAATCAAACTGGAACACTATGAACCTGCCTTTCTGAAAGGCATTGAAGAGCAAAATGCAAATATCGATGCAATAGTGAACAATTCCGAGGCGCCAACCTTTGAAAACGTAATCGTTGCTCTCGATAATAGCTCTCCGATATTGGACCGGGTTAGTGCCATCTTCTATAACATGACGGAAGCAGAAACAACAGATGATCTGAAAGAATTATCTATTAAACTCGCCCCGACATTGTCCGAACACAGTGATAATATCTCACTGAATCAGGATCTTTTCAAGAAAGTTGATGCTGTATACCAACAGAAAGACGCGCTGGGACTGACTACCGAACAACAACGCCTGTTGGAAGAGACCCATAAAGGTTTTGTCCGTTCCGGTGCAAACTTATCCCCTGAGAAACAGGCACGCTTACGCGAAGTCAATAAAGAACTGTCTACATTAGGTATCAAATTCAGTGATAATGTTCTGAATGAAAACAATGCCTTCAAACTTTATATAGACAAGGAAGAAGACCTTGCCGGACTGCCCGACTGGTTCCGTCAAAGCGCTGCTGAAAAAGCCAAAGAAGACGGACAAGAAGGCAAATGGCTGTTTACATTGGGTAATGCCAGTCGTCTTCCATTCCTGCAATACTCCGAAAATCGTCCGTTACGCGAACAAATGTATAAAGCCTACATCAACCGCGGCAACAACAATGACAAGAATGACAACAAGAAAAATATTACAGACATCGTAAAACTGCGTCTTGAAAAAGCGCAATTACTGGGATTCGACTGTTATTCTAATTTTGTTCTGGATAATACGATGGCTAAAAATTCCACAACCGTTATGGACTTCTTAAACAACCTGTGGAGCTATTCATTGCCAAAAGCAAAAGCCGAAGCTGTTGAATTGCAGAAAATAATGGATAAAGAAGGCAAAGGTGAAAAACTGGAAGCGTGGGACTGGTGGTTCTATACAGAAAAACTCCGCAAAGAGAAATACAATCTGGAAGAAGACGAAATCAAACCTTACTTTAAGTTGGAAAATGTACGCGAAGGCGCTTTCGCTGTAGCTAATAAGCTTTATGGCATCACTTTAACGAAATTGGAAGGTATCCCCGTATACCACCCCGATGTAGAAGTATTCGAAGTGAAAGATGCAGACGGCTCACACTTGGGTGTTTTCTACGTAGATTATTTCCCCCGTCCGGGTAAGAGCGGCGGTGCATGGATGAGCAACTATCGCGAACAACAAGGTGCTATCCGCCCGTTGGTATGCAATGTATGCAGTTTCACACAGCCCGTAGGCGATATGCCTTCATTGCTGACTATTGACGAAGTGGAAACACTGTTCCATGAATTTGGTCATGCCCTGCATGGATTGCTGACAAAATGCAACTATAAAGGTATTTCCGGCACAAACGTAGTACGCGACTTCGTTGAGTTGCCTTCGCAAATCAATGAACATTGGGCTACCGAACCTGAAGTATTGAAAATGTATGCCAAACATTATCAAACCGGCGAAACTATCCCCGACAGCCTTATCGAAAAGATTCTGAATCAGAAAACCTTCAACCAAGGCTTCATGACCACCGAGTTACTGGCTGCTGCCATTCTGGATATGAATCTGCACAACCTGACAGATACCCAGAACTTGGACGTATTGGCATATGAGAAAGAGGCCATGGACAAACTGGGGCTTATTCCGGAGATAGCTCCACGCTACCGTACCACCTACTTCAACCATATCATTGGCGGTTATGCTGCCGGCTATTACAGCTATTTATGGGCAAATGTATTGGACAACGATGCTTTCGAAGCTTTCAAGGAACACGGCATCTTTGACAAAAAGACAGCCGACCTCTTCCGGAATAACGTTTTGGAAAAGGGTAACAGCGAAGATCCGATGACTCTTTACAAGAACTTCCGCGGAACGGAGCCACAACTGGAACCGATGTTAAAAAATCGCGGAATGAAGTAAAAACATTGCTATACGGAGGGAGTTAATTCTTTATCATGTGCAAATATTTGAGTTCCTTTTACTTCCGAATGTGAAAAAAAAACTATATTTGCAGCCTTGTACGCAACAGAAATTAATTAAAAAAGTAATCATAATAAACTAAAAGTAACATGCAAAACAAAGGATTTGTAAAGGTTTTTGCGGTATTGCTCACACTGGTGTGTGTGTTCTATCTCTCCTTTTCTTTTGTGACTCGCCATTATACCAATAAGGCTAAAGAGTTTGCAAAAGGCGATGTGAAAGTAGAGCAGGACTACCTGGATTCTCTGGCTAATGAGAAAGTATTCTTCGGCAATTGGACACTGAAACAGTGCCGAGAGATGGAGATCAGTTTAGGTTTGGACTTAAAGGGTGGTATGAACGTCATCCTCGAAGTTTCCGTTCCCGATGTAATCAAAGCATTGGCGGACAATAAACCCGACGAAGCATTCAACCAAGCATTGGCAAATGCTGCCAAACAAGCTATTAGCAGCCAGGACGACGTCATTACGTTGTTTGTGAGAGAGTATCACAAAATTGCTCCGGACGCACGTCTTTCCGAGCTTTTCGCCACTCAACAGTTAAAAGACAAAGTCAACCAAAAGACCTCCGATGCGGAAGTAGAAAAAGTACTGCGTACGGAAGTAAAAGCCGCTGTTGACAACTCATACAACGTACTCCGTACTCGTATCGACCGTTTTGGTGTGGTTCAGCCCAACATCCAAAGTCTGGAAGACAAGATGGGACGTATCATGGTGGAACTTCCGGGTATCAAGGAACCGGAACGTGTAAGAAAATTACTTCAAGGTTCCGCTAATCTGGAGTTTTGGGAAACATACAACGCAAAGGATGTTGCACCTTATCTGCAAGCTGCTGATAACAAACTGCGTAGCATTTTAGCCAATGAAGCACCTGCTGACAGTGCAGCTGTTGACAGCACCGCTGCTCCGGTTGTAGCGCAAGCTACCAGCACCGCCGACAGTCTTGCCGCTGCATTGAAAGGCGAGAACAAAGCACAATCCGTTGATCTTGCACAAATCAAGAAAGAACATCCGTTGCTGGCTGTACTGCAAGTTAATTCCAGCGGACAAGGTCCTGTTGTAGCTTATGCTAATTACAAGGATACTGCTGACATCAACAAATATCTTTCCATGAAAGAAATTCAAGCCGAACTTCCGAAAGACCTTCGTCTGAAATGGGGTGTTTCCGCTTACGAATATGATCCGAAAGGACAAACTTTCGAACTTTACGCTATCCGCTCAACCGAACGTAACGGACGCGCTCCGCTGGAAGGTGATGTTGTTGTAAGCGCTAAAGACGAATACGATCAGTTTGGTAAACCTGCTGTAAGCATGTCAATGAATACAGACGGTTCACGCCGCTGGGCACAGTTGACTAAACAAAACATTGGTAAGAGCATCGCTATCGTATTGGACGGCTATGTATATTCTGCACCGAATGTAAATACTGAAATTACAGGTGGTAACTCACAAATCACGGGTCACTTTACGCCCGAACAGGCAAAGGACTTAGCAAACGTACTGAAATCCGGTAAGATGCCGGCTCCCGCACGTATCGTTCAGGAAGATATCGTAGGTCCGTCTTTGGGACAGGCTTCTATCAACGCCGGTGTATTCTCATTCATCGTAGCATTGATACTATTGATGATTTATATGTGCTCCATGTACGGTTTCATTCCGGGTATGGTTGCCAACGGCGCATTGGTACTGAACATGTTCTTTACAATGGGTATCCTTTCATCCTTCCAGGCGGCTCTGACAATGTCCGGTATTGCCGGTATGGTGTTAGCCCTGGGTATGGCTGTGGATGCGAACGTGTTGATCTATGAACGTACAAAAGAAGAGTTACGCGCAGGTAAGGGTGTGAAAAAAGCCCTCGCAGACGGTTATTCTAATGCATTCTCCGCTATCTTCGACTCAAATTTAACGTCTATCATCACGGGTATTATCCTGTTTAATTTCGGTACAGGTCCTATCCGTGGTTTTGCCACGACCTTGATTATCGGTATCTTGATTTCATTCTTTACCGCTGTGTTCATGACACGTCTGGTATATGAATACTTCATGAATAAAGATAAATGGCTGAACCTGACTTTCTCTTCCAAGATCTCTAAGAACCTGATGGCGAATGTACACTTCGACTTCATGGGTAGAAATAAGCAATGGTTTACAATTACAGGCATTATCCTTGTTATCTGTATCGGTTCACTGTTCGTACGTGGCTTGAGCCAGAGTATCGACTTCACCGGTGGACGCAACTTCAAGGTACAGTTTGAAAACGCCGTAGAACCGGAACAAGTACGTGAGTTAATCGCCAGCAAGTTCGGTGATTCTAATGTAAGTGTAATTGCTATCGGTACCGACAAGAAGACTGTACGTATCAGCACAAACTACCGTATCGAAGAAGAAGGTAACAATGTCGATTCAGAAATCGAAGCATATCTGTATGAAACGCTGAAACCGGTATTGACGCAGAACATCACGCTGGAGACATTCATCGACCGCGAAAATCACACAGGTGGCAGTATCATCAGCTCACAGAAAGTAGGTCCGAGTATCGCAGATGATATCAAGACTTCGGCCATGTGGTCTGTAGTTCTCGCTCTTATCGCCATCGGTCTCTACATCTTGATCCGTTTCCGCAACATTGCATATAGTGTGGGTTCCGTAGTTGCACTGACCAGTGATACATTGATGATTCTTGGCGCTTATTCATTGTGCTGGGGTTGGATGCCGTTCTCTCTTGAAATTGACCAGACATTTATCGGTGCTATCCTTACGGCTATCGGTTACTCTATCAATGACAAAGTGGTAATCTTCGACCGTGTACGCGAATTCTTCGGCCTGTACCCGAAACGTGACAGAAAGTTGCTGTTCAACGATTCTTTGAATACGACCCTAGCTCGTACCATCAACACTTCATTGAGTACATTAATCGTGCTACTGTGTATCTTCATCCTTGGTGGTGACTCTATCCGCAGTTTCGCATTTGCAATGATTCTCGGTGTTGTAATCGGTACATTATCTTCTCTGTTCGTCGCATCTCCTATCGCATATATGATGATGAAGAACAAAAAGATTGTTGAGCCTGCTGTTGAAGTAGCAAAATAAGAACTATATAGTAACAAAACAAAAAGGGAAGCCGAAATGTGAGGG
>NZ_CBVI010000018.1 GCF_000513195.1 Bacteroides timonensis | reverse complement strand
TACGAGGTGTCTCCTTTTTTATTATCCGTACAGATGGAGCGCGTAATTCGCCAAAATATAGTATCTTTGCGTCCGGAAAATACTTTTAAATCATGAATATAGAAGATAAACTGGTAGCGTCCGTCATCAACGGACTGAAAGCGCTGTATGGACAGGATGTGCCTGCCGCACAGGTGCAACTGCAAAAAACCAAGAAAGAATTTGAGGGACACCTCACGCTGGTAGTTTTTCCTTTCCTGCGCATGTCGAAGAAAGGACCGGAGCAGACAGCACAGGAGATTGGCGAATACCTGAAAGCTAACGAGCCTTCGATAGCTGCATTCAATGTAATCAAAGGTTTCCTGAACCTGACTATCGCTTCTTCCGCCTGGATTGAATTGTTGAATGACATTCATGCCGATAAGCAATACGGTATTGTTGCTGCCACGGATAAATCTCCGTTGGTGATGATTGAATATTCTTCACCCAATACCAACAAACCACTTCACTTGGGACATGTACGCAATAATCTTCTGGGTAATGCTTTGGCCAACATTGTGATGGCAAATGGTAATAAAGTGGTAAAGACAAATATTGTCAACGACCGTGGTATTCATATTTGTAAGTCCATGTTGGCCTGGTCTAAATATGGAAATGGTGAAACGCCTGAATCATCCGGTAAAAAGGGCGATCATTTGGTGGGTGACTATTATGTAGCTTTCGATAAACACTATAAAGCCGAAGTGAAAGAGCTGATGGCTAAATTCCAGGCTGAAGGTGTGACGGAAGAAGAAGCTAAAGCGAAGGCAGAAGCTGCCTCTCCTTTGATGAACGAAGCTCGTGAAATGCTGGTGAAATGGGAAGCCGGTGATCCGGAAGTACGTGCACTTTGGGCAAAAATGAATAATTGGGTGTACGAAGGTTTTGATGAAACTTATCGTAAGATGGGTGTGGGCTTTGATAAAATATATTATGAGTCAAATACCTATCTTGAAGGTAAGGAGAAAGTTGTGGAAGGTCTTGAAAAAGGTTTCTTCTATAAGAAAGAAGATGGTTCTGTATGGGCCGACCTTACTCCTGAAGGTTTGGATCACAAATTGTTGCTCCGTGCCGATGGAACTTCAGTTTATATGACTCAAGATATCGGTACAGCTAAGCTGCGTTTTGCGGATTATCCTATTGACAAAATGATTTATGTTGTAGGTAATGAGCAGAACTACCATTTCCAGGTGCTTTCTATCTTGCTCGATAAACTTGGCTTTGAGTGGGGAAAGAGCCTTGTGCATTTTTCGTATGGCATGGTGGAATTGCCTGAAGGTAAGATGAAGAGTCGTGAGGGCACGGTAGTGGATGCCGATGACTTGATTGAAGAAATGGTAAGCACGGCTAAGGAAACTTCTAACGAACTGGGTAAACTGGACGGACTGACTCAGGAAGAGGCTGATAATATCGCCCGAATTGTAGGACTGGGTGCTTTGAAATACTTTATCCTCAAAGTGGATGCCCGCAAGAATATGACGTTTAATCCGAAAGAGTCAATCGACTTTAATGGGAATACAGGTCCGTTCATTCAATATACGTATGCGCGTATTCAATCTGTATTGCGTAAGGCGGCTGAAGCCGGCATCGTAATTCCGGCTGAAATCCCTGTAGGTATCGAGTTGAGTGAGAAAGAGGAAGGACTTATCCAAATGGTGGCTGATTTCGCAGCTGTTGTGAAGCAGGCGGGCGAAGATTATAGCCCGTCTATTATAGCCAATTATACTTATGACCTTGTGAAGGAATACAATCAGTTCTATCATGATTTCAGCATCCTGCGCGAAGAGAACGAGGCCGTGAAAGTGTTCCGCCTTGCTTTATCGGAGAATGTGGCGAAGGTAGTTCGCCTTGGCATGGGACTGCTGGGCATCGAGGTGCCGGACAGAATGTAAAAAGGGTGTTGCGTTTAGTATAGGAAGATATAAAAAGAGCGGAAATCAAATTTCCGCTCTTTTTATATCTTAATTTCTTAACACTCTATATTAAAGTACACGGAATCCCATGACAAATTCACTACCGTCTTCCTCGTCATAGGCTTTGAGGAACATGAATAGTTTGTGGTTGCTCTCCGTTGCCCATGTACCATGTTTTCAATGCTGTCTCATTCTTTATACCATACCCAGTCAAATACTTCGCCTCCATCCTCTTCATCATCTGTTATCTGCATTATCAAGAAGTCTTTGTTCAGACATATAACGGGCATTTGCTCGGTTTCACCACCTATATGGAATGTAATCATCTTGGTATTTGTGTCATAAGTATAGTTCCCGGACATGGTACCTTCTTCTGATAGAGAGAAAGTACCGTTGCTGCGAAGCGTTAACTTTTCATTATCATAGCTTCTCCATACACCTTTTAACATCTGTTTATTGTCACGGTTATCCTCCATTTGATAACCGGTTAAGTCATCCTTTAACCGTGCCAATGGAGAGACGATGTTGTCGGGGGCAAAGAAAGGAGTAATCAACATATTCTCAGTCAGTTTTTTAATGACGATGTTCACCGTACTTCCATCTAAGACTGTTGTGATTGTTTTGGTTGCCTCATTATACGAATATGCTCTCGTAATAGTTGAAACATGGCCTTCACTGTCATAGCTATAGAAGGTTATGCCCCCTTCTCTTATTACCAATACAGGCTGTTTCATTATTCCCCAAGCTCCATATAGCAGATTTGCTTTATCTCCTTCCATAACGACAGTATAGGTGGCTGTCTTTTTATTGGAAGCCAGCTGGGCGGTCAGTATGTCTCCTGTTTGGGTAGGTGTCCACATCACAGATACTTTTCCGTCGGCATCTGTAGTAGCGGAATTGCTGCTCAATGTTCCGGATGTTGCAGAAAAGGTTACAGTTTCCGAAGCGCAGGGAGTACCTGTATTGCCTTGGGCTACCTGGAAGGTTACGGTGACCGGACTTCCCTTCTTCACTTTCTCATTGCTTTCCGGAGAAATTCTTTTGATTTCTTTGGTTACAATCGTAGGAGTGAATACCTTCTTCGTAATACTGTTTCCGGCTTTGTCCTTGATTTCAGCGATTAGTCTGTCACCGGTGTTTTGGGGAATCCAATGAAGGGTGACTGTACCGTCTTCATTCGTCTTATGAACCTCAGATACCCCTTCAGCAGAAAAGTGGACGTCACATAAAGCATAATCAAATGTCTTTCCGCCGGTGGAATACTGGACTCTAAAGGTAACGTCAACAGCTTCCCCCTCGTTTATTTCTATTCCATCAGCGGGTGCTACAATAGATATCCCCGACTTGATGGCAGTGGGTGCAAAGGACTTTTCTATCAGCGTTACCTGTTTCTTGTTTCCTTCATTGTCTGTTATTTCGTTTATGACCTTGACCGTAAGCTTATCTCCTTCCTTTTGAGGCGCCCAACTGACGGTAACGATACCCGATTCGTCTGTAATGGCAGAAACCGAAATGTCGGCGGCTGTGAATATCACTGTCATGCCGCTTTTGGGAGTCTCCTTATTGTCTGCGTCAATGGTTTTTACGGAGAAATGAATGTCTTCGGCATGGCCGATTTCCATCTTGTCGTTGTCCTTATGTGAGTCTAAGTCCAATTTCAACTTTTGTATGACAGGCTCGAACACCACTTCCCCTATTTCTTCCCCGTTTTCATCCTTCAGTGTTTCTCCATTCTGGTCAACTATTTTAGCAGTAAGTTTGTCCTTATTCCCTTTGGGAAACCATTTCACGGTGGCAAGACCTTCTGCATCGGTGGTTACAACCTCTTTGTCCAGCTTTCCGCCCGCTTCGGAAGAGAAGCTGACAAAGGCTAATGGGCAATTGAAACTTTTATCTTGAGTAAATGCGCAAAAAGAAGTGACCCGGAATGTGACTTCCGTTTCATCGCCTTCCATGAGGCTCATGTTGTTTTCCGGAGAGACGAGTTCTATCTTGTAGGGAGCTTCAACAAGAGTTTTGTCATAAAGATTGAAAGGGCAGTCCGGTATTGATATGTCTTCCGGATCCCCGAAAATGCCAAAGTCCAAAGACAATCCAAAGTCTAAATCAACCCCTGTGTTGATTTTTGCTTTCCAACCGGTATAGCTGTCTTTGCCGGATGCCGTTGCTTGTGTTTTGGCATCCAATGCCCCTTCCAGATAGGGTTTTACCGCCAGACTTGGCCCGATGACATTGTATATTTTGACAGAGAGTTCCGGATAATAGGAAACTTTGCTGTGGAGAGAGGCTTCGGCAGAAAAAGTGGGTGGATAGACAGTAAATTGCTTGTCGAAATTATGTATTGCTTTGGCTCCGGCTTCTTTACTCCACGAAACTCCTAATTTGGCACTCGCATTTAGTTCAAAGCCCGTGCTTATGGATATCTTTCCACTGGCAGTGGCTTGATATTCTTTTTCGAAATCGATTCCGGCCGTAAGAGAGACAGGCACAGAGCCTACGGGAAATGTAATAGGTGGAAATAATTGGCTATAAAGAGTTTCGTTGCCCTCTTGCTCTAATTCTCCGGAAATGCCATATTCCAGTTGGTACCTTGCGTTGAAGTTTCCTTCCAGATAATATATGAAAGCGTTCAAATCTCCCAAAAAACCTTCTGCCATTACATTCTCGCCAAAAGAGAAATAAAATATCCCTTTCAGGTTGATGTCGTAATTACATTCTCCCCAAGAGAGATATCCGTCATCTACTTTGAAAATGTCTTTAAAGTCATCTGCAAGATTGCGGCTATCACTGAATATTTCATCGCTGCCCTGATAGTCAACTCTTGTGGCATTACTTGCGTTTCGGGCAAAGGGAGTGATTACCCTTATTCTTTTCTTGCCCGAACGAGTGCGGACGTCATCTATGGAAAGCGACGGGTCGGTGGTAAGGATGAAATCTATGTTTCTGAATATGTTGCACATATTGCCCTCTTCCGTCTGGAGTGTGACACTGTTTCCTGATACGGTGACATCCTTCACTACACGTATGGCCGTGCCATATTCTTGCGGCAAGACGATGGCTTTTCCTTTTTCTATTGCTGGTGGAGTGGACTGGCTATATTGCACCTTCAGTTCTCCGCTCTTTTCATCATAATTCGTAATGGTTGCATCTTTGTCAAATCCCATATCCAGATAGTTGGTTTCTGCCGCGGCATATTGAAAGACTTCCACTTTAGCGGTGGCTTCGCCGCAACTGAACACCAAGGCGCAAGTACGGTCTTCGGAGGAGGTATTTGCCGACACGCTTACCGAAACCGTTTGCCCGTCGGAGCCTTTGTCGGGAGAAACCTTGCACCATTCTGCCTGACCGCTAACCGTCCATTCGTCACTGCTTGAAACGGTCAGAGTCTGCAAGTCTTCGTTCGAATCGAAAGTTAGCTCGTTGGTGCTGACTATAATGGATGATAATTTGTTTTCGTCTTCACTATTGCAGCTCCAGATTAGTAGCAATAGTAGTAATGGCAGGATTTTAAGTGTGAATTTCATAACTCTTTCATTCTTTTAGTTTGTTCTACTTATGTTTCAATAATCAAATGCCTGTTATATGCTGTATCAAGGATGTTTTTCTAATGTATATTCTATCGAATAACTTCCAGATTCACTACAGTATATCATTCTAAGTTCATTGGCTGTCCACTTCTGTATGGTATATGTTTGGGCCATTCCGGCTGGTAGCCCAGTGTCAGATTAAAAAACAAGTCCGAATCTTTCAAGTCTCTATCATAGACTACATTTTCGTAGGCATCCACTTTCTTGGCGTGTGTAGCCACCCATAGCCCCATATATGGTGCTTGGCTATCTATCTCATTGTCCTCATTGCCGCAAGAGGTAAATAGTAATGGAAGGAAAGCCATAAATAGTAAAAGTTTCTTCATGGTTATGTGTCTTTTTCTCATCAATATTCGTTGTAATGGTTTTGCGTTTCAGGCATCAGATAGCATCGTTTCCTAATTAACATGGCACCTTTTACCTAGTAGGGAACTGTTGCCGTTAGCTGTATCAGCCGTATCTCCGTCGATATTAATCAATGTTAGTATTCTTTGTAAAACTGAGTCCCTTATCACGCCAATGGAAATAATGTAATGACTTATCAGTTCGTACATCGCCGTTTGTCGTTTTCAAAACTATCCACTCCAAATTTTCGTCATAATGATTTTGTTGAATGGTACTGCTCAATTGCCGAATACGTTGTGTGTTGTCGCCGTCAGACACTATTAAATCATTGTAACCCGAATAAACCAGCCCATTGGCATAATGTTGTTCTTCAGGACCGTATTCGTATTGCATAATGTGATATTGCCCCTGCACAACGAATGGTGCACCTGTTACTGTGTAGTGCAAATCGTAATCATACCATGCTGAGCCAGGAACTTCCTCATTTCTTCCCGTTTCTTCATTGTAGCTCACTGCTGGATAAGGACCTTGTATTACTTCGCATGAATCAAATTTAACTGAAACTGGTTTATCGTAAATCAGCCATACGTCGATGGGGGTGCTGTACTCGAATTCTGGCGCACCGTTCTGAACGTCAAGAATGTTTCGTCTGATCCATGTTCCAACATGAATTTTTTTCTTCGCCAAATGCTCTTCGTAACTGAAATAATCAAATTCGTTCTCTATGAACTTAAAATGCATTTCATCGGTGTAAGCATTAGAACCGCTGGGTGCATAGTATTTATCATAAACGCCATTTTGCAGTAAATATATTCCCCATTCTCTATAATCTTTATAGTCGCTTACCACTACAGATATGTTTATGCCAAACGTTATTACTCCCATTAATCCATTGGCATACGATATATTATAGTCAACGATTTCTGCATTGGGAACTTCGGGAATAACTTCTTCCTCTTCTTCATCATCATTGCTGCAAGAGGATAGCCCGATGAGGAGTATAGAGACCAATAATAATGTGATTTGTTTGGAGTATCTTATAGCTCCTGGAGTTAAAAAAAAGTTTTTCTTAAATGATTTTGTTGTTCTCATAACCTTTTTCTTTTTTTAGATTGGTCCTACTCGTATAGCTTTTCGGTTGCGCTTTAAATGCCACCAAATTTCGATAATAATATTTTATTGAGCAACAGCGGAAAATAGTTTTCCTGTATGAAGTGTCGGAATCCTTGAATAAGATTCTCTATTTTGTGAATAACTTGACTTTTTTCTTATATTTACTGGTTGTAGTTGTATGAATAAGGTATATAGATGCAGACCTCTGTACCTTCTTTCTCATGAATATCGAAAGTGATGTGTTCCCTGTTGCGGGCATTCATCAGTACGAGGGTCTGATAAATGACCTTCAGGCCTGTGCCGGTGTTGCCGTTGTCGCCGGATTGGAATGGAACGTACTTCTGCCCGTTGTTCCACACGGTGATTTGTATGCCGTTCGGCATTCTTTTGACGGAGAGGTCGAGGATGCCTTGTCCTATCCCTGCGAAACCGTGTTTGATGGCATTCTCCACGGGAATCTGAATAATCATGGAGGGTACCTTTACGGCTGCTGTGTCCACGTCTTCTTCTTGGTAGAGGTGGAAGCTGAAGTGCGTGCCGGTGTCTTGCAGCAGGCTGACGTAGGTGCTCACAAAGTCCAGTTCGTCTGCCAGCGGAATGGCAAGCTGGTTGGATAGCGACAGACCTTTGCGCAGCAGTTTGGTGAGCTGCATCAAGCGGCTGTATTCCATTTCCGATTCGGGATGGGTGTTTATTTCACGGTTCAGCACATTGAAGATAAAGTGCGGTGATATCTTTTCCCGGATGTTCTGCATCTTCAATTTGCTGATTTCATACAGATGCTGTTCGAACTGCTGCCTGCGGCTTTTCTGTATCTTCTTACGGTATTCGATGAATCCGACAATCAGTATGAACATGACAGCGAATCCGGAAATCACTTCCAGCCGGAGAAGGGCTATCTTGTTTTCTTGGGTGGAGATGGTTATTCGGTTTCTCAGGTGAGTGGTGTCATTCATATAACGCAGGTTCAAGTCTGCCACATATTTTTTCTGCCGGTCGCTTCTCAGGGAGTCTTCTATCAGTGAATTGGCTTCATAAAGGGCGAGTGCCTTCTCGTAGTCGTGCATCTTCTTGTAGTAGGCTATCAGGGCAGAGTTTCGGAAACTCAGGTGGTCTATCTGTACGTTGTCCGTAGGCTCTTTTTCAAAGCGGGCAACAAGTTCCTGCGCTTCCTGCAGGTCGTTCTTTGCAATGGCCAGCGATAATTGCATACTCTCCAGATAGTAGTTGATGAAGGTCACTCCCACGCTTGCAAACAGTGTCTTGGATTCTTTGATATACTCTTCAGCTTTCTCCATGTTTTTCCCCGACCGGAGGGCGAGGTCAGCGTAGTTGCCTTTTATCATGGCATCTTCATAGGGCATGCTGTCCTTATGAGGTTCTATGAGCTCGTACAGCATTTCCATGTATTTCCAGGCTTGGTCATATTTCTTTTGGTAGTAATAGTAGTTGATGTAATTGTTGAACGCAAGAAACTGCTCTTGCAGGGTGAGCCGGTCCTTCAGCTTGTATGCCTTGGCCAAGTACTCGCCTGACAGTTCGAAATCTCTGACAGACAAATAGCTGGCTCCAAGTGCAGAGTAGCAACTGAATTTCTCTATTTCGGGGATGTTGAGCGAATCGGCCACAAGCAGTCCCCTTCGATAATAGTAAGCTTGCAGGGGGAAGTCATTCTTCATGCCGTAAAGGTCGCCTAGCTTGCAATAGACTGCCGGAATCCATTTGGGGTACATGCTTTTCAAACTGTACTCCGCCACATGGCGATAGACGGCGATGGCAGAGTCGGCTTGTTGCCGGTATTGCAAGATGAGCCCCTGGTTATACTCAGCCATAGTCAGCATGGTATAGTGAAGTATGTTGAGGCGAGGTTGTTGCGAGCAGAAGTTTTTGATTCGGTCGATGCAGTTCAAGGCGGAGTCCACGCTGATGTTGTTCAACAGCAGTGATGAACGGACGGATTCTGCCAGGTAATATTCGCTGCTGTCCTTGGCTTCCTTCTGGGCCTTGTTGATGTACTCTTCTGCTACTTCGGGCTTGGCTTGCAGAATGGTGTCTTGTGCCAGTTGCGAAAGCGTTATGGAAGGTGTATTCGTGAGATCCTTTTCATTGTCTTTACATCCCGACAATGTTATGAGGGCGAGGCACGCCGCACCGTACAAGAGGTGAATTGCTTTTTGCGTCATGATTGTTGTTCCTTATAATGGGTTTGTTCTGCATGTTGTTGTCCCAAACAGTGCCTGTATTGATGGACAGCGCAAAAATACTCTTTTTTCTTGAAAGTCCTGCCTTTTTTGAATTATCTGCCTTTTTTAGCGCATAAGATGCCGTTTTGGGCTGATAGAGGTTGAAAAGTTCGGTATAAGGAGATTCTTTTGTGGATTGTAAGACTTGTTAATTACGTTTTGAGATGTTACTTTTGCGTAAAAATATGATAGGAAGTCCGGTTATGGAGAAGATGTATAAGGTATTGATAGTAGAAGATTCGGAGGAAGATAGTGAGAGATTGGAGAAGAGCTTGGAGACATACGGCTTTTTCCAGGTGATGGGAAGTGTATCTTCGGGATTTGCTGCACCTGCCATAATCAGAGGCATGCATCCGGACTTGCTCTTTATGGATGTGGAACTATCGGGAACCAAGGGCTACGATGTCTTGGGCAAGTTGCGCGGTCTCGTCACTTGGGAAATGGAGATAGTGTTCTATACGGCTCATCCGCAATACATGATTGATGCCATACGTATTTCCGCTTTCGATTATCTCCTGAAGCCTTTTGAAAAGAAGGATCTGGATTTGATAGTCAACCGATTTATGCAGGCAAAAGTGGGGGGACAGACCCTGTCTTTGCGGCCGCTTTTGCCGGAAGCACGGGCAGAAGGGGATAAGGTGACATTTACTATCCAGCTTCCTATGGGTGATATTCATATATTGAGGCTTACCGATATCGGCTACTTTAGGTTCAATGCATTGCGCCGTTGTTGGGAGGTCTTTCTCTATACGCAGAAGTCACTGGTGATGCGTACCTCTATCAATGCTGCACAGATACTCTGTTTCTCTTCGCAGTTTGTGCAGATTCATAAATCGTATATCATCAACATTCAGTATTTGGCGGTTATCCATAGTGATGTATGTATAATGTTTCCCCCTTTCAATAAGGAAGAACTACCTATTTCCGGAAAGTATAGGAAGGAGTTACAAAACAGTTTCATTCAGTTCTGACATATTCTCTTGTTTTTGTTTCACTGTCTCTTTTTAAAGATCAGCCCCAAAATGGATATTCTACATTTTGGGGCTGATTCTTTGTATGATTAAAAATAACTTTATGCTTTCTTCTTGGCATATTTCCCTCGTTTTGCTTTTGCCGGAGCTGATGCGGCTTTTTCACTTTGCAGTTTGACGATTTCCAAACAGGCGTCCAGATTTAAATCTTCCGGAACGATATCCTTCGGGATTTTGTAATTACTGCCTTTATAAGCAATGTAAGGGCCATATCTTCCGTTCATGATTTCCAATTCAGGCTCTTCGTCGAACTTCTTGAGGTGTTTCTTTGCTTCTGCTTCCGCTTTTTCCTTTATTAATTCCAAAGCCTCTTCCAATTCTATTTCCATCGGATCTACGCCTTTGGGAAGTGAAGTATAAGTCCCGCCGTAGTAGATGTACGGTCCGAAACGTCCGGCATTGACGGACACCGTTTTGCCTTCATGCTCGCCAAGAGTACGCGGCAGCTTAAACAGGTCTATTGCTTCCTCTAAAGTGATTGTTTCGATGGATTGACCTTTCTTTAAAGGAGAGAAGCGGGGTTTTTCTTCATCTTCGGCGCTTCCAATTTGTACTACAGGGCCAAAACGTCCGATTTTGACACTTACAGGCTTGCCGCTAACAGGATCATCTCCCAATACGCGTTCTCCTGTTTTGTGTGCATTCTTGGCGGCGAGAGTACTTTCTACAGACGGATGGAAGGTTTTATAGAACGTCTTCATGATAGTCGTCCATTTTGTATCTCCCTCGGCAATCTCATCAAATTGCTTTTCTACACTGGCTGTGAAGTTGTAATCCATGATGCTGGGGAAGTACTGCGTCAGGAAGTCAGTCACTACTGTACCTGTATCTGTAGGTAGCAGTTTTGCTTTTTCTGCTCCGGTGATCTCAGTACGGGTGGCGTCTGTAATCTTGTTTTTCTTCAGGGTAATTACATTGTACGAACGTTCCTCACCTGTTTTATCTCCTTTTTCTACGTACTCACGTTGTTGAACGGTAGAGATCGTAGGCGCATAAGTAGAAGGACGGCCAATGCCTAATTCCTCCAGTTTGCGCACCAAGCTTGCTTCTGTATAGCGGGGTGGATGTTGTGTAAAGCGTTCAGTGGCAGTAATGTTTTGGTACTCTAACTTCTGGCCTTTCTTTAACGGTGGCAGCAGATGAGTTTCATCTTCCTGTTCCACATCGTCATCATAAGATTCTCTGTATACACGCAGGAAACCGTCGAATTTCACAACTTCTCCCGTGGCACTGAAAGCCTCGGATGTATTGCTTATACTGATGGTTGCTGTTGTTTTTTCCAGTTCGGCATCTGCCATTTGAGAAGCAATGGTACGTTTCCAGATCAGATCGTATAGTTTCTTTTCTTGTGCACTACCTTCTATCTGTGCATTCTCCATATATGTGGGACGGATAGCCTCATGCGCTTCTTGTGCTCCTTTGGTTTTGGTGCTGAAGTGGCGTGGATGTACGTATTTGTCTCCCATCATATTGGCAATGGCTTCTTTGCTGCCGTTGATGGCGAGTTCCGATAAGTTTACGGAGTCGGTACGCATATAAGTAATACGTCCTGATTCATACAACCGTTGAGCTACCATCATCGTTTGTGCTACAGTGAAGCCAAGTTTGCGTGCGGCTTCCTGTTGCAAAGTAGAAGTAGTGAACGGTGCAGCTGGGCTCTTCTTTACCGGACGTGTCGTAATATCTTCAATGGTAAATATTGCCGATTGGCAGCTTTCCAAGAGCTTCTGCGCCTCAGCTTTGGTCTTAAGGCGGTGTGCAAGTTCCGCCTTCATTTCAACGAGTTTTCCGTCAGTGTCGGGAACAAGGAAAACAGCAGTGACTTTATAGGATGCTTCACTTTGGAAAGCATGTATTTCACGTTCGCGCTCCACAATGAGTCGTACGGCTACGGATTGTACACGTCCGGCAGAGAGTGCGGGTTTCACTTTTTTCCATAATACGGGAGAAAGTTCAAAACCTACAATACGGTCAAGAATGCGGCGTGCCTGCTGGGCATTGACAAGATTGATATCAATATTGCGTGGTTGCTCGATAGCTTTCAGTATAGCGGTTTTGGTGATTTCATGGAATACGATACGTTTGGTATGTTCCGGTTCCAGTTTTAATACTTCATACAAGTGCCAGGCGATGGCTTCTCCCTCGCGGTCCTCATCGGAAGCCAACCATACGGTATCAGCATCTTTTGCTTCAGCTTTCAGTGTCTTAACCAGTGCTTTCTTATCTTCCGGAATTTCATAGTCCGGTTCAAAGTTTTTTTCAACGTCAATGCTGAATTCTTTCTTCTTCAAGTCGCGTATATGACCATAGCTGGAAAGAACCTTAAAATCTTTTCCCAGGAACTTCTCAATTGTTTTTGCTTTTGCCGGTGACTCGACAATGACAAGGTTTTTTGGCATAAATTTCTGTTTTATAGTGGCTCCTGCCACTGAATTTGCCCGCAAAAGTAGAAAAAAACAATTGTTTCCACCTTATAATATGTGGAGAATATATTCTTTTTTAGCAAAAATGACTTTTTTTGCCATGCTGTTTGTTAAAAACGGAAACTGACTCCGCCCATGAAATTGACGCCTTCTGTGGGGTATCCCCAATAATATTGATAGTCTTTGTTCAATAAATTGTTTGCACGCACATAGATTGATATGCCTTCAAAGACTTCGTAGCTACCGCCAAGGTATAGATTTCCAACTGGATCTACACGCTCGTTGCCTATCTTCTCACGAGTGATGTGCTGATAGCCGAGGTTGATCAGGACAGAAGAAATCGGACGAATGTCTACCTTGAAATTTGCTTCGAAAGAAGGCATGTAATAGAGTAGCTGGTCTCCGCTGTTATTTTCTGTCTTAGCAGTTTTCCAGTCACGGTAAACACCCGAAGCGGTGAAGGAAATAATATCCTTATAGCTGTAGTTGACTTCGGCGCCTGCATATATGTTATGCATATTTCCTTGGAGCAATTGAAGGTATGAACCGCTATAGTTCGCAATTGCGGCAGAAGCAAGATTATTCTTTAAATCCTGATATCCACCATAAATATTAAACCATAAACCTGTTACTGGACTGGTCTTGAAGCCGAGGGCGGCATTCAGCTGTTCGTAGGTGGCATCCAGTTGTGTATTACTCTGGCCATAAGGTGAAATCATTTCTAGCCTGCGGAAATCATTAGCCTGTCGTCCGCCTGTAGCCTGGGCGTAGAGAATGTAACTGTCAGAGAAGATATATTGGGCTGTCACGTCCGGTGCTACCCGGAATTTCTTGCCAAATCCGAATGCAAAATCCACGTGAGCGCCGAGACGGATTTTCCAGTCTTCGCTCTGATACAGATAATAGGGATTTAATTCCACAGAGGTATAGTCTTCAAAAAGATTGTTCTTGTAGAACGTATTGTCCATGGAGAGATCTACTCCAACAAACTGCTCTTCAGAGATCGTTCCCATTGCACCGGCTTTTGTCCGTACCATAACTTCCTGTGCGTTCTGATATTGTATATCGTGTTGGCGTTCGTAGAACATCAGGTTGGTTTCGGCATGAAATTGAAGCGGTAATTCTTCGCTGGTTGATTTTATTCCGAAATGTACATCACCCGACAGGAATTTCTGCTTATTATTTGTGCTGCCGGGCATGAAGTTGAAGTTGCTTAGCCCGAAGTTTCCGGCTACATTTAAGTCCATTTTCCGGAAAGCATGTACATAATCCATGCCCGCATGTGTACGGTAATAACGTGCATCCCATTTATCCTTGGAATCAGGCAGATCTAACTTGCCATCCATGCCGTTCATGTGGAAATTCAGGTTCAGTTTGTCACTGTTAGGCAGGATGAACAGATAATTGGCACGAGCGTCCAGGTTGCCGTAGTTGCCATATCCCAGACGGGCGTAGCCGCGTTTGGCTTTATCCTGGCTTTCGGCTCCTGTATACGCCTCCATGGTAGTTGCAGGGATATTTCCCGCAGGTGCGAGTGTGGCATCATATTCCACAGTCTTTTTGCTGACTGTTGGCGGCATTACCTTGGGCAGTACGTTTACTTTGGAAGCATCTATGATGTCCGGATTATATTCTTGTTCTACCACGACCGTGCGGCTCAGGGTAGTATCTTTAGCTTGCGTTTGGGCTTGCACCCAGTTCGGTATGGTTATAAGTGCCAATGCCCCGAATATATATTGTACCTTTTTCATATTTATAATTGACGAGGTTTTTACTTCAGTTTTTCTAATCTTTCATTAATCATCTGTTCGATGTCATCGTCGGCATGGTAATTCTGTTGCAGGCTCAGCAAGTATTGGCGTGCATCCAGTTTTTTATCCATTGCTACATATACATCCGACAGCAGAACGAAACTTCTTGCCAGCCAGTAAGCGTGTGGTGTGCTCTGATCAATGAAGTTGAGTATTTCCTTTTCAGCAGCAGCGTATTCACCTGCCTTATACAGTTGTTGAGCAACCAGATATTTGGCTTCGGCCCCATAAAGTGTGCGTGTATCCTTAGCCAGTGTCTGAAGGTCGTTCATGGCTTTCTTGTCGGCGCGTTGGTTCAGATAAGCCTTGGCACGGAAATACAGGGCTTCGTTGCGTAGCTCCGGTGTCAATTTGGTTTCGGCAAGCAGGTCGGTGGCAGCAGCGATTGTTTCCACGTCATCCTGCATCAGGGCGGCACTGCGCAGCATTCCTGTTTCTGCAAGCTGTCGGCGTTCGGGAGTGGTAGCTTTTGCTTTCAACTGTCTGTAGTCATTCAATGCCTGGTCAAACTGCTTACGGTTGAACAGGATTTCCGCACGTGCAATGAGTGCTTCCTGTGAATAAGGATTATCTGGATATTCCAGCAGTTTGCCGGCATGTTCCAATACGGCGGCTTCATCCTTCTGTTCTTTGCCAATCACACAAAGATAGTAATGGGCGTTCAGACTGAATGCACCGTTGGGGAAGCTTTGCAGGTAACGGGTAAAGCTTGATTTGGCAGGAGCGATCTCTCTCTTCATATATACCTTTTCTGCGGCGATATAAGTCAGAGAATCCTGCTCACTGGCATCAAAGCGGATTTCTCCCGGCATCTTGGCTGCCAGGGCGGCAAATTCATCTACGCGGTTAGCGTCTACATAGATCGATTTCAGGTCACGCATGGCGAGACGTGCTTCTTCACTACCCGGATACTGGGTTACTACATGCTTGTAAGCATCTATCGCGCGATCATATTCATCGTTTTGGTAATAAAGCAGGCCGATTTCAGCAGCGGCTTTACGGCTGACCGGGCTTTCGGGATATTTATCCAGCAATTCTTTAAATGCTGCGATAGCCTGGCGACTGTTGCTTGTCTGTACATACGAACGGCCTTTTTCGTAAAGAGCATTTACGGTATAGGGTGAAGACGGATATTTGTTTGCCATGCGGTTGAGCAATGCAACCTTACCATCATAATCTTTTTGCAAGCCGGCAACCAAAGCCAGCTGATAGAAAGAATAATCACCTGCAGGAGCTCCCATGTTTTCTGCTTTGGTATAATACTGCTTGGCTTCATCGAAACGGCGTACGTGCAGATAACAGTCACCTATGCGATTGTAAGCATCTGCGAGTGCAGTGGGATTTTCTCCTTTTTCCAGTTGTGTGAATTTCAGGAAACGGTTCTGGGCAAGTGTGTAATCTTTCTCATGAAAAGCTATGTAGGCCAGATTATAGTATGCCAGTGCATAAGTTTCCGTATTTCTGTCCGGAGTAAGATTCAGATATTCACTGAAGTTACTTGCTGCTTCCTGCATCCGGTTCAGACGATAATAAGCTTCTCCTCTCCAATAAATAGCATCCGCCTTGTTTTGCAGATTATATTGTCCCAAGGCTACAGACTGGTTAAAGTAACCGATAGCTTCCTGGAATTGTGCATTGGCAAAAGACTGTGTACCGAGATGGAACAAGATTTTCTGTTTCGCCTCCAGAATTGCAGTGCTCGGGTGAGTGATTCGTTCGATGGATTTCAAGGCGGCTTCGTAACTGCGGGTATTCATGTATACCTCTACCAGATAACTGCTGACTTTGTCTACATATTGGGAGCTCGGGAATTCATTAAGGAATTTCTCGAAAACAGTAACAGATTCACCGAAAGCGGAATAGGAGGTTTCGTGAATACAAAGGGCGTAATTGTAAGCCGCCTGCTCTTTGACTTGCATATCTGCATTGGAGGCAGCAGCTTGCTCAAATGCCATGCGTGCCTTGTTCTTATCTGACATTTGCAGATAAGCCAACCCCATGTGCAGATAGGCATTTTGTGCCAATGCGTCATTTTCAGCGGTTACTTCACCGAGGGTATTGGCCGCTTTGGAGTATACACCGCAGTTGTAGTACGAAAGTCCCAGCATATAGAGTGCATCCCGACGGGGGGCAGCCTCTTTATTGTTTTCCAGATACTTTTCAAATGCCTCCATGGCTTCGTGATACTTTCCGAAGTGATAGTCGGCATCACCGAGAACACGGTACATTTCAGCTGTATATTCATTATTCGGGTAGGCGGACAGATAATTCTGCGCTACTATTTCCGCTTTATCATAATTCTTTTTAATCAGGTAAATCTCTGCGATATAATAAGGCGCAAGCGCTTTGTATTTGGCGTTATCCTGTAAAGACAGGAAGCCGGTCATTGCTTCGTCATAACGTTGCTGGGTGTAGCGGATATAAGAAATGTAGTATGTGCAATCGGCTGCATACTTTTTACTGGTGCTACGGAGAGTTTCGAACCATATGGCAGCTTCTTTCACATTACCTGTTTTCAAATAACAGGTTGCCAGACGGTACGTCATATCGTCGCGTTCTTCATTTCCCAACAGATCGAGACGGGAAGAATTGAACATGGCCATGGCCTCATCGTATTTTCCTTCGAAGAAATATACGGATGCCATAAGTGCATAAATGCGATTGGCATAGGGGGTATCGGGATATTCATCCAGATAGGCCTGCAATTTGTCTAAACTTTTAAGGTCTTTTAGTTCGTAGGCAGCACATACCAGCATATACTCGGCTTCCATCCGTTCGCCTGCGACAGGCAGGGGCTTGCCTTCTGCATCTATCTGGCGTACGAATGCTTGCAACGGTGGGATGGCAGCTGCATACGCTTTTTGTTGGAACAGTGACTGTCCTTCCTGGTAAAGTCGTTGAGGGGAAGTGATATTCTCGCTGGTCTGTGCCGTAGCGAGCAAAGGTGCACAGCAGAGTGCCGTGCATAGTATTCGGGAGAGTTTATTCTTCATAATGCAACGCGTTTTTACAAAAGTACGGGTTTTAAGTCGAATTTGTTACACTTGTTTGGCTTTTTTAGGAATGGTGAGAAATAAATAGCATCTTTTTATTCTCCTATTGGGGAAATATTTTTTGCCAATAGGAGAAAAAAAACTTCTTATTTGAGTCATTTTTCCTTTTCTTTCAGGAATATTTCTAATCCTTTCCGGATTGAACCTAGTCCGAAATCTTCTGTATGTATATCTTTTAGCGGCAGGAAAAAAACATCTGCCGCGTCATCCATGGCTTTGTAATGCAATGTATCGGTGACTGAGCACCGGAAAAACTGATCCAGTGTGTGGACAGTAAAACCGGAATACACATATATATTAGGCAAGGAAAAGAGATATTCCGCCTTTTCCACTTCCATTCCTGTCTCTTCTTTTACTTCACGCGTAACTCCTTCTTCTCCGGTTTCCGCCATGTCGATGAAACCACCAGGCAAATCCAGTGTTCCTTTGGCGGGGTCTTTGGCACGGCGGCATACCAACAGTTCGTTCCGTTCATTCATTATCAGTGCCACGGTGGCAGCGGATGGGTTGAAATAATAGACGAATCCACAGTCGGCACAGCGTTTGGACTTTTCATTGTTGATATCAAAATGTGCGGAGCCACACTTGGGGCAGTATTTGAATTGGGATAGGGGATGTTCCATAAATGGTTAAATATTAGGTTTAGAATGATGTATTACTGAACTACTGATTTTTAATTGATACCTTTATCGAGTATACTTGATACGCCACTCAATCAGATTTACAATCCGTTGGGACGGGGCTCTATCTTAAGGTTCTGGAAATTAATTTGATCTTCCATCTAATAATAAGAGAATTCGCTCACCTGGCCCAGATATTTTATACGTTTGTTTAGGACTTGTTCTTCTATTTGGGAATTCCATTTCTACCCAGCCCAGTGCAAGTAGCGGATCTAAGTATCTGGCTCTATTATCAGAATGGTTTTTTAATCCCATTTTTTCGAAAAGCTCGGTTCGGGGAATTCTTTGCTGCAGGAGCACTAACATTTCTTTAACTCTACCATGAATTTCTTTATTTAGTATGTCGCTAACTTGGTCGCTAACTTGGTCGCTAACTTGGTCGCTAACTTGGTCGCTAACTTGGTCGCTAACTTGATTTGCAAAGTCAATAAGGTCATTTATATTGCTAAAGGTTAGCTTAATATCTATATCGGCACTTGGTTTTGTAAATATCTTGTCCGCTAAAGAATGAGCAGGGATGATTGCCAGAAAATAGCTACTGATATCATCTGTTTCAAAAATAGGCTTAGGTGAGCCATTGGCTTCTAATGCGCCGTATATTGCAGGAAAACCAGTCCCTCTCCCTTCAGTTAGTTGTAATTCTTTCAGAAAATCACCGATACGTCTATTCCTATATTCACGAGCCACAATGCGACGTTTGGTTTTCAATACTTTAAAGTCTACTGGGGGAACAGGACCTGGAAAACTTAGTATTTCTATTTTATCTGGCCATATTTGTATTTCTATTGGAGATTGTCGTTCATAACTTTTGTGATATATTGCATTTGATAAGGCCTCTTCTATAGCTACATAGGGAAAATTATAGAATCTTAATGCCTCTGCCTTGTTTTTTTGCTTGATAACTTTTTCAGCGATGATATTAGTGCGAATAAAGTCCAGAACATTTCTTAATTGCTTTTGTATGCATCCTTTGAAGTAATATTCTTCAAATAGTTGTCCCGATCCATCTTTATGCCATACCAATTCAATCCATGAACGGGGAAAGAATTTCTCGGGATTTTTTGAGAAGAATAGTAACCCAACGTTTACCGGACGTAAATCTTCTTCCGGACCTTTTGCTATATACATTGCTTTTGCCAAATCTACTAGTGGCATTCTGGTACTTTCGGCATATAAGTCACTTTTGATTTCTTGTAAATGAGCTTGAATAAGACTTAAATCAAAATCATCGATTTTAGCTTGGTGATTAATGCGGTCGTCGAATGGAATATGTGCAGTTTGTTCTAGCAGTTGACGCAGGTTTTCATCTTTGGCTATAATACTCTCACTACCTACACGTATATAAGGTTGCCGTTGCGCTTTTGAACCAAGCGTTACTGGGGCAGTATACATACGGTTATCTCCTGCAGGGCACCAAAGCACTAAAATGTGTTTACCCTGCAGAATATAGGGTTGGATGATTGGAAAGTAGTTAGGTTGTATTTGGTAACCTATGTTAATGATCTCCTTTTGCAATTTATCTAAACAGTTTTCATTTAATCCAATGGGAGGTAATTCCGGCTTACCATTATTTTCATTGATTCCGATGGTTATATATCCCCCTCCCCAGTTATGGAGATCATTGGCAAAAGCACACAAAGTATGGATGATCGTTTCCGGATTCCAACCGGATTTGAATTCAATTCGTTCCCATTCAACGGTGTTGCCTTTTATTAAGTCTTCTATATTTATTGGTAAAGCCATATTAAGTCACCTGTATTTCTGCAAATGTACTGAATGTTATTGGTATGGCAATAAATGGTAGAAGATAAAATCAATCACTAAGCCTAATGTAAGCTTAAATACTACTGATTATAGTTCTTTGAGATATATTTCTATTCTGATAATATCCATGTACGAGGACGTGCCGCATATATATGACTGCTTCCCATTACACTTTTGCAATAATCGTCCTTTATCTTTAGGCTTTTCTCTCATAGATTAATATTTTATCTCGTTCTGCACTATCCTTGGCAAAATCTTTTAATTGCCCTTCTTCTACTAAGTCTATATCTTTATGTAATACTTTTCTTTCAATATCACTTTCATGTGTTTCTTCGCCGCGAGAGTAAGAGCCGAATACCCATGCTTTCTCGATAGGTTGTAGCTTAAAAAAACTTTTAACTTATTGACGATAACTTGTTTCATAGAAAAACGGCTTTTTGTAAATGTACTAAATGTTATTGATATGTCAATCATTGGCAGAGATAAATACTGTTATAGTGATTTAGAAGAAAGGTCCTATCACTCATTTTATCAGGGTGTAGGACCTTTTCTCAAATTACAAACAATTTACTTATTGAACCAGAATCTTTTTTCTTGCCAGCAGATAGATGCCTTTTTCCAGTCCGGTGACAGCGGTGGTACCTTCCTGTACTTCAACCTGACGTACCATGTGTCCGGCTGTGTCGTAAATGGAAAGCGTACGCTCGCGGTCGTTCTTGATGTAAAGAACACCATATCGGACATAGATTTCTATTCCATTCCATGCGTCGGAAGGTAGTGCTTCTATGCCGGTGATTTCTCCTCCTATTCCTCCGATACTGTAAAGTTTCGGTGCGTTGACTATTGCCTCTTTGCTAATCAGATAAGCTTCGAAGGGTTGCACATCGCGCGAATTACGGACAAATGCGCCGCCCGGGGCGATATTCTCATACGTAGCCGAGTTGATGGCATACACTGTGTCATGCTTGAATACCGTTTCATAAACTGGAACCATAATCCGGTTGCTTCCTTCTATGCGTACAAGCTCTTTGTTGGAGGTTGCTTTTACCTCTACCCCTTCCGTATCTTCGGCATGGAAGAGTACTTCTCCGCTGATGTTGAACTCATCTTCATACGAATCGCTGTTGGGCATGGAGATGATATAAGGGGTATTTGCTTTCATGGCAGTGGTGTGCTGGAAACCGTCAGTGGTCATTTCCGCCAGCCAGAAAGGTTTAACTCCTTCCTTGCCACTGTTGAAAGGTGCCAGTTCCCCTTTCTTCTCGTTGCTGAAAGTTTGTACACTGAACGGCAATACGATTGCTTCCCAACCGGCTGCATCTATCTTATTGCCGGAATGCATGCTGAAGTTACGTTTATAGGTAATGTCTTTTGCCTTAAACGGTTGCGGGGCACGGAAACCTTTGCCGTGAGCTAAAGTAATCTTTTCGGCTATACCGCCGATAACTACATTTCCTTCATATGTGCATTCTGTTCCTTCCGGTGCAAATATAAGCAGATTGCCCATCTTGGCAGGTGTGTCGAAACTCTCGGCTGTGATAGTTGCTTGCGCATTCCAGTCTATTAGCAGCAATTGGCTGCAGCCATTGAATACGGCTTTCCCTACGGACTTCACACTGGCAGGAATTTTCATTTCAGTCAGTCCGGTACAACTGTTTAAAGCTGCTGGGGCAATCTCTGTCGTCTGATTGGAGAGTACGAGCCGTGTCAGGTTGGGCAAGTTATAGAACATATAGTCTCCGGTGACATCATCAGCGGTGAGGTATTTCTCATAATATTCATCCCCGCCTTCTACTATACGTGCTCCGCCTATATCGAGTCGTTGCAGGTTCGTCAGGCTGCGAATGAACTTGATATCGGTTCCGTTGAGATAGCCGGTAAGTGTCAGATTGACGATAGCTTCCTTGTCGCCTGCCAGTTCGGGAAGAGTGCCGGCAGGTTCCACATGAATGGTGTCGGAGGTGTTTTGCCCGATGCAGATGATGATGATCGCATCCTTGTTGTAGGTCTCGTCATGGGTCGCATCGTGCAACAGGGCATAGTACGTGCCTTTTTCTTCGGTCTTCACTTTTTTACCTGTTAATATGTCGCTGCCACTGAGAGTATATACCAACTCGTTTTTCGGGTTGAAGATAGAAAGGATACAGGGTTGATCCGCTTTCCAATAGACGGAATCTTCTTTGTTGATATCAATGCTAATGGCATCTAATGTTCGGCTTGCAGGCTTTTGAAAGCTATTTCCTTTATTCAGGGTCAACGGTTTGGTGTCTATCGTTTGCTTGCTGGTATGTGCAAAGGTGTCGATAGAGGCGACACTCCATCGTTCCGCTTCATCCTTAAACTGAAGGTTTAATTGTACATCGTTTGTCCAGGAGAATGTTGCTGTTCCGTTTTCTTTGCTTGTGCCTGTCAGTTGAATGCTTTCCGGCATCGTTTTCGGGATGATGGCTTCCGGTATGTCAAGGAGGAAGCCATCCCATTGGAGGACTTCTGTTGGTGTGAGGTTTCCGGTCTGTAACGTGTTCAAGTCATCGTTTAGCCAATAAGCATAGTCGCTGATCTTGCCTTCTGCTATGTTTTCTGATGGACATACAAAGTATTGTGTCAACAGACTACTCCAGTTTCCGAGTTTGTCTTTTGCTCTGAAGTTCAGATAGTGCACGCCTTGCTCCAAAGTAGCGACATCTAAATCAAGTATGATTGTACCGTTGTCGCTTTCTGTTGTTTTCTTATTTGTCACATCTTTGTCAATCCAGTACTCATAACTGTTCAGGGCATTATCTGCCCCGTTGTTCGTACTGGTACGATAGAAGTATTGCGTCAATAGGTTACTCCAGTTTCCGAGTTTATCTTTCGCTCTGAAGTTCAGGTAATGTACACCTTGTGATAAGTCGGACACGTCTAAATCGAGCGCAATCATTCCGTTGCTGCTTTCTGCGGATTTCTTATTCGTCACGTTTTTATCAATCCAGTATTCATAACTGCTCAGGGCATTATCCGCTCCGTTATCCGTGCTGGTGCGATAAAAGTATTGCGTCAACAGACTACTCCAGTTTCCGAGTTTGTCTTTTGCTCTGAAGTTCAGATAATGTACGCCTTGCTCCAAAGTAGCGACATCTAAATCGAGCATGATTGTACCGTTGGCGCTTTCTGTTGTTTTCTTATTTGCCACATCTTTATCAATCCAGTACTCATAACTGTTCAGGGCATTATCCGCTCCGTTGTCCGTACTGGTACGATAGAAATACTGGGTTAAAGGAGGACTCCACTTCCCTTCGCTGTCTTTTGCACGGAAGGTGATATAGTGTAGTCCTTGATTGAATGTGGATACATCTGCTTCGAAAGAGATCTGTTCTTGGGTATGGGCAGTATACACTTTCGATGGATAGTCAGTATCGAACCAGTACTCATATCCTACCAGACTTTGTCCTTTAGCCAGTGTAGACAAAAGGAGTAAGGATAGTATATAAGTTATTCTTCTCATGTCTTTTATAGTGTATTATCTCCTGCTTTTACAGTAATACTGACTTTCAGTTTTCCATTCTCTGTTTGGGGGGCAATGTCCTTTGATACAATGGTGGGGATGGTAAGGATGGTATTGAAAGGGCTGCTGCCGCCATATATCCCGACTTGAGTGCCGTCTGTACCGATATATTGGGTTAACCATTCGTCGGGGAGGGTATATTGAGATGCATCATTATAATCAGAAACGAAAAAGCCATAAAAAGTAACACGATAATTAGAGCTTTGTACAACGACATTCTCGAGAGCGTCGTAGTTAAATAGATTATTATACGCAGTACATTCCGATTTTAACAATCTTGGATGGTCAGCAGGGGCGCTTTCAAAACCTTTATACCGATCCACTCTATATATAATGTTATTCCTAAATGTTCCAATAAAACTATCCGTAGGGCAGTCAATGACATTATTCTGCAACAATATTGAAGATGTTGCTGCATTACTTCCCAGATAGCTAATGATACTGTTACTAACCACCATATTCTGTGAATCTCCCGGTTCCAGCCAATTAGCAACCCGGCAATGAATAATAGATACCCCATCAGATGTTGTCATATTCTTATTTTCCGCATCCCAAAAGGTCAATTTGTAGAATCTGCACTTTACGAACGATGCCGTAGACAAATGCTTGGTTATTCTGACACGGTCTGCAGAATAAATACCTTCTATATATAACCCTTTAGCCGGTGTGTCATTTACAGCTTCAAGTGCTATTGCAAAATCTCCCGCTATTCGGGTGGGAAATGCCATATTCCCTTCTTTTTGCGATGTAGTATCTGCTCTCATCTCATATCCATTACCATAGATAGACACTGCCTTTGTGATGTCTATAGCATTATATGTGCCTGCTCCCAATGTAATGGTGTTCCCATTCTCTGCTGCTTCCATTGCTTCTTTAAAAGCATCCGAGCCATAGAAATACTGTGTAGTTTCTCCTTTTTGCAATGTTGCCAAAAGGACATCCTGCGCTTTTGCGCTGCTTATCGCAACACAAGCCATAACTAACGAAAATAATACCTTCTTCATAATCTTCAATTTTAGTAGTTAATATTTTATTTCTTTTTTATCGTTCTTGTGTCCGGAAATGCCGGATCGTCAATGCTTGGGTCAGCCTTTTTAGTTCTTGCTGTCGTACTATGGCTGTAAGCGTATCCATTTTTGTTATGAGCATACGCCCGGATATAATAGGTTGTATATCCGATAAGTCCTGTCATTGTAGCTGACATTTCTCCCGTAGTACCGTCTATCTTGATTATTCCTTCATTTTCTTCTACAGTCGGCGTTCCTGTATGGCTATAGACGAATCCCCGTTCATCAATCTTCGCTCCTCCGTCGGCGGTAATCGTTGCAGATACATCCAGAGTAGATGGGGTGGGGTTGCTCGCCGAAATATCCTCTGTCGTGGCAATAGTGGAACTTCCCGTCTTTATCTTAATGAATGCACTACTGTATCCCACTCCTTTCGAATTGATGGCATAAGCCCGTACATAATATTCCGTATTATACTTCAGTTGGGTTAATACAGCTTCAAAATCATTTCCGGTAGCGGATGAGACGACAGAGTCGTTATCTATGGTCGGCTCAGAATTACTTGTACTCCAGCAGAACCCTTTTTTAGTAATGGCAAGTCCACCGTTGTCTGTGACGGATGCTTTTATGATTGCATTATCATCGTTTACCTGCACTTCCTGAAGGTTGCCGAGTGTCGGCTTAAAGGTTTGTTGAGTCTTCACTGTAATACTGGTGCTGTAGAATACGCCGTCGCGGGTACGTGCGTATGCGCTAATATAATAAGTCGCCCCTTCTTCAAGCCCTGTTACTGTGAGGTCTACGGCGTTTCCTTCTGACTTATCCTTTGCCGATGTGTCATTAATTGTCGGTGAAGTTACCGTTTTGCTGTAACAAGCCCCTTTTTCGATTATATTGAAATCGGCTGCTGCCGTGATGATAGATTTAATATGTACGGATGACACATCCAAGTCGCTATAATCCGGTATGGATAGGGAAACGGTTTGTTTGACGGGAGTAGTGCACTCTATGGTATTGCTGTAGCCGATTCCCTTTTCATTGAGAGCATACGCCCGGATGTAATATCTTTTTTCCGGTTCTAATCCTTCGATAAGGGCGCTGAAAGCATCTGTTGTCTCTTTCACTTCCACTTTATTTCCATTCACGGAAGGTTCGGCGGTTTCCGCACTCCAACAGAATCCTCGTCCGAGGATGTCGAAGCCCCGTTTGTCTGTGATGGTTGCCGATACTTTCATGCTGCTGGCAGTCAGGTCTTTGTCGGCAATGCTGCCCATGTTCAGGCGCGGAGTTTTTTCGGTGATACTGAATGATACGATTTCTCCCCGCTTTACGCTGTATCCACTGGAAGCGTAAATGCAGAAATAGTAGGTTCCCGGCGACATCTCTTTTAAGTCGCAGAGGTATTTGTTGCCTGTATTTGAGGAAGCGGTTGCTTTTATGGCCTTTTCGCTTCCGGAAGTGATGATTTCCTCCGAAGTGGCGATTAGAAATCCGATTTCATTCTGAATTGTGCTTTGGGGATTGGTTGCCACTTCTCCTGAAAGAGTTATGTCTATGCCCGGTTTGTCCAGGTCTTCTGCACTTCCGGTCGTCACGGCGGGAACAAAGCTTGTAGGTTCCGTGTCCTTTTCACAGCTTGCCACAAGTAGCAACAAGCTGCACCAAATGATATATTGTAGTCTTTTCATTGTTCAAATTAAGAATTAAAATTAAGAATCAGAAGAAGAAACCGATACCTGCACTCAGTTCGTGATATTTGAAGTTCACGGTCTGGAAGCCGACGGATATGGCAAACTGCCCTAAACGGCCGATGGCTCCTATTTCGGCGGCTACACCTGTGGCGGAGTGGTCGGTGTTCTTTATCAGTTCGCCGTCTATCGTTTCCCATGCCAGCACCCGGTTGCCGTATCCGGCGCCAATGTAGGCATACAATGGCTTGACAATTCTTCGTAAGTATCCTGCTGTGATGGACATGCGTGCTTTGGTTGTTGCGCCTTCTTTATAATAAGGTGTACCTGCGCCATTGGTCAATGCTCCTGTGTCATCGCATTCCAGCTCGGTGGAAGCTGAGCCGAAGTCGCTGCGGAAACGAATGTATGCCCCGTTGTTGCTGACTATGCCGACCATCGCCCCGTAAGAAGTTTGTGACGGGTGATAGCCCACTTCCGCCATTACCAGCGTGCGGCGCGGCTCTTTGGGCTTGATGGTCGATTTCATCTTGAAAGTGAGGCTGCTTGTCTGTCCGGCTTTAATCGTTACGGTACTGTCCATTGGGAAGAAAAACTCTTTTTCTATACCTACCCGATAGTCTTTCAAGGGTAAGCGGTCACTTTTATAGGGAGTTTGCCCCGCCAATTCGTTGTCTATAAAAACTTTGGCATCCTGTTCGGGCAGGGAGAAGACTTCCAGATATCCGAATCTTGGTTTCAGCGTTACGCTCATGATTTTCTGTTCGCTGCCCAGGTCGATGATTCCGGCTTCGGGGGCATACATGGGAGCTTCTACGCGATAGGTATGGGTACCTTTTTTCATGGTGGCGGTGAACAGTCCGTTTTCGGTAGGCACTTTATCGTCATCAATGTAGATGTCGGCTGTTGCCGGGTCGGGGCGCATGACGATGAGTTGGGTATTGCTATCCACGGGTGCTTGCTGCGTTCCGTCTCCTACTTGTATTTCCATTTCGTAGACAGTAGCTTTCTCAATAATGTCAGGATAGAAGTAATTGCGGAGTACACCGAACTTATCGTGCATGATTGAGATGCGCCGTGCTCCACGGGGGATGTACAGCCAGATTTCTCCGGGTTTGTTTTCGCGGGTAACGATGCCGAGCGCGTCCGGTTCGAACATCAGGTCTTTTTCAGTAGTGACGATACGGATGAGGGCGCATACTTCTCCGTTCTGATCCCGTTGCGGAGCGGTGATCCGGGCGGTGACATCGGTTTCCATCCGGTTGAATGCAGTTACCTGGATTTTGTTTTGCGCTTCTGTAGCAATGGTTGCGAAGAGCAGACACAGCGTTAAAAGAAGTTTTGCCAACAACCATTTTGCAGACTTACTGTTTGCCATAGCGTGTTTTTCTGTTTCTTCCGTCTGTCCTCTTTGGCGGAGGTTACTATATAAAAAAGCGTGAGGACCGTTTCTGTTCATCTACCCTTAAGGTTCTGGAATACCCTGCATCAGATGAACAACAGCCCTCACGCCTATGTTATATATAACGTAGACGTGAAGAAACTGTTGCTATTGCTCCGATGCATGAATTTTCCAGATTCTAAAGGAGGAACAATAACTTTCGCTTCTTGCGTTCTTAAACTCACATTTTATAGTCTTATGCGTTACCTATCTCTATAGGTAGCAAAACTTGGTACAAATGTAGGATAATATTTCTTAATAAAGAATTTCCTTGGATAAATTTTTTATTATAAATAGTGGAATACCGGTTAATGTCTGCGTTGCTTTTTCTGCATAATTTGTTATATCGACCACTTAGCATGGATATAATGCTGTTTATCTATAAAACCGTATCCTGACATTTCTCGGATGCTGCTTGTTCTGTAGCAATTCATGTTTGGATATGACAACTATCCCTTGAATCTGAACTTTGATTTGTCCTTTCTATAAATCTACTTTTCTTCTTACAGTTCTTTCAGCTTTTTCCGGATCGCCCCATTTAACGGCTTTACGGCTGAAACTTCCGGTGTATGAACTGAATCATCCAAAAATTACTCAGTGATGCCATACTTTATCAATCTGACAGATTGACAAAGTGATAATCCTAATGCGTGAGAATGTTTTCTTTCAAACCCTACCGGAGGGAAAGAAGAAAAAACGCAAGGATAACGTTTGGCGGAAGTGCACGATGAGAACTGTTTGTGGAAAAAGAAGGCACAGTGTTCTTCTTGTGTTCTATTTCATTCCAAATAATCTTCATCTTTAATGTAATTACAGCAAAAAGTAATATGCCGGATGATCCGACTTCGTATTCAAATAGAACCGAATAAACCGGTTTTGGAGGAAGGCTACACCCTTTTTCTCGGATCGTATCACCCTTTTAGCAGGATGGCTACACCTTTTTCCAAAAAGGGTGTAGCCATCTTACAAATTACACCGTTAGTTTTACCCTGTTACACCGTTAGTTTTGCTTAATTACATCGTTAGTTTTGCTTAATTACATCGTTAGTTTGAGGTAAACCGATGATTTATTTCAAGGAAAATGAGGATTCATTGTTCCAGAAGAGCATTTTTAATCCAAGCGTGTGTTAGCGGAATTCGTGTATTGGAATCTTTATGCTTGTAAAATAGGAATATTAGCGTCATTATTTTTATTCGTCAACTATAGGCGTATCGTATATTTCTGCATGACACTCTAAAATCAGATTAAAGTGCATTGATGTATGTAGTAAAGCTATACATTTGAATAAAGGAGAGACTGAGGATTTTCTTGTAATGTTTTGTATTACCGCTTTTTATTGATTAGCTTTGTAACCTCCGTAACGGTTACGGGAGTTACAAAATTGATATGACTATGAGATTCTATGATCGTACGAATGAATTAGCTGAGTTACAGCGTATAAAAAATCTGTCGTTTAATGACCACTCCCGCTTGACGGTAGTGACCGGTAGAAGACGTATAGGTAAGACAAGCCTTATCATGCGATCTATAGAAGACTCACCTACTGTGTATTTATTTGTAGGTCGTAAGAATGAGGCGACTCTTTGCGCTGAGTTTATTCCTGTCATCGCTCAGTCCCTGGAGACTTTTGTCCCTAATGAAATTCGCACTTTCCGGTCATTGTTTCAGTATTTGATGGAATTGTCTGTGAGCAGGGCATTTAATCTTGTTATTGATGAATTTCAGGAATTCTACAATATTAATGAATCTGTTTACAGTGATATGCAGAATCTTTGGGATCAATATCGTAAGAAGTCCCGTATGAATCTGATTGTATCCGGTTCCATTTATTCTTTGATGCAAAAGATATTTCAGAATTCAAAAGAGCCGTTATTTGGCAGGGCTGATAACATCATCAAATTATCAGCTTTTAGCTTGACGACTTTGAAGGAAATCATTCACGATCACAGACCTGATTATTCTAATGATGATTTGCTTGCCCTTTACGCTTTTACAGGTGGGGTGCCAAAATATGTAGAGTTGTTCTGTGATAACGGAACGTTGAGCGTAGACGAAATGATAAATTTCATGATTCGGGAAAACTCTCCTTTTACCGATGAAGGAAAAAACCTGCTGGTAGAAGAATTTGGTAAGAACTACGCTACCTATTTTTCTATATTAAGTGCTATTTCGGGAGGCATTAATACACAACCTGAAATAGAGGCTGCATTGGGAAATAAGAGTATAGGAGGACAGATTAAACGACTGATTGAAGATTATAATATAATCGTACGGAAGCGTCCCATATTGGCAAAAGAAGGAAGTCAGACTGTCCGTTATGAAATACAGGATAATTTTATTCGTTTCTGGTTTAATTATTTTGACCGTCATCGCTCTTTGATAGAAATTAAAAACTTTGTGGGACTACAGGCTATCATTAAAGCGGATTATCCTACCTATTCAGGTAAGATGTTAGAAGAATATTTCAAACAGAAATTTGCGGAAAGCTTTCAGTACAGAGCTATCGGTTCATGGTGGGATACCCGAAACGGGCAGGATGAAATTGATATTGTAGCTTTGAAATTAGAGAAAAAGCAGGCGGTAGTTGCAGAAGTGAAAAGGCAAAAGAAGAACTTCAAACCGGAATTGTTAGCGGCGAAGGTTGAACATCTTAAGCGTAAACTATTGCCCAAATATCAGATAGAAATGGTTTGTCTATCATTAGATTCTATGTAGTATATGCTTGCCGGTTTATGACTTTTGAAGGTCGGGACAAAAAAGTCTCCCTTCGGATTAGGTGTCGGAGGGAGACTTTTAAGATAAGCGTCATAAAGAGAGACAGGCTTAGTCTATCTTCATAAATTTCTGTTGTATAACCTCATTATCGGTTTTTATGATTATGAAGTAAATCCCTTTACTCAGTGAAGAAACATTGATTCCTTCGCCAGGAATTACTTGTTTGTCCACTATCAGTGTTTGCCCCGCAGTATCAGAGATGCGTACTTCTTCAATGTTGCCAATATCTCCCCGAATATACAAGCGGTGGCGTACGGGACTTGGATAAACCAGCAGGCCTTCCGAAATAGGAATAATTCCGGTTGCTTCGCCTATATGCAGGCTGACAGGGGTGGTTAAACTGCCCGTCAGTGTACCGCTCCATTCTATTTCTTCCTTGACGTTGTATTCCAGCTGGTCGGCAGTGTCGAAGGCACGTAGGGTCAGTTTGCTATCGGTTTGTTCTCCGTGGGCAGTGATAAACAGATAACCGTCTTTTTCAATAGCTATACCTCTGCATTCACCGTCCACAAATACACCGACAAGGAATTTTCCCGTTTCAGCCTTTTGTTCTCCGCTGTAAAGCTCGGCTATGGCAATCATGTTGTCTTCGGACTGGTGAATGTCATAGCTCCATTGTGCTGACGGGGCGGATGGTTCTGATTCTGTACCGTTCGCGGCATAGTTGAAAGACTTCACTGACTGAGAATAGTACATGTAGCCTTCACCGGGAAGCAGGTGGGTCAGGCTGCCTGTCCATGCACTTCCATCGTATATGGCAAAACTGTCCAAGCCTTTGATAAGGTCATTCTCTTCAGCTTGTAGATTTTGCAAGGCTTGCTCCAATGGTAAGGTGACGGTGGGGACATAGCCTATCCAGTTCCAGCCCTGGTTTAGGGTGATGGTGTTGCTTGTCGGATCTGCCCCCTTTCCGGTCAGTTCAAGAGTTGCCTCTTTCTTCATTTTTATCTTGTAAGCTTGAGTGGTGTTCAGGCTGTTCAATGAACCTTCCCAATCACTTTCATTTTTGTTCGTCAATTCTCCGTTTTGTCCTTTCAGGATGAGGACGGATTCTTTGATGGTAGCGAGTAGAGCTGGTATATCGTTCAGATTCTGATCCTGTACGTTGATAGAGAACCAGTTCCAGCCCATAGCGAGTGTGTAGTTTTGAGTGATGTTTTTTTCTCCGGCTTCCACGACGCTCACTTTCACTTCCGGTTTCATATCCATACCTTCGACGGCAAACTGTATCATAGTCTGTCCCGGAAGTTCGCCCGATATACTGAAGGTGGCTTTGCCTTCTTCATCCAATGTGGCTTCTGCCGGTTCTATGGCAGCAATGGTGGAGGAAACGGAAGTTGCGGTCACTTTCTTGCCTGTTGAGGCTTCTGCCGGTTCTACGGTTACTGTAATTTCAGCCGTTTCATTGTACACCACTTCAATCTCGGAAGCGACCACTGCCTTGGGCTCTTTTTCAATGGCTATCTCTTGGCTATAATCACTTTCCATTTGTATGCCGGCATAGCTCTTCACCCGTTTGCTGACGGTCAGTATCACTTTATCGGTGGTAGCCAGAGCCTCGGAAGGGACAAAGCGCACTTTCGAAACGAACTGCTCATTTTTGTTTTGCGGGTTTGCTTCGGCATTCTTGAAAGTTACTTCTCCGGTTACGGCTTCTCCGTTGCGAGTGATGGTGATGAACTCGGCAGTCATGGTTTCGGGCAGCATGAACTTGCTGAAATCAATTTCTATGCCTGTCTCATAACCGCGCACGGCTGTCACGGTAGGCTGGGCGGTTTGTACCATGCCAATATTCACTTCCAACTGTGGAGGAGGAACGGGGAGCCATTCGCTGTAAGTGGTCTGGTAGCCTTCTTTCTCAAACTTCACTTGCCAGAGCCCTTGGGGGACATCCCACTGATACATTCCTTTTTCATCAGTAAACAGAGGGTTTTCCTGAGCATACTCGGCTGCATTCCAAAGTACGATGTTTTCATGCAGGTCGCCGTACATGTCTTCTACCATCTCTTTATAGTAACAGGTGGCGGTCACACCTTGCAGACGGTTCGTCTCAACAGCTTCGTAGACGTAGCCGGAAGGGTCGTGGATAGGGCTGGACGGCGGAGTTGTTGGTGTAGGTGGAGTATTATCACCATCATCGTCGTTGTTGCATGAAGGATCATCACACTTTTTACATTTAAGTTGTGATATCTTGGCTCTAATTTCCTGTTTTCTCCTGTCTATTTCCCAATTGAAAACTGCGTCAATCGCTAATCCTGCAACCATTTTGCCTACAGCTGTAGCGAAAGCGGTTCCTATTGAAACACCCCCTGTAGCACCTGCAGCGACTACTTGGCCAACAGTTGCTATGTCTAAAAGGGCGTCTACACCTATTTTTACAACCAAAACCCCTTCAGCTTTAATTGCTCCTGATATTGTTAAATCTCTACATTGCTTTGCTCTTTCTTCGTCATCTTTACATGGATTTGGAACGGATAAATATATTTCTTGAAATTGCTGAATGATTGAGAGCCCATTGTATATAGCATCTGCATATTTTACAAGTGGTATTGATTTGGCTAATATTCCTTTCATCGGCCTTGACAATTTGAGAACTGTCGATGTTAGGGCGCGATTTTTAGAAATTCTTTTTAAAAGTTTTTCTGCTTCTTTTACTTCCGTCTTATATGTGTCAACATGTAATTTTTTCAGGTTATACATAGGATCGGAAGGGGCTAATAGACTTAATTCCTTTTCCAATCTTTCTAATTTTACTTTCTTCATGTTGAAAGTAAGATTTTGTCTATTGAATAAGGTGTTGGCTTCTGATAGCTCTTTTTCTAAACCAGCGACCAAAGAACCTATCATTTTCTCCATATCTCCATAGGCTTTCGCTATAGGCTGATATAGACTGTTGATTTTGGCTATCGCTTCATTGAATATCTTTAAATCATCTTCTACAGATCTGGTTTTTACTATTTGGTCAATAGTTGAACTACTGACTATTATTGTATGGCAGTTTCTGGAGAGATCAATATATTCAGTTTGTTTTTCTGTTGCTCGCGTGTAGATGTATTGTCCTTCTGTCGTTTCATAATGGCTATAACCCATATCGAGCAATAAGGAATCAGACGTGACATTGCAAGGTTTAGAAATGAACTTACTACCATCAGGTAAATCGTATTCAAAAAAGACTTCATTTGAATACATTTTTTGTAGCGCTGATATCGCATTATTTATTGAGTCTGAAATCTCACTTGTATTTGTTGTATCCTGCTTAATCAAATCATCTAATTCTTCGTCGGATAGCCCTTGTAAATACTTGATAAAGGAGCTGTCTGAGATTGTGTCGTTTTTATCAATGAAACCATTTACGTATAAGATTTCCTCTAACTCTTCAATACTTTTATCCAGATCGGAAATAGAATCGAGAAGCTGAACGTCAATAGCGAATTGTTCGGTCAGCTTGCTGTACATATCAGGTATTTGTTCAAGTAAGTTCTGGTCTATGGTGGGATTTGTTATCGCATCAAATCCTACACTTACATTTATCGGTAAGTTATTTGACTCGAATTTCGAAGTTGCAATCCATCTGTCTTTCTTTTCGTCATAAGTAGCTTTTAATGGCCTTATCTCGTTTTGATCGGTAAAAACATATAGTTTGACGTTTGAAATCACATCAGGACTATTGTTCGTGAAATTTGTAATAAATGTAATATCGGTGGCTGTGTAGAACATATAAGACGATGGGCTGGTTGTCCCTTTCAGTAAATCAAAGACGACTTCTATATTTTGCTTCAACCATCCATTATAAAAAGTCATTGTTACAGTGGAAGCTTCTATGGCATTCATGTCATACGTTACTTCTTGTGTTTCGGACTGTAACTCCAACCCTTGTTTATTCGTTACTTTTGCATGAATGCTATGTGTTGAAAGGTTGTATGGTTCGTTCAGTTCACACGTGGTGGTCCATATTCCATTGGCCAGTGATGTGGTTTGACCGATGAGTATGTTGTTGTCGTAGATGTTGATTTCTGAACTTCCCTGTGCCGTTCCGCTAATAGGAATTGTTGTTTTGGCTACGGTTTTTGGCACGGAGATAGATAAATCCTTTACTTCGTAATAAGCTGAACCGATCGGTTGCCGGACTGTTTTCCCGTTCAATGTAAATTCGGTGAACGCATTAGGATTATAAGTTCCTCCGGTTGTGGGGATGATGCAAAAACGGACCTGATCATTGTAATTGCTCATTGGGACGGTCAATTGATTGCCGTCTATCGTGTAAGCGCCGACCTGGCTACCTGTCATTACAGAATTGTCTACAAATGAACAGGATTCCGGCAAGTCAATTACTAATTGTACATTGCTGACGGAAGCGGCATATTCTTCTTTGAAGTCAATCTTTCCTTTTAAAGTCAGGTAATTACCGGCAACGATAGACGCTTTGTTGACGGTGAATGCAGTGCCTTCACCGGTATAATAGAGTTTACTCTCATCCAAAGCGGGAATTTCCTCATTGTTTATCAGTTCTATAGTGCCGCTCTTTACTGTTATAGGGTTTAAAATGTAGTCTGTTCCTTCTTTCAGTCCCGAAGTTTCCAGTGAAGAAAGTTTCAGAATTGAGTTGAAGAAACTGCTATTGCTCATCGAAACCAAGGTATAGGCTCCATCTGTCAGGTCGGAAATTGAAAGTGAAGTATTGGTATAACTATATTTTTTCAACAGTTCTCCTTTGCTGTCATACAGGATACCTGCTACGTTTGCATTGTCCGTTGAGCCGTAACTGGCACGGATTCCTCCTAAGCCGACTATATTGAAGGTAATATCTGCTTTATTCTCCGCGCTGATTGTAGTCGGACTTTCCACAGGGAGGAACGCATTAGTTTTGCTGGAGGCTGTGATGCGGAGCTGGTCGCCTTCGGCAACGTCTTCTAATAGGACAATAGAAGGATATTGTACGGAATATTGGGTAATTACTTTCCCTTGAGTCACGTTATATATTGTGTAAGAGATATTGGTATAATCAGAATACCAGGTTTGGGTTTCCGCTTCTTCGCCCGCGGCTACGCTGGGGGTGTACGTAAAGTTTAAGCTTATCGTGGCACCGGCTATCGTCTTTAGTTCAATCGTTCCCAAATCCGTTCCTTGACTGAAGTCTGCTTTCGTCAGTGTTTGGCTGACGTAGTCGGTGGCGGATACGGAAATTGTGCTTTCAGCATTGTAGATTTGCTGGGCAAATTTTCCTTTAGTGTCAGTTTTGGTTATGAATGATTTTGAATATTTGCCGTTCAGCTTCTGTGAAATGGAAATGACAGCACCCGATAGTGTGTTGTCATTTGCGTCTTTGACAGTTCCGGAGATTGTCGTCATCTCTATAGGAGTCAACGTATAAACCAGCCGGTTTTCTTTTTCCTTCACACTGTAGACCTGATTTACCGGAGCTACATACTGCATCCCTAAATCCTGATTCAGAACCATTCGATACCCAATTTCGGTTCCTGCTGTCTGTGCCTTCAGCAGGTTGCCTTGCGACAGGTATGCCTGCTTGGAATCCAGCCACGTAATCTGTACCTGGCTGGTGACATCTGTTCCGTCCGGAGTCAGCACTTGCAGGTTTACGTCAAGCAAAGCTAGCAGTGAAGTGAAAGTTACAGAGCAGTTCTCATCTTTGATCTCAATGTTTTCTATCTGCCCCAACACTACACCAGTCGGAGTTTTCAGAGAGACATTGTAGGTGCAATTCTTTAGTAATCCGTTGAAAGTGTACGACGTGCGGTCGGACACCACATAGCGTTGTTTCTGTCCGTTCTGCAAATTTTGCAATTCCAGAGTCATATTCTTGTAAACTCCTTCACTGTCGGCAGGCAGGTTCACTTCCAGGGTTCTGACGTCTTCTGTCAGTGGCAGGATGGTGAGGTCTTTCCACACTAGTGCCTCTGTATAGAGAGGAATGGCAGAGGCAAGCACATGGACAACGGCACCATCGGCGATTCCTTCAAAAGTATAGTTGCTTACTGTTGGCGGTGTGATGGCATGGCAGATGATATCCGTCAGATTTTTGCAATTACGGAAAGCGTAGTTGCCTATTCTTTCTATGCCGGCCGGCAGGATAATCGTTGACAGGTTGGTGCCGTCGAATGCATAGCTGGGAATTTCCGTATATCCGCCTGTCCGGCTAAGGTCGAGCAGAGTACAGTTACTTAGGTTTTGGGCGATGCCGAAGTCGTAGCTGTTCATCTGACCGCTGACAATGACCATCGAAACTTTGCTATAATTGCTTGAACCACCGACTACATTGCTTACGGCATTCATGATGCTGCCCGGAGTGAAATCGTCGATAATCAGTTCACCTGTTTCCGCATTCCAGTGATTGGCTCCCGGGTTTCCCGGGCTGTCCGGATTGAAGCGGAATAAGCCGGTTATGGAAACATCTTCTTTCCCTATCACGAATGAATAAGGGCTTTCAGTGGACAACAATGTCTCTCCCTGTTTCCAACCCTCAAACTGATAGTTGCTGTTCGGGTAGGCATAGACAGAAATCGAAGTTCCTTCACTGAAACGTTCTCCCGAAGTGATGTTGAAACGTCCTCCTTCGATTGGCGAAGCTGTCAAATTTAGTTTATACTTAATGACTTCCTGCGACGGATCGTCGGGATCGTCGGGGTTGAAGCTGTCTGTAGCCTTGAACACGGCAGTTATGGCAGTATTTTTTGCCGGCATGGTATAATTGAAAGAGCGACTGCGGGAAATCGTATCTCCGTCCTGCGCCCAACCTACAAACTGGTAATAGTTGTTGGCATTAGCGCTGAGGTAAACAGATTCTCCCAGAGCATATTGCTGCTTCCCCGAAGGTGAGGTGCTGCCTGCTCCGTCGGGGGTGACGTTGACCGTCAAATTATATCTCTGGCCCGGTTCGCCGGGGTTGGAGGGGTTAAACCCATCCCCTCCTTCTTGTCCCCATGCCGCGATGCTCCAGAGAGCAATGAATAGGCTGAATATATATTTCATGGATGTTCTGTTTTATTTGATTACCATAATTTTGAATGTTTCCTTACCGATAGTTACGATGTAGAAACCCGGTGCGACGGGGAGCGAGGTTGATGACTGTGTCAATATCCGACGCTCAATGACTTGTCCGGTGACATTGCAGACCCTCATCTTATCTCCCGGTTGGGCAGATATTAAGATTTGTCCGGCTCCTGCCGTCACTTGGGCAGCATTCGTATCATGGAATTTTTCTATTCCGGTAATGGTACGGGTAGTCAGGCGCAGTTCGAAGCGGTCGGTGCAGAAGCCGGCTTCTGCCGTAAAGGTGTAGCTGTCGAGGTCGAGGCGTGTTTCGCTTCCTGTCTGCTTATCTGTTAAGATCACTTCGTCGGCTGTAACTGTGGCGTCTGCCAGGCTCAGGGTATATGTGCCGGCTTTTCCTGCGTAAATGCCTACGGAGACAATTCCATTGCCCAACGGTCGTTCGTTGATGGCGTAATATCTGCCTGTAGCGTCTAGTGTAAAGAGTTGTGGCACGTCTTTGTCGTCGCTCATGAATTTGGCAGCATCGCGGGACATTTCATAATCCATACTTGCTTCGGGATTGATAACTACGCGGGTACGGTCGGTATAAGTGTCATCCTCCAAAGTAAAATTGAAGACGGTACGATCCGGCGAAACGGCGGAACGGGTCGTGGTGCGTTGGCGTACGGCAGTATCCAGTTGGCGGCCTTCAGCGGAGAAACTGATTTCTTTCGTTTCCACCGGCTTCTGAATGAAGAACGCTTGCATCGGGCTGAGTATGTAGTTATCGTCTTCGGTTGAGACGGCGGTGTAAGTCCGGTTACGGGTGTCCCATATTGTAATGGGAGAGGTGTAGTCCATGTAATAAATGTCATAGAAGCATGGATAGGGGTTGCCTATGAAATTCCAGCTGGCATTGTGGGCGAACTCGGAGGCGTACTCATCCAGTGTCCGTTTTAAGGCATTGCCGGAGAAAAGCCGGTTCTTATTGTCATTGTTGATGGCTTTCAGGGTAAGTTGGGTTTGTTTGTTGGCCTGGATGATATAGCCGGTTCCGGCTTGCAACGTTCCACCGGCGGGTACGTCTTTCCAGTTGCCGGTTTCGCCGTCGGCCCGTGCTTTACTGTCGTAGTAACGGATGACAAAGAGGGCGTCATTGCTGACTTCTATGTCTGCTCTGTTCACATCAAAAGGCAGTGTGATGAACTGCCAATAGTCTTTTCTCAGATTCAGTTTGTAGATGACACTATCGGCACGCATGGCTCCGGACTCGCTGAGCAAATTCGTATAAACAGCTTCTCGGTAGGACCAACTGTTATCATCATATCCACTGAATGTGTGGCTTTGTGTGTACTTCTTCATAGAGAGCGCATCGGTTCCTCTGACTGTTAGTCGGCCGTTATCAAATACGGATACGGTCGGATTGTTCTTGAAACGGATATCTGCCGCTATGACCAGTTCGCCGGGCACGTTGATGAGGTCTGTTTCATAATCCAGAGGATTGATTGTAGGAAATGCATCCCAACCCGGAGCCAGCTTATAGCTGTTTACGGACCAGAAAGGAACTGCAAGTTCTGCACTGGATTTATCTACACCATAGAGAATATCATTGTTGTTTTCTAATGTAGGCGGTACGGATGCCAGACAGGTAACTTTCTTGATATTGTGACATTCATAAAATGGATGATAGCAATAAGTCAGTGAAGCGGGCAGAGTGATTTCTGTGAGATTCGTACAACGGTAAAAGGCACTGCTTCCCAGACTTGACAAAGTCGAGGGGAAAGAGATTTCTTCCAATGCGGAACATTGATAAAATGCATTTGAACCTATGGTCAGTAGTCCTTTGGGCAAATTTATTTTGGCTAATGCACTGCATTCTTGAAATGCGGAATTGGAGATACTCTGCAATTTAGCCGGGAACTTCACTTGTATTAATGAAGTGCAATGGTAAAAGGAGGATTGACTGATAGTGGTAACATTATCGGGTATTTGGATGCTTGCTAAACTCCAGCAATTTTGAAAAGCACCATTTTTAATATCTGTCAGTGTAGTCGGCAACTCAATTTCTTTCAGTGAAATACATTCGTTGAAAGCGTAATCTCCGACAATCGTTACCCCTTCTGGTATAGTTATTTGGGTTAATCCGTGGCATCGGTAAAAAGCATATCTTCCGATACTTTTCAGGGTAGCAGGGAGCTTTATATCAAGTAAGGCGGCTCTCTCGTAGAAGAAATTTTCAGGTAATGATTCTATGGTGGCTTTGGTCAGGTCAATAGAAATTAAATTGGTGGCTTGTTGTTGTATCTGATAAAAATCATCGCTGTTTAGGGGGCCGTTTATTACCAGTTCATTAACTTGTTTTACGTAGTCAACTTGTTTTAGGATTTCTTCTCCCAAAGTTCCGGCAGTAGTTAGGGTTACTGTTATCTTTTTGGGCGTATTTCCGTCTATAATGACCAAATTAGACCAGTTGGTGGCTTCCTTATAGGTTTGTGCAGCACCTTCCGGTACATAAAATACTTTAGTGTAGTTGAAAGTGTTGTCGGATATTACCGGTGCGGTTTTGCCTTTAAGTGTGGCTGTGTGTAGGCGGAAACAATCGTTAAAAGCATGGGTGCCTATTGTTTCCAGCTTTTCCGGAAATGTAACTTTTTGCAGTTGCTGGCAATATCTGAAAGCATTACTTCCTATTGTTTTTAGACTGTCAGGGAATGCAACCTCGGATAAATTGCATTGACGAAATGCACTATTGCCTATGCTGACTAATTTTTCAGGGAAGTTCACTTTCTTTAGGTTGTAGCATTCGTAGAAAGCAGCATCCCCTATGTCTTTTAGTTTATCAGGAAGTGTGACTTCGGATAAACCGCACTGATAGAATGTATGATATTCTATCGTGGCTAATGTTTTAGGGAAAGTGATATCTTTCAGGTTGGAACAGTAGGCGAAAGCATTATTTCCTATTGCTTCCAAATTGTCAGGAAGTATGATTTTCTGTAGTGTTTTTTTTGAGTATAGCCCAGACTCGGGAAGTCTGTTACCTGGCACTGTAACCTTGCTTGTGTTCAAATAAACCAGGTTTGGCATTTGCTCTCTGATAAACCAAAAATCATTTCCATCCAGATTTCCCGAAATGGTGATGCTGTCACAGTTTACATCTTGTACTAAAGAACTCAGTTGCCCGGCAGTAGGGACTTCTACTGTGACATGGGTTGCTGATACTTGGTTCATGAGTGCCATTCCGATAATGGCCGTTAATAGAGTAGTAATTTTTTTCATAAGTCATTTAATTTATGATGTTGAAGTAAAATGTTGTATATGCTTATCAGTTAATCATTCAGGTCTGCTGGTTTTGCTTCCATTCTGACTGATTTTGCTACAAATATTATAAAATATATTTAAAGAAACAAATTCTTTGAGTGAGTATTTGGGAGGCTAAAGGAACGAATTGCTACACTAAAATATCTTATATTTCCATTTAGTTTCTACTTTTCTATATTTATCCTCTATTTGGGCAACTTATCTTTTTTTTTATGTTTTCGGAAAATATTTCTGTTTGGTTACAAGGCAACCGCATTCCAATGAAATTCTTTTTAATTTCTCACTTGTCTACATACTGCCTTAAAAACAGCTTCCGAAATTTGGACTACTTATACTGCCAAGGAGATATGGAGAAGCGGTTCTAAATGTATGAAGGTCTTGTTCCTTTACATAGTAGTGCTTGATTAAGAGTATTATAGTGTTATGTCTGTGCTGCAACGTTGCTGTACATACCTTAACAATACTGCTGCACATGCCTTGCAATGAAACTGTATATGGTTTGCAGTGACACTGTCTTTGTCTTGCAGCGACACTGAACATGCTTTGCAGTAATACTGTCACAGCTTTGCAGTAACTCTATGTCATGGATCTAGGGAAACACGTATATAAAGGGAGGCTATCCTATTATATGCAAAATATGAAGTACTCTTTTGATATACAATCTCATACGTCCGAAAATAGTCTGAAAATCAGTGCTGACAAACTGTTTGTCGTCACTTATAAACACCTTGTCAGCACTGCCGTCAAACTACGACTGACAAAGGGTTTGGGTGTTGTCAGTGCTGGAGTGCTGACAACTTATTGAAAAACTTTATTGAAGCC
>NZ_CBVI010000017.1 GCF_000513195.1 Bacteroides timonensis | reverse complement strand
TTCAGCCTTCTTTTCCCCGCATGAAATAAATGTGATAACTTTCCCCGCTTCATATTTATTCGTACTTTTGGGGTGCAAAATATAAATAGATGATTCTTATGAAAACTGGAAATGCTTGTTTTTTGCTATTGATGTGTGTAAGCCTCCTGTTTACAAGTTGTGGAAACTCTCAGAGTAAAAAGGGTGAAGAGAATAAGGTGGGTGATGATAAGGATGCTCACGGTTGTATAGCTTCCGCAGGGTATACCTGGAGTGAGGTTCTGAAAGACTGCATCCGTCTTTGGGAGAAAGGAGTACGTGTAGCCGATGTGGCAGATAAAGAAAAAGCCGCCTATATTGTTTTTTCGCCCGATTCGCTGCAAGTAGAACTCTTCTTTTCTGATGACCGCCCGAGCGAAATACTGGATCGCCGCTCTTTACCTTCGGGGGGATACGCATGGAATGTAGAGGATGATGATACGAAGAATGTCCGTTTGGAGAACGATAAATGGACTATTAGTCAACGGGGAAATCTGATTTATCAGCAGGTGGAGGAACCACAATAGGATCTTTGGAATTTCTGAATTATGGAAAACTTTGCTGCCATAGACTTTGAAACAGCCAACGAACAGCGTGCCAGTGTGTGCAGTGTTGGTGTGGTGATTGTGCGGGAAGGAGAGTTTGTAGATAGCTACTATAGTCTGATTCGCCCCGAACCGGAATACTATACCTATTGGAACACGCGTGTGCATGGACTGACAATGGCGGATACGGCAAAAGCTCCGATATTTCCCACCGTATGGCAGGAGATAGCGCCACTTATTGAAGGATTACCGCTCATTGCCCATAATAAAGGTTTTGATGAGAGTTGCCTGAAAGCTGTTTTCAGAACTTATAGCCTGGATTATCCCGATTATGAATTTCATTGTACCTTGAGCACGGCACGAAGACGGATCAAAGGTTTGCCCAACTATCAGCTGCATACGGTAGCTGCCTACTTTGGTTATGAGTTGGAGCAGCATCACCATGCATTAGCCGACGCTGAGGCCTGCGCCTGGATTGCCCGGGAAATAATAGAATAACAAAGAAAAAGAATACGAATATGGATTTAGCATCACTTACCGCGAAAGTTTGTCGCATTGCTATGGATGCAGGAAGTTTCTTGAAAGAAGAGAGAAAAACTTTCCGCAGTGAAAGCGTGGAGAAGAAACATGCGCATGACTATGTGTCTTATGTAGATAAAGAGTCGGAAAAACAGATTGTTGCTGAACTTTCCGTTTTGTTGCCGGAAGCCGGTTTTATTACGGAAGAAGGTTCGGCAGTGTATCAGGATGAACCTTATTGTTGGGTAGTGGATCCGTTGGACGGGACTACAAATTATATCCATGACAACGCGCCTTATTGTGTATGTATAGCTCTTCGATCTAAAGAGGAACTCTTGATTGGAGTAGTGTATGATCCCTGTAGGGATGAGTGTTTCTATGGCTGGAAAGGTGGAGGTGCGTATGTGGATGGCCAGCGGATACAGGTTTCCAATGTGCAGCAGATGGAAGATGCTTTTCTGGTAGTTGAATTGCCTTATAACTCATGTCAATATGCCCGTACGGGAGAACATCTGATACATAATTTGTATGGTAAGGTTGGTGGTATCCGTATGACTGGTTCTGCAGCTTTGGCAATATGCTATGTAGCCGCCGGACGTTTTGATGCCTGGGCGGAAGCTTTCATCGGCAAATGGGATTATTCGGCTGCCGCATTGCTGGTGCTGGAAGCCGGTGGCCGGGTGACTGACTTTTATGGGAATGAGAACTTTATAGAAGGACATCATATTATTGCCACGAATGGATATCTGCATCCTATATTGCAACAACTGATACAAGAAGTTCCTCCGTTGGGGATGTGACATAAAGAAATAGCCTGATGAAAAATACTGTGAAATATTGGTTTGGTCCTTTGTTCCATCTTTTTTTTCCACGCTGCTGCGCAGTTTGCGGAGCATCACTTATAGAGGGTGAGGATACTATTTGTACTCGTTGCAATATAGATATGCCGCGTACGAATTACCATAAAATGAAGGATAATCCTGTAGAGCGTATGTTTTGGGGAAAGTTTCCTCTGGAACGTGCCACCTCTTATTTCTTTTATCGGAAAGGAAGTGATTTCCGCAGGATTCTGCATCAATTGAAGTATGGTGGAAGAAAAGAACTGGGAGCGGTGATGGGACGTTGCATGGCGGCGGAATTACTGCCGACCGGCTTTTTTGAAGATGTAGATGTTGTCATTCCCGTACCTTTGCATCCCCGTAAACAGAGAGCTCGTGGATATAATCAAAGTGAGTGGATTGCCCGTGGCGTGTTTCAAGTGACAGGGATACCTGTAGACACTTCTTCCGTGATTCGCGAGAAGCATACCAATACACAGACCCGTAAATCGATTTATGAGAGATGGGAGAATGTGGAAGGTATTTTTAAACTCCGCCATCCGGAACGATTAGTAGGGAAGCATATTCTGATTGTGGATGATGTTTTGACTACAGGAGCTACAACTACTGCCTGTGCTGATATATTTCGTGAGATAGGAGGGATACGTATCAGTGTATTGACATTGGCGGTTGCGGAAGCTTGATGAAGATAATTAAATAATAAAAACAAAAAAGGTTCGCCATAATGACGAACCTTTTTGCTCTTCCTCTTGGACTTGAACCAAGGACCCTCTGATTAACAGTCAGATGCTCTAACCGACTGAGCTAAGGAAGAATTTGCATCTAAGTTTTCGCTCTTCCTCTTGGACTTGAACCAAGGACCCTCTGATTAACAGTCAGATGCTCTAACCGACTGAGCTAAGGAAGAATGTTGTTTTTTCTCAAATGCGCTGCAAAAGTAATAGGATATTTTGAAATATGCAATATCTTTGCAAAAAAAATATCGAAATGGACAAAATAATTGGAATGGGCAATGCCCTTGTTGACGTTCTTGCTACTCTCAACGACGACCATATTCTTACGGAAATGGAATTGCCCAAGGGAAGCATGACCCTGATTGATGAAACGAAACTGCTGATAATCAATGAACGTTTCAGTGAAATGGAAACAGAATTGGCTACCGGGGGCTCTGCCGGAAATGCAATTCGTGGTATGGCATGCCTTGGTGCGGGAACAGGATTCATTGGTAAGGTTGGTAATGACGATTATGGAAAATTTTATCGGCAAAGTTTGTTGGAACGGGGGACAGAAGCAAATTTGTTAGTTTCTTCCGAGTTGCCTTCGGGGGTAGCTTCCACTTTTATATCACCTGACGGGGAACGTACTTTTGGTACTTATCTGGGTGCCGCCGCTACATTAAAGGCCGAAGACCTTTCGCGGGAGATGTTCAAGGGATATACTTATTTGTTCATTGAAGGTTATCTGGTGCAGGATCATGATATGATACTTCGTGCCATTGAACTGGCAAAAGAAGCCGGATTACAAATCTGCCTGGATATGGCAAGCTATAATATTGTGGAGCAAGACCACGATTTCTTCTCTTTATTGATAAACAAGTATGTGGATATTGTGTTTGCCAATGAGGAGGAAGCAAAAGCATTTACGGGTAAAGAACCGGAAGAAGCATTGGATGTGATTGCTAAAATGTGCAGCATCGCCATTGTGAAGTTGGGTGCCAGAGGATCGCTCATTCGTAAAGGGACAGAGGAAGTGCATGTGCATGCTGTCACTGTGGATGGAGTGATAGATACGACCGGTGCGGGCGATTATTTTGCCGCCGGCTTTTTATACGGACTGACTTGCGGATACTCGCTGGAGAAGTGCGGCAAGATAGGTTCTATCCTTTCAGGAAGCATCATCCGGGTGATTGGTGCAGAAATGCCTGCCGAGTGGTGGGAGGATATCAAAACGAGAATCAGTGAACTATAATAAACAGGATATGAAGAAAATACTGAAAGTACGCTGGATAGCTACCTTACTGTTAGTAGTAGGTGCAGTTGTCTTTTTTAGTTTCAAGAGTGGTGATAACCGCACTTTCCAGATTGCAAAGAACCTGGATATATTCAATTCCATCGTGAAGGAACTGGATATGTTCTATGTAGATACATTGGATCCGAATAAGACAATACGTGAGGGCATCGATGCGATGCTGTATTCTCTGGACCCTTATACGGAATTTTATCCGGAAGAGGATCGGAGTGAGTTGGAGCAGATGCTTAAGGCTTCTTATGGAGGTATAGGTTCCATCATCCGATATGAGCCGAAATTGAAGCGTACGGTAATTGTGGAACCTTACGAAAGTATGCCTGCTGCCGAAGTGGGATTGAAAGCAGGCGATATCTTGCTTGAAATAGATGGAAAAGACCTGACCGGAAATACGGATGTGAGCAAAATACTTCGTGGACAGGTAGGGACAAGTTTCCAACTGAAGGTTGAGCGTCCCGGTGAGGCAAAGCCATTGGATTTTACAATTGTCCGTAAGAACATCCAGTTGCCGTTTATTCCTTATTACAGTAAGTTGGATAACAATATCGGCTACATTAACCTGAGTACTTTTTCCGGAAATCCATCTAAAGAGTTTAAGAAGGCTTTCCTTGATTTGAAGAAACAGGGTATCACTTCACTGGTAATTGATTTGCGCAATAATGGCGGTGGTCTGTTAGAAGAGGCTGTAGAGATAGCCAACTACTTTCTGCCCCGTGGCAAGACGATTGTAACAACGAAAGGTAAGATAAAACAAGCCAGCAATACGTATAAGACCTTGCGAGAACCGTTGGATACAGATATTCCCATTGCTGTATTGGTAAATAGCGGTACTGCTTCCGCTTCGGAAATCCTGGCGGGTGCATTGCAGGATTATGATCGTGCAGTGATTGTAGGTAACCGCACGTTTGGAAAAGGCCTGGTGCAAGTGCCGCGTACATTGCCTTATGGCGGTACGATGAAGGTGACTACTTCCAAATATTATATTCCCAGCGGTCGTTGCGTGCAGGCGATAGATTATAAACATCGTAATCCGGATGGTAGTGTAGGACGTATTCCTGATAGTTTGACTACAGTATTCCATACGGCTGTCGGACGTGAAGTGCGTGATGGCGGTGGTGTGACGCCGGACGTTGCAGTGGAACAAGAAAAGCTACCTAATATTTTGTTTTATCTGGTAAATGATAATCTGATCTTTAATTATGCTACTCAATATTGCCTGAAGCACCCGACAATCGCTTCTCCCGAGAATTTTGAAGTGACGGATGCTGATTATGCAGAGTTTAAGGAAATGGTAAAGAAGGCAGATTTTAAATATGACCAGCAGAGCGAGAAGATTCTGAAGAATTTGAAAGAAATGGCCGAATTTGAAGGTTATATGAAAGATGCCTCCGAAGAATTCAAGGCTCTTGAGCAGAAACTTAGCCATAATCTGGATCGTGACTTGGATTACTTTGCGAAAGATATCAAGAATATGATTGCCCAAGATATCATTAAACGCTATTATTTCCAGCGTGGTGGTATCATACAACAGTTGAAAGATGATGATGATTTGAATGAAGCCGTGAAGGTGCTGAGCGAACCGGAGAAGTATAAGGAGATGCTGAGCGTTCCGGTTGCAAAGAACTGATTCTTTGATTACGTTTGTTCCACTTAACTGGAACTGTTGTTCCTCTTTATTGAAACAACACTTCCAGTCAAGAGAAATTTTTGTTCCAGTTATATGGAACGAAATGAAACTCCTAAAGGGGCGCGTGCGGCATCCAGGGCTTTGAAGGCTGTCGGTGCCGAGGTGGAATGTATTGAGTTTTCCGGTTGCAATCATGGCTGTCTTATAGCCCCTGCAAGCCTTTCATTTCATGAATGACCATTGTCAAAGCATGAAATGAAAGTTTTGCAGGGGCTTTTTCTTGATATGGTCTTGCGATAAATTAACAACTTTGCCTATCATTTTGAAAGCAAAGAAACATGAAGCCATTACGTACGATTCTTTTATTACTTGTTTTCCTTCTCCCGTTTGTCGCACAGGCACAGCAGAAGAAAGACAGTCCTTTTGCATTAACTACTAATTTCCTTTCGTGGGCAACTCTCGCTCCTAATCTTGGAGGCGAAGTCTATATCGGTAAAAGCTGTTCCGTGGCTGCCGATGGCAGTTTTGGCATGTGGGGCTATTCGCATACACAGCGTGCCACACAGACCTGGAGTGTGGGTGGCGAAGCCCGTTACTGGTTGCAAACCGGCGGCTCTGGTTTCCGTCGGACGCATATCGGTATCTCCGTGCGTGGCGGCAGTTTCGACAGTAACTTCTTTACTGATGGCGGACGTCAGGGAGAAGCCCTTCTGGCAGGAGTCACCATGGGCTACCGCTTTGCTTTGCGTGGCAACTGGTTTGTCGATGCCGGTCTGGGGCTGGGATACATCCATGCCCGCTACGACCGCTACATCTGGAACAAGCGTTTCGGCAAGTATGAATTCCGGAGCGAACGCACGCGTGATCTTTTCGGTCTGACTGACCTGCACGTCAGCCTGGTCTATCGTATTCCCTCCAAAAACAGATAGCCGATGAAAACACCGTTAAGATATATCGCTACCTGCTTGCTGATGCTTACTGTATTAGCCGGATGCAGTAAGAAGGAACTTTATACACACGAAGAGTTATATAAATCATCTACATCGCTAAAGATTGACCGGTCGGGAGGGTCACCGACAGCTTCCACTGTGCGGATGCGCGTGTGGAGCGCCGATGAGGCCGTAGATACCACCTTCATCATGGATGCCGGCGCTACGGTGCGTCTGGAGTTGGAGGAAAGGGAATATACCTTTGTGGGCACTCAGGATGCCGCCCATATCCGTTTCGATGGAGAGTACTTCCGTCTGGAACAGGATGCCGACGGGTTGTTCCTTGAACCGGAGGATTTCAGCGCGGGCATCGGCACTTTTGTTCCGGCCGCTCAACAGGAAAATTCATATACCCTCCGGTTGCTTCCCTTTACCCGTGAGCTGGCGCTGCGTTTCAGCCTTAGCTGTGAGGCGGACTGGCGCATCGCTTCCATCCATGCGCGGCTTAGCGGGATGGCTTCCGCCCGGCGGCTGCACGACCACGCTACCACAAGCGGCGCAGGCGGCACTATAGAACTGCCCATAGAGCGGGAAAGCGCTTCCGTCACGCGTGCCGGCAACGAACGTGTCTTTTATTCCGGCGTTCGTAACCTGCTGGGCATCCACACTGCCCAGCAGCAATTGCTTACCCTGAACCTGCGTTATACCAACGGTGAAGAGGAGACGCTGCAGCAGGATCTTACCCCTTACCTGCGCGATTTCAATGACTATGCTTCCGGTCCGGTGGAAGCCCTTACCCTGAATGCCGAAATCACCATTGCCGGACAGCCGGGAGTATCGGCGGTCATCGGCGACTGGAAACAGGGGACGGACAGTGATTTGGATGCGACGGATGAGGGGGAGTGATAGGGGGATAGAGTGATAAGATGATAGGGTGATAATGTGATAAGTAAATTATATGATATGAAGAAGTACCATTTATACTTTGCAAGCCTTTTGTTGTTCTTCTGCCTACTGGTGGGGTGCAGTGAGAATCAACCTTCCGGCGATGTGCCGGATGCTCCGGTGGCGGTCAGCTTGACGGCAGGTATCGGAAACGTTACGCTGACGCGTGCCACGGACGGAAAGTGGGAGGCAGGCGATGCCGTAGGCCTCTGCATGAACGCTGCCGGAAGCACGGAGCCTGCCAACGCAGTGTTTAATTACCGCTACGTCATTGCCTCGGCAGGTGCCGGCGGCAAGTTGCAACCGGATGGCGAAGCCAACACCGCTTATTTTCCCGCGGACGGTTCTAAAGTGGATTTCCTTGCTTATTACCCTTATGCGGGTGATAAATTAACGGAAGAGTTCCGCCTGCCTGTCGACGTCAGTCAACAACCCGCCGTGGATGTGCTGACCGCCCGGGCCGACGGGCACGACCGCAATACGCCGTCTGTGGCACTGAGCTTCAGCCACCGCCTGGTGAAACTGATATTCGTGCTGAAGGGCAGCGATACCGTAGAACCGGCACAACTGGCGGGCGCCACGCTCATCCTGAAAGGAATGAATACAAAGGCCACCTGTCTGCTGACGGACGGCAGCATCTCCGCCGCTTCCACCCCGCGGGACATCTCCGTTCCGTTGAATGCGGCGGGCACTGCGGGCGAGGCCATTGTACTGCCACGTTCCGCCGCTCCGGGCGTCAGTTTCGTGGTGACCCTGACGGATGGGAAAGAATATACCGCCACTATGAGCGAAACGCAGAATCTGGCAGCCGGAACGCAAAACACGTTTACGCTGACCTTGCGCGTCGTAACCAAGCCGGAGGAACCGGTAGAGGCTGTTGTGGAAGCTACCATCGAACCTTGGACGGATGGTATAAATACTTCCGCCGACGCTTCCGTGGTAGAGGTGAAGACACCGGACACTCCTCCCGCCGGAAGCGGCACCGGGAGTGCGAACAGTGGTTTTGAACCGGGCGATGCCTTCACCCTCTGGGCGCAGCGTATCGAAGGTGCCGGATATGCCTTCACACTGGGGGATGATAACCGTTGGAGCAGTACACCCGTGCTTTACTGGGATGTTCTGAAGGATGAACAGACCGCCTTCTACGCCTTACACACTCCGCCCGGAACGCCCTCCGGAAACCGGATGCCCGACTTGTTGGCAGCCACCACCACCACCGGCCGCCTGTCTCCCGTTTCGCTCACTTTCCGCCATCTTGCCGCACAACTGAATGTAGTGCTGAAAGCCGGTGCGGGCATGACGCAAGCGGAAGTGGAAACCGCCCTTGCCAGCCTGCCGCAAGCCATTGCGGATTATACATTGGATGGCATCACACTGGCACCGGGCAGTGCCCGCAAAGAGATTACGCTTAGCGGCACGGGCGACAAACGCAACGCCCTCATTGTTCCGCAGACCATCGCCGCAGGCGAAAACCTGCTGACGCTCACCATTGGCGGACAGCCTTACTATCTGAAATCGACGGACCGCAACGGCGTCTTTGAGGGCGGTAAGAGCTATACGCTGACCGTCACCGTAAGCCGTACGGAAGCCTCCATGAGCGTGAGTATCGGTGAATGGCAGGATGGTGGAAGCAGCGACGGAGATGCGGGGATGGAGATTTGAGAGAGGGTGATAGAGTGATAAAGTGATAAGGTGATTTATGAAATATATAAACTATTAAAACATTAAAAAAAAGACATGAGAGTAAGTAAGATTTTGATGGCTACGGCCATAGTGAGTGCTACTTTAGCCTTGGGCGCGTGCAGCAACAGTGATGAAGTGGAAGTGGTGGACATCACGAAGCCGATTCAGATGAATATTGGGGTAGGCGGCGTGACGCAGACACGTGTGGCGATTGTGCAGCCTACAGATTTTGAAACCGGTGATGCCATCGGCATCTACCTGGCAACTGCGGATAAAAACACCGCCCAGAATGAGGCGACTGCGGTGCCTGCCGCTATCGGTGCCGGTAAGGCCGTCAATAACGTGAAGTTTACCAAAACTGGCACTGGCTGGGACGGTGTCATCTATTGGCAGAACACCTCGCAGTGGCATACGCTGTATGGCTATTATCCGTACGATGAGAGTCTGACAGACAAGAATACGACTAAAAGTGTTACGGTTGCCAGAGACCAGGATAATAATAGTGGCAAGGGTTACAAGGATGCCGATTACCTGTGGGCAAAAAACACCCCCGTACTGGCGAGCACCAGCGCACAACCCATGGAGTTGCAACACAAGATGAGCCGTATCTTAATTAAACTGACGGCAGGCAATGACCTGAGTCAAGCTGAACTGGAAGAATTGGCTCCCAGCCTGAAGATTGTGAATAAGGATAATAGTGGAAATGGAATGACTCCCCTGAACGGAACGTTCGATATCAAGGATGGGTCGATAAGCATTTCTTCTACCTCTGAAAAAGCCGGAGAGATTACTCCCTATCGTGTAGAGGGCACTGTATCGGACAGTATGGATAAAGAATATACCTATTATGCCATCTTGTTGCCGGGCACTTCTTTTACAGAAAATGCAGATTTTGTGCAGCTGACCGCTACTGATGAAACCACTTACCTCTATAAGCTGGGTACATCAAGTGCCCTGACCCTTATAGCCGGTAGTGAATACGTCTTTACCTTAAGGGCCAACAAGACCGGCATCAGTCTGGGCAACTTCACCATCAAGGCATGGGCATCCGGAACCAGTGCTAGTGGTGGTGCCGATATGGTAGTTCCCGAAGTGAAGCCTTAAAAACCCCCTTCCGCCCCGGACGCCATGCGTCATAGTCCGGCACCGCCCGCTTCGCAACGGGGGCGGAACGAAAGTAGTGATCAGTCCTTTTAGTGATTAGTGCTGAACAGTTAATCACTTATCACTAAACACTCATCACTATAAAAACGCTCTTTGACATGCTGGAATAACGGATAAGTATTGTTATCTTTGTCATTGCAAAGCAATTTGCAATTGAAGCGGTTCGCAATGAAAGCGATTCGCAATATAAAAGAAAGGAGATATAGACATGGGAACAATGGATCTGAATGCATACCGCAACGAACTGGCACGCGAGATACTTGGCACGGACGATCTGGAAGTGCTGAAGAAAGTGAAGAAATACTTCGCACGCGTTGCCAAAGTGGAATCATCTGCTGCAAATGCTGTGGCGGAAGAAAAAGAAGACCTTACACCCTACACGATGGAGGAGATAAACTCGTGGATAGACGAGGCTGAGGCTGAGGAAGAAGCCGGAATACCGGGAATACCTTGGGAAGAGGCGCGTGCCGACTTGCTTAAAACATTTCCATGGCTATGCAAATAGTCCTGAGAAAGGGTGCAGGCAAACAGTTGAAAACTGCTACTGCACAAGGCAAAAGGCTGTTTGGAGTTTATGTGGCACAGCGTTTTTTTATGAGTATTGATCATCAGATTGAACTGCTTGCCAATAACCCTTATATGGGACCTTTGGAACCTTTACTTGCTGGCAGACGTCGGGCGTATCGTTCGTTGGTCGTGCACGAGCATTTCAAATTAATCTATTATGCAGATGAGCAAAAGGATATACTTTATATAACTGCTCTTTGGGATACCCGCCGCGAGCCTTCCGCCTTAGTGCGAGGCATACGCAGCAAGTAGTCCTGCAAGAAATATCCCTCCGTTATTCCAGTATGCCGCCGGGCGTTTTCGAGAAACGCTCTTTGACATGTTGGGAAACGGAAAATAAAGGGATGCTGTGCAGCGCCTTACGGGAACTTTCGTTATCTTTGTATCGTTGTATTTGACAATAGTATATATAGGAGGACAAGATTATGACAACAATGGAACTGGAAGCACAGAAAGCAATGCTGGCTCGTGAAATACTCAATACTGACAGTAGCGAACTTCTGAAGGAAATGAGTAAGGCTTACCATCGTATAAAAGCACGTATGCAAAAAGATAAATCCGTGAAGGAATACACCTGTCCGGAAGAAGATTCCGGTAGCTGCATAGTGGGCGAGCCGACTTACGAATATGGATGTGCGGTAGAGGCCGATATTGAAACAGATAGCGACGAATCCATTATTAAGGGCATCAAGAAGTCGTTGCATACACTGAGCGACATTAAGGCAGGAAGGGTGAAAACACGTCCTGCCAGAGAATTACTGAAGGAATTGGAGGAGGAGGACTAAGCAATGCTGGAAATAGTAACCTCTCCCGATTTTGACAGAGCTCTAAAGAAGTTAAAGAAGAGATACCGTTCTATGCCGGAAGATTATTCGAGACTATTGAATAGTTTAGAGAAGAACCCTTATGAAGGTATTGACTTAGGGCATGGACTACGTAAAGTACGCGTGGCAATAGCCAGTAAAGGCAAAGGAAAAAGTCATGGAGCACGTGCAATAACGTATATAGAGGCACTTGTCAGTGTAGATGAGGGGGTACTTATACTTCTTTACATATATGATAAGGCCGAGTATAGTAGCATTAGTGATGAAAAGCTTAGAGAACTGGTAGCATCAATGAAATAAAGATATCTCCCCCCCCTTTTATTCTCCGCGTCCCGCCACCCGCCTGCCCCTTGCGTGCAGCCGGATGCCGGGACGCTCCGTTTTCCCGGCAGTCATATCGTTGAAGCGGCGTTTCTTGCTATAATGAACAGTGGAAACAATAAACGAGATAATAACAATAAACGAGATAATAACAATAAACGAGATAATAACGATATGAGAACCAAACATCTGCTAATTACCCCCGTCGTCCTGCTCATGCTTGCCGTGTGCATCCCCCTGCTCACGGCCTGCCAGGCGGACCACCTGCCGGGCGTGGACGACGATGGAAACGAAGAGATACCGGCGGAAGAACTCGTAGGGAAACCCGTGAACTTCGGCGGACTGACGGTGACGGAAGTGGCGACGGATGCCGGGACGCGCGCTGTGACGCGCACTGACGTGGCTTACGAAGAGCCCGGCGCCACCATGACCGTGAAAATGACCGTAACCGTAGCCGATGGAACAACGGTAACGAAGTATGCCGACTACACCTACCGGGCAGCATCTATAGCCATCGGCACTCGGGCAGGATGGGTTGCCGACGATCCCTCCACAGCCTTATGTTGGCGTCATATCTCCAACAATCATACCTTTACAGCCTACCTCCCCGCACTGACCGATGAGGAAAAGAATGCTGCCCGAACCACCACCGGCAAGCTGGAACGTACAATCGTGCTGCCCGATGAATTTACCGCCGACAATTACCTGAAGTACGATTACCTGAGTCAGGCAAGCACAACGAGTGCTGTTTCTTCTGCTCCAATCACTTTCTCCGGCATGAAGCACCTGATGGCGCGGATTGAAGTGACGGGAAAGAATGACAAGATATACCACACGAAAATGGGTCTCTTACATATCTTCAACAGTGGCAAAACCACCTCCTCCGTAGATACCGAGACCGTCGTCACCGACGAAGCGAGTAAAGGCGAGTTGACTGGATTGTGGAAAGACGGCAACACCTTCCGCGGGTTCCTGATGCCGGGACAGGTGTTTAAGAACCAAGAAACTGCCTTGGTGAGTGCTGCGGATAATGCGACCTATTCGATAACGGCACAACCCACGGGTACAGAAACAAAGCTGACTGCCGGGCAGGTGCTTAAGGTAGAGATATTGAAGGTGCCCAATCTTACGGAGGTGACGAATTCTGCGGCAGGCAGCCTGGATTTGTCGGGAAAGTGGGAGGGCAATAATAGCAAGATAGCCATAAGCGGCCCGCTGAACGACCAAGACATTTCCACACTGGCTGCATATCTTAAGGCTAATCCCGCCATCAAAGGTGTTTATCTGCCGGAAACAGTGACTGATATAGGGTGCAGAGCTTTTGAAGGAGCTACTTCCCTGCAAGAGGTGTACCTGCCCCAGGGCTTGCAAGTGATAAATGCCAATGCCTTTAAGAACACCGGCCTGACCAGTATTGACTTCCCGGAAGGGTTGACTACTATTGGAGACCATGCATTCTACATTACGAAACTTACGAAGGTTGTATTGCCTCAAAGTTTGACCAAGTTGGATGTCGGCGCTTTCCAGGAAAACAGCTTACTGACCGTTGCTATCCTGCTTGATGGGCTTACCGAAATAGGTAGTTCTGTGTTTTTTCGCTGTACTGCCTTGAAGGAGGTTCATCTGCCCAAAACATTGAAAACAATTGGTAGCTCTGCGTTTTCTAATTGCAATTCACTCACAAGCATTAGCCTGCCTGAAAGCCTGAATAGTATAGGCCAGAAGGTATTTGAATCTTGCGGGAATCTTAATACTGTCGTATTTAACTCTTCCGCAAGCTTTGACTACCAAACGTTTTTTAACTGCTTGAATCTGACCAATCTGGTGATACCTGACGTCGACCCCTATTGGGGGTGGGGCAACCATTTTGACAATACGGCTATCGGGGGCGGAAACGGAGTCTTGTTCCTGACAGATGTCAACATTACCACCGAGGCGCAGCTGCAAGGAGGATCGATAGGTATTGGCAACAGTAATGGCATCACGTGGAAAACCATCCATTACGGCTACACGGGCGAGGGTGACGTGACCAACCCGGAGAACTATCTTTATCATTATCCTACTAACTCTAATCCCTGACATATACGCTATAGCTATGAATAAGATTAACCTGTATGCATCTGCCGCCACGCTGCTGGTACTTCTGATCTGGACCACCGTTGCCTGCCGCGACGACGACAGAACCCCGGACGGCACGGGAAACGGCCGGCAACTGAACTTCGGCACACTGAGCACCCGTACGGGAAATGAAGTTTCCACCGGTTTTGAAGCTGGAGCCACGTTGTGCGCCTACCTCTCTTGCGGAGGAAATGCGCCCCAAATTGCTACTCTGACTTACCATAAGGATGGCGGTGGAGATGGCTACTGGTCGTCTGACCCGGCACTGTATTGGCAGAGCACTACACAGACCACTATTCTGACCGTGTATCAGGAAGTGGGAGCCCTTGGGAATGTGAGCGACGGCAAGAGACCGTTCACCCTCACCGCCACCAATAAAGAGAACTGGAAGAAGCTGGACGTGGTGGCCAAGTCGACATCGGTGAGCACCTCACCGCTGCCTCCCATCACGTTGGAACACTGCATGGCTATGGTGAAAGTGACGCTCGCCTCTACCGATATCGATTTATCGAGTGTTTCCGGGGTAACGGTGAAAATGACGCTGCCCACCCAAGGAGAGCTCAGCCTGACCGACGGAACCGTGTCGAGACAAGCGGAAAGCACCACTGCCGACATCGCCTTCTGTCAACTAAATGCCGGCACGCAGGAGTTCTACGCACTGGCCTTGCCGGGAAGTACCGGCACGCGGGAGATAATAATCACCGTGAACGGGATAAATTTCAAATATACGGCTTCCGAAGAGATTAGCTTAGCGGCCGGAAAATGCAGCACTTATGCGCTGAAGCTGAACCTGAATGGAGTGGTGATGATAAACACTAAGGTGGAAGGATGGGAGGAGGTTTCGGCCGAAGGGACAACCAGCAATGATGTCCAGTTTCTGGAAGCATCAGAGGGCGGCTTGACTGCCCAGCTGGCGGCATTGCCCGAAGCACAGAAGGGGATAAAGAAGATAGGTATAACAGGTAAGATGGATTCCAATGATGTCGCTGCGTTGAACAAATATATCAAAGATAACAATATCACAGACCTGACCTTGCTGACGGAGAATGGATTTCCTAGCAATGACTGTTATAAAGACTGCACCTCGCTGAAGAACGTTGTGCTGGGGGAAGCATTTACAAGTGTCCGCGCTGGTGCGTTCGATGGATGCACTGCATTGGAGAGTGTAAATACAAGCAATGTCACCGATATAGGTAATTCGGCATTCAAAGGATGTAGCTCATTGAAGAGTGTAGATTTGCAGCACATCAAGGTTTTACCTTCTGGTGCATTTGAGGGTTGCATAAAACTGGAAGAAGTGGGAGTACGCGAAATATAACCACCATTAACGGTGGATTTTCCGCTGACTGCCCCTATGCCAAGAGCGTAACGGTACTTAATGAAGAGAACTATCCTAACCTGACAAAAATTGATGCAACCCTAGGGCTTAATCTCACAGAAGTGAACTTGCCCAAGCTTACCTATGTAGGACAGTATGGACTTCAGACATCCTCACTGGAAAAAGTGTACCTGCCTGGTGTGACTTATGTAGGAAACCAAGCCTTTACTTCAGAGAAAATCGCTACGATGACACTGGGCATCACTAATGCGTCGACCCAGTTGGTCGCAAGCTGGAACTACCGAGCCAAAATTGGAACACTGCATCTGCCGAATGCTGTAGGTGAACTGAAAAATCTGTATACAAGCCCCATTCAGAATCTGGATGCCCCCCAGATAAGCGGCATAGCCCAAGGACTGTTTAAAGACTGCGCATCGCTTGTTACGGTAAATGCACCCAATGTGACATCCATAGGAGCGGAAGCCTTCTCCGGTTGCACAGGGCTGACCATGGTAGATGTCTCTAGCGCTACCACCCTAGGGATTTCAGCCTTTAAAGGCTGTAAGAATTTGGCCACATTGATAGTGTCTCCGCTAACTTCCCTGGCAAACAATCTTTTTAACGGCTGTGAAAAGTTCGATTACTTTCAAACGCATAAGGATACGATTAAAAGCGTCGGGGTGGGGACCTTTTCAGGAAGTGGGCTCACCCACTTCTTGTATGATGGAGCAGGTTCGTTGCCGGAGAATGCTCTTTCTGCCTGCACATCGTTGAAGACGGTAGAGATAAGGAAGCTGCAAGGGGCAGTAGGGAGTAGGGTATTTAATGGATGTTCCAATCTCGAAACCGTCATCATGACCGGGGATGCATATGAATTTGCGGACTATACATTTAATGCTCTAACAAGCGGAAAGTTGGACTTCGTATGGGGCATCAGTTCCAGTAGTATTAGCAAAATCAAATTTTCATGGGATAGTGCGTCCTTTGGAGGAGGAACTATTATCAATAACCTTTTCCTGACAGAGATTACATCGCAGACTGAAGCTTCCGGCCTAAAGGAAAAACTGCTGAAAACTGGGGATAACGAAGCCTATTGCAGTGCCGTCAATAACGTATACTACGGCTATACCGGCTCCACCCCCGCAGCCACCGCCTCCGTTGCAGAATTGACCGCCCCCAGCAACTATACAAAACTATCCCCTTAATATCCCGCAAACGAAATCCCCCTCTTCCCCTCACCGGGGGAGGAATGGGGCACTCGATAGAATCAACTATTAATTATCAACCCTCTAAACCATCAAAAGAACAATGGCAAAGACCTCTCAACGAGCCAAGCTCGTACTTATCCCCGCCGCACGCCTCTTTCCCAACACCCCCACGCAGGTGGGCTTCGTGATGCCCGCCGGGGCGGAAGAAGGTTCCGTATGGCAAGTGAAGCTGTGCACGCAGCTGTCAGGCAACGGCAGCCTAATGCTGAAGGAGCCCCGCACGGTGACGATGGACGACAACTTCGTTGTAGGTCAGCCCGCCGAAGACAACCCGGGCGGCGGCAGCGGCGGTGGCGGACTGGATGAGAACCCGCTGGGATAGGAGGGGCTGTCACCATAATTAGTTTACATAATAAATAGGTAACTAAATGAATGATGAATTATGAATTTAGCTGTGCAGGTTGAAAGCCTGATAGCGGCAGTAGTATCTCAATTGTCAACTGTCAATTAATCTAATAGTCTTATGGAGCACTCCGGCATCTTGAACAACTTCCTCTTTATCCTGTTTCCCGCCGTCCTTGCGGTGGAGCTGCTGATACTATCCGTCTCCTTCTTCCGGCAGATGCGCCGCAACCGCCGCCGGCGCCGCGAGCTGGAACGGAAGTCGCGCGAGCTGGACGGCCGCCTGCGTGAACTCACCAAGAGATGAGCCATCTTTCCCCCGCCCGGCCGTTGCATATCCATGAACAATTCGTATCTTTGTGCCAGTGAATGAATTAGCAATAGGAGATTTACAGCATGACAACAATGGACTTGAATGCATATAAACTGGAGAATAGAAGTATGGGATACGTTTTTATGTGCAAGAAGCTGCTAATACTTTCTATATTCTTTCTCTTCTCCCTCTCCCTCACCGCCGGAGAAACCGCCGCCCGCCCCGCCGCCAGCATCCACTACATGGACAGCATCTACGTCACCCGCCCCCGCCTTGCCCTGCAAATGCTGGACAGCCTGCGCCGCTGGAGCGACGCCAACGGCTATCACGCCCCCGCCACCCGTTCTTACGTCAACCTGGTGTCGTGCCTTGCCAGCATGGTGGCCGACCAACTGCGCCCGGCGCGCCACTACGGACAGGAAACCGTGGCCGCCGCCCGTGCCGAAGGCAATCCCGAGCGCGAAATGCTGGCCATCGTCCAACTGTGTGCCATCAGCGGGTACCTGGGCGACGACGAAGCTTTGGGCTACTGGGCGCAGGAACTGGAGAAACGCAATGTCCAGACCCTGAACTCCCCTTGGTATAAGGCCTATTCCTCCCTCTTCTATGCCAATGCCCTCCGGATGCGCGGCGAACGCTCGGAGGCCTGGAAGTACCTGCAGAAGCTGATTCAATCTCTGGATCAATTGGAAAAGTGTGTCAACATGAAGGTTGAGGTTATTCCGGAAGCTGCCATTCTGCTGGGCGAAATGAATCGCCACGATGAGGCCATAGCCTTGCTGGAACAGGCTGTCCGCGACACCGAGCAGACTGAGCTTTCTCCCATATTGGATGAGCAGGGGCGCGCCCTCATCCTGATGAACTACTACGAATGCCTCATGGTGCAATATCTGGCTTCGGGCCGTGCGCAGCAGGCCGACCGCTGCTATCGGCTGTACAGCCAGCTCTCCGCCCGCTATCCCGGAATGGAAGTGAGGTGCCGGCTTCCGGGGCAATACCTGATGCAGGCGCACCGATATGCCGATGCCGAAGCCTATGCCCGCGGTTGCCTGGACAGGCAGTTGCAGCACCCCGACAGCATCTCTGAGATTACGAAAACCGCCGTCACCCTGCTGGCCGACGCCTGCCTTGCGCAGGGCAAAAAGGCGGAAGCCGCCACCCTCTACCGCCGTGCACTCGTGCTTGGCGATAGCCTGGCCATGCGCGAACGCCGACAAGCTTATATGGAATATAGCCTGATGAGTGAAGTGAGCAGTTATGAAGATACCATCCGGCGGCAGAAGTCGGAGTTGCAACTCCACCAGACGACACTGGCGGTCAGCGGCATACTGGCATTCATGGTGTTGGTGACTATCTGCATGGGCATGAGGCAGATGCGTCGGCAGCGCCGCTTCAACCGCGAGTTGCGGGAAGAAAACCGTCTGAAACAGCAGGCCGAAGATGAATTGGCACGCCTCAAAGAGTTGATGCAGGACCGCACATTGTCCACCGTCACCGCCACCGCCCCGGCAGAAAATACGCCGGAGGATATTATCCTAAGTCTGAAGGAATTGGATGAATGGCTGACGGAAGAGAACCGCTTTGCACAACCGGACATGGATATAGAAAAAGCCGCCCAGCATAGTGGCGTGAGTAAACGCGAACTTGCCGAGCGGTGTATGAAGTATAAAGAAAAGCCTTTCAACGAGTATCTGGCAGAACTACGCCTGGCTTACTCTTGCCAGAGGCTGACCGACGACGATTTCCCAACGATAGAAACGGTGGCACAGGAGTCGGGCTTTGCCTCGGTGAGTACTTAGGG
>NZ_CBVI010000016.1 GCF_000513195.1 Bacteroides timonensis | reverse complement strand
CTTACCTGCGCCGGTTTAAGGCCCGGTATGAGATGTCGCCTACGGATTGGAGGAATCTGAAGAAGGAGATGGAGCTTCAGGAGGGGGATGAAACATAATCCCCATTTGCCTTAATCAGCTCTATCAGTTTCTCTACCGCTTCCTCTTCGGGGATGTTCTTCTCGATGCATTCCTTCTTCTTGTACAGGCTGACCTTTCCGCGTCCGGCACCTACATACCCGTAATCGGCATCCGCCATTTCGCCGGGACCATTGACAATGCACCCCATGATACCGATCTTCAACCCTTTCAGGTGTGAAGTCGCGGCTTTTACGCGAGCTATCGTGCTTTGAAGGTCGAACAATGTCCGTCCGCAACCGGGGCAGGAGATGAATTCCGTCTTGCTGGTACGCACGCGTCCTGCCTGTAGGATGCCGAAGGCGGTGGCATCTATGGCTTTACCACTAATCACATCCTTCTGGTCGTGCAGCATTCTGTCTTCCAGGTTATAGAGGCAGATACCGTCGCACAGGCCGTCGAAGATAAGGGCACCCATATCAGCGGCAGACTTGATTTGCAGGTTTTCCATATCCGTTTCGTTGTAGTGTTGGAAGAAGACTACCGGGTTTCTTAATCCTTCCTTCATCATCTGATGCACCAAGGCACGTTGCTCTCCCAAGCGGTTAGGGTGGTTGCTCTGAGCAATCAGCACAACTTCGGGATGATATTTCAGGCAGGCGATGGCTTCATCATTCAGTCCCATATAGGTCATGAACAGGAACTTTAAGGAGGAGCTGCAATTGCTGAGGAAATACAACTGGTCGCCCTTGAAGGCAGGCCAGGAATTGGCTTCACCTTTCCAGGCATCGGCATCTATAATGTATTGCATGCCTTCCGGTTGCAGTGCGGGCACTTGTTGTCCGGTGTAGACGTAGTCCGGCATAAACTGCGGGTTGAACTCCATCTTGCCGTTCAGACGTACGGCAACGACTACGGGCACATTCTCTCCGCCTATGTTGTGCACGGCTTCCGTCTTGCGACGGGTGGGGGAGAGGTAGCTGAATTCGGTTGCTTCCGCTCCCGGCAGGTAGGGATGATTCTGACGTTGAATGATATAATCCACCAGTTTGCGGGCCACAGGTATCTCGGCTTCGGGGGCTTCGCTCAGTGAAACGCGGATGGTGTCGCCCAGTCCGTCCGCCAGTAGAGCACCGATACCTAAAGCGGATTTAATACGTCCGTCTTCACCGTCTCCTGCTTCCGTAACGCCGAGGTGCAAGGGGAATTGCATTCCTTCCTTTTCCATCACGGCTACCAGCAGGCGCACCGTCTTCACCATCACCACAGTGTTGGAGGCTTTGATGGAGATGACAACGTCCGTAAAGTTCTGTTCCACGCAGATGCGCAGGAATTCCATGCACGACTCTACCATACCTTCCGGTGTATCGCCGTAGCGGGACATGATGCGGTCGGACAGTGAACCGTGGTTCACACCGATGCGGATGGCTGTATGATTCTCCTTGCAGATGTTCAGGAACGGTACAAAACGGTCGCGTATCTTCTGCAACTCTTGTGCATACTCCTCATCCGTATATTCCAGATGCTTAAAAGTACGTGCAGCATCCACGTAATTGCCCGGGTTGATGCGTACCTTCTCTACATACTGTGCTGCCACATCCGCTACTTTGGGGTTGAAATGAATGTCGGCAACGAGTGGCACCATATATCCGTCCCCGCGCAGGGCGGCATTGATGTTCATCAGGTTTTCCGCTTCCTTGATGCCCTGGGCCGTAAGACGTACATATTCGCCCCCGGCATCCACGATTCGTTTGGCCTGTGCCACGCAAGCTTCCGTATCCTGCGTAGCGGTATTTGTCATACTCTGTATGCGTATAGGATTGGAGCCGCCCATAGGGGTGGCTCCAATATTTACTTCTGATGTTTCCCGACGGGAATAGTTGAATAAATCCACGATGTAAATGATGAATTAAGAATGAAGAATTATTAATTAACTTTGTACTCGTACTTCACTTCTTTCAGTTCCTCGTTCGCCTTTACGATTTTCTTTTTCAGCCCTTCTTTGTAGGCTGCAAAGGTTTCAGCGAGGTCGGCATCGCTCAAAGCCAGCATTTGTATAGCAAGAATGGCAGCATTCATGGCACCATTGATGGCAACTGTGGCTACGGGGATTCCGGGAGGCATCTGGATAATCGAATAGAGTGCATCTACGCCATCCAAAACAGAACCTTTAATGGGAACTCCGATAACAGGCAGTGTGGTGTTGGCTGCGATGACTCCGGGTAGAGCGGCGGCCATGCCGGCGGCTGCGATTATCACTTTAACGCCACGTCCGCGGGCGTTCTTTGCAAAATCCTCTACTGCTTCCGGAGTGCGGTGTGCAGAAAGGGCGTTCATTTCGAACGGTACGTGTAAATCATTCAGCAGTTGAGCGGCCTTTTCCATAACAGGAAGGTCGGAGGTGCTGCCCATGATGATGCTTACTAATGGAGACATAATTATTTAGTTATTAGTGTTTAGTGATTAGTGATTAGCAAACTTCTCAATATCAATTTGCTAATCACTAATCACTAATAGTTAATCGTTAATCAACGCTTTGTAGGCAGCAGCATCCAGTAATGAATCGAAATCTGCATCATCATCCGGCTTCATTTTGATGAGCCAGCCTTCACCGTACGGATCTTTGTTTACCAGTTCCGGTTGGTCGGCAAGAGCCTCGTTTTGCTCCAGGATTTCTCCGCCTACGGGCAAGAAAAGATCCGAAATGGTTTTCACTACTTCAATGGTCCCGAATACTTCGTCGGCTGCCAATGTTTCGCCCTCTGCCTGGATATCTACGAATACGATATCGCCCAATTGTGCCTGAGCGTAATCGGTGATACCTACATAAGCTACATCGCCTTCAAGGCGTATCCACTCGTGTTCTTTGGTGTACTTTACATTTTCTGGGAAATTCATGATCATTATTTTTAAAGGTTAATACTATAAGTCTATTCATATGGCTGAAATAACATTCTGTTCTTTACAGCTTAAAATAAGAAAACACGGAACAGGATATTACTCAGTGGATGAAGCACCAATAAGGAGCAAATTAATCCTACGGCAAAACCTACCAGTACCTCTCCCAATGTATGATGCTGTAAAATAATACGTGCTGTGCCCAGGACACCTGCAATCAGGATAAACAGACATAGCCACCATACCGGATTGTATCCGAACAAGGCACTGAAAGATACCAGCCCTCCTACAATAGCCCCTACACCTGCCATGTGCTCGCTTAACTTCCATTTCAGATTGACAACAATGCAGATAACCATCATGATCAATGCAGCAAGAATAATCCCCGTCATGTACCAAGGGATATTCAGGCGGTGCATCATCACCAGGCAGAATACGTATGAAGTAATAGTAAGCAGGAATGGCATAAAGCGCCGCTTACGTTCACCCAAGTCTTCGGGACTGAAACCGTTGATTTTACGGAACAGGAAGATGGTGAGCGTAGGCATAAGAATAGTGAAGCAGTACACTACTCCCAGCACAATCAGCTTATACTGTATAGGCATGATGCGCAGGTACGAGAAAAGGAACAGAATCAGAAACGCCAGGAACGGGATGGAAAACGGCGTGAATATAGCCGATATCACCCGGGCTGTCCGGATTAAGGTCCTGTCTGCTACAATATGTTGTTCTTCCATTTTAATGTACGATTTTACGATGTACGATATACGATTGAAATTACTACCACTTTATCACCTTACCACCTTATCACTCCCATCACCTCCTCAGCCTTGCCACCGGTATGTTCAACTGTTGCCTGTACTTGGCTACCGTGCGGCGTGCTATAGGATATCCTTTTTCTTTCAGTATATCTGTCAGTTCATCATCCGTATAAGGTTTCTTTTTATCTTCATTGTCAATGCATTCTTTCAATATCTTACGAATCTCACGTACAGACATTTCCTCACCGTCTTCGGTGACGTATCCATCACTGAAGAAGAATTTCAGTGAATAGATGCCATAGTTGGTTTGCACATATTTGCTGTTGCTGACGCGGGAGATGGTTGAAATGTCCAGTCCGGTACGTTCGGCAACATCCTTCAATATCATAGGGCGCAGCAATGATTCGTCTCCTTCGAGGAAGAACGGGCGTTGCAGGTCGATAATGGCTTGCATGGTAGTCATTAATGTATTCTGGCGCTGCTTCACGGCATCAATAAAGCCTTGTGCTGAATCCATCTTTTGCTTCAGGAACATCATGGCTTCTTTCGACTCTTTCGATTGGTTAGCCCTGTTTTTGGTATGTTCTTCCACCATCTCGGTGAAGTCACGGCTCATACGCAGTTCCGGAACGTTCCGGTTGTTCAGAGCCAGGTTGATGGTGCCGTCGTCGTATGTATCTACAATGAAGTCGGGGATGATCTGTTGCATGTTCCGGCCGATGGCTTCACCCAGGGAGGCACCCGGACGCGGATTGAGTTTGCAGATCTCTTTGATAGCCTGTTCAAAAGCATCTTCTTCCAGTCCGAGCTTCTGCTGTATCTTGTCCCAATGCTTACGGGTAAATTCTTCGTAACATTCGGAGATGATCGCTTCTTCTATATAAAGTAGAGGGTTCGGGGTGAAGTGCTGTTGCTCTATCTTGCGATGAATCTGAATGAGCAGGCATTCTTGTAGGTTGCGTGCACCGAGTCCGGCGGGATCAAAGTCCTGGATGATCTTCAGTGCCTCTTCCAATTCTTCCTGGGTACATTCGATGCCGGCATAGATGGCGAGTTCATCACAGATGCTATCCAGAGACTTACGTAACAGGCCATCGTCATCCAATGATCCGATCAGATATTCCGCCAGTTCACGTTGGTGCTCGGTCAAGTCACGTTCGCTTAGCTGCTCCTTCAGGGTTTCGTAAAAAGAAGTGGCGTCGGAGAAAGGAATTTCTTCGGCCTGTTCACCTTTGCTACGGTTGTTTTCCTGCAATTTGTAGTCGGGGATATCGTCTTCGCTCAGATAGTCGCTTAATGAATCATATTCGTTGGCTCCGTTGTCTTCTGCGGAACCTTCCGTATCGGAATTATCAGAAAAGTCGTCACTTGCCGTATCTTCCTTTCCTTCTTCCAGAGCCGGATTTTCCAGAAGTTCCGCATGTATACGGTCTTCCAGTTCTACAGCGGGCAATTCCAGTAGCTTCACTACCAGAATCTGCTGGGGCGACAGTGTTTGTACCTGTTGCTGCGCTTGAGTTTGTACTTGTCTGGAACCTTGTGCCATACTTATTCTTTTCTTTTACTCGCCGCAAAGATAATGCAAACCGAGACAGAATAAAATGAACTCGTTCATTTTTTATGCCGAGGCGCAACTTATCTTCACACTTTTTGCAAAAATAGTGAATAGTTCGGGAACGCGAAATGTTCTCGGCATAAGTTTTTCATGCAAGCATGAAAGATTGGCGCCTAATTTACATTATCTTTGCTAAAAGCGAAGATAAGCTGTACATCAGCAATAAAAAATAGGCAAGCTTATTTTGTGCTGCTTTCGGTTTGCATTATCTTTGTGCGTATCAACTTAAAAAATTGCAACGTTATGTTTGATAAAGAAACTTATGTGCAGCGCAGAGCCCTGCTGAAAAAAAATATTGGCTCCGGAGTGTTACTATTCTTGGGAAATGACGAACAAGGACTGAATTATGAAGATAATGCTTTCCGTTATCGTCAGGATTCTACTTTCCTCTACTATTTCGGCTTGTCGTTTGCCGGACTTTCCGCTATCATTGACATCGATGAGGACAAAGAAATCATTTTCGGAGACGAACTGACTATCGATCATATTGTATGGATGGGTACGCAGCCGACTCTGAAAGAGAAGAGTGAACGGGTAGGCATTCGGGAGACGCTTCCTTCCGCCGGGATTATCAGCTATCTGCACAAAGCCGTACAAAAAGGTCAGACGGTGCATTATCTTCCGCCTTACCGTCCCGAACATAAGTTGAAACTCATGGATTGGCTGGGTATTCCGCCTGCACGTCAGGAAGGTTCCGTGCCGTTTATCCGTGCGGTGGTGGCACAGCGTAATTATAAATCTGCCGAAGAGATTGCAGAGATAGAAAGGGCATGTGATGTGACTGCCGACATGCATATCAAGGCTATGGAAGTGATTCGGCCGGGTATGTACGAATATGAAGTTGTGGCAGAGATGAACCGTGTAGCTGAAATGAATAATTGCGAACTTTCTTTCCCTACAATTGCCACAATCAGCGGACAGACTTTGCATAATCATTATCATGGTAATAGAATTAAATCGGGTGACTTGTTCCTGATCGATGCCGGTGCAGAACTTCCATCAGGCTATTGTGGCGATATGTCGTCTACTGTACCTGCCGATAAAACGTTTACTTCGAAGCAACGTGCCGTTTACGAAATTCAGAATGCTATGCATCTGGAATCTGTAAAGGCTCTCCGTCCGGGTATTCCTTATATGGAAGTGTACGACTTATCTGCCCGCGTAATGGTAGAAGGTTTGAAAGGACTGGGTCTGATGAAAGGAAATGCGGATGATGCAGTGCGCGAAGGTGCCCATGCATTGTTCTATCCCCACGGTCTGGGACACATGATGGGACTGGATGTGCATGATATGGAAAATCTGGGCGAAGTGTGGGTAGGCTATGACGGTCAACCCAAGAGCACACAGTTCGGACGTAAGTCTCAACGTCTTGCTATTCCTTTGGAACCGGGCTTTGTACATACTGTTGAGCCGGGTATCTACTTCATTCCCGAATTGATTGATATGTGGAAAGAAGGTAAGAAATTCACTGACTTTATCAATTATGACAAAGTGGAAGAATATCGTGACTTCGGTGGTATCCGCAATGAAGAAGATTATCTTATTACAGAAACCGGTGCCCGCCGCTTAGGCAAGAAGATACCATTGACTCCGGAAGAAGTGGAAGCTTTGCGATAGTATCAATTTAAGAATGAGTCTAATGAAAAAACTACTATTCTTATTTTGTCTTTTGTCCTGGAGTGCATTAAATGCACAGAAGACGATTAATTTCCCTCCGTTTATAGCAAAGGCAACGGAAACCATTGAGATAGCTGCCGTTCATTTATCGGATACAGCTACCGTGATTGATGTGGATGCAAAATTTACTCCAAAGTACTGGATACGTATTGCCCCTGCTACCTGTCTGGTGGCAGATAATGGTGAACGTTATCAGGTGCGGCAGGGAGTAGGTATTGAGTTGGGACAGGAATTTTGGATGCCAGAATCCGGAGAGGCCTCTTTCTCTTTGATATTTCCACCTTTGCCGCCATCTGTAAAATCATTCGATTTTGTGGAAGGGGAAGGTGAGAGAGATTTTAATCTTTTCGGTATCAGCCTGACCGGAAAGTTGCCTAAGCTCCAATTGCCTAAAGGTTTAGAGAAGGCAGGAAAAATGACTGCTGTAGCTTTGCCGGCTCCTGAAATCAAAGAGGGAACAGCTATCATTAGTGGTCGTATTTTGGATTATAAGCCTTCATTCCGGATGAAAGCTGAATTGCATTCTGCTGATTTCTTATCTGCCTATGGACAAAAGAATACAGAGTTAGAATTGGATGAAGCGGGAAATTTCCATACGCAAATATCAGTTTCACATCCTTCTGTCGCCTATTTAAGTGTGGGTGGATCTGTTGTCTCTTTTTTGTTGTCTCCGGGTGGAGAAACCAAGGTTACCGTAAATCTTCGTGAAATGACGCGTGCTTCCAGTCGTTTACAGAAAGATACGAAGGCTGAAGGGAAGAAGGTTTATTTTGAAGGACTGAATGCAGGATTGAATACGGAGATGAATTCCGGACTGGAAATTCCTCTTTGTTCTGTTGAGCTGAAAGACTTATATGACATGACTCCGGATCAGTACAAAGCATATTGCATGCGGAAATATGAAGAAGCGAACAATGTGATTCGTGCCAATAAGAAAATAAGTGCGGCTTATGCGGAATTGTTGACGGTGCTGAATAAAGATGCATTGTATGGACTGTTATGTGGATATGATTATCAGCTATTGCAGGCTTATGCTCAGCAAAAAGGACTGTCGTTGCGTGATGCCGGTAAGGAGTATTTCTCAAAAGAACCGTCAGATGGTTATTTTGACTTTTTAAGTAAACTGGATTACATCAATTCACCCAAGTCTGTGTATTGCTTCAATTATTCCGGTATGGTAAGGAATACCGCATATATCCATTTGCCGTCTGTAAAGACCGTCGGTATCTTTGATTACCTGCTTGACTCATCCAAGGTAAGTCCGGAGGATAAGGAAGCAATGAAGAAATACCGTGATAATCCTTCGTCGCAGGATGCTTCTATAATGAGGGTGCTGAGAGATAAGTATGACAACCTCTTTCAGGAGTGTGGCAAGGTGGCTTTGGAAGCTAATCAGAAGGCGGTTGGAGAGGTAATAGGAGGTAAAGGTATCTATCATGATGTGCAGACAGCAATGCAATGTGCTTCAAAACTGGAAGATTTTATGCCTTTGTCTGAAGACGATTTTGCTACATTACGTACGATTGAGAATCCCTATTTCCTGAACCAATTGACTGCAATGAATACAGAACTGCTTCAGAAGATAGAAGAAAATAAGAAGAAACGCAGTTTCATGGTTCGTACTCTGCCCGAAGATGTGAAGGACGATGCCCTTTTTGAAGCCATTGTCGATCCGTTCAAGGGTAAAGTAGTGCTTGTTGATTTCTGGGCCACCTGGTGCGGACCTTGTAAGATGGCTATGAAGATGATGAAACCCATGAAGGAGGAGTTGATAGATAAAGATATCGTGTATGTCTTTATTGCCGGTGAAAATTCTCCGGAGACAACATGGAACAATATGATACCCGATATTCATGGTGAGCATTACCGGTTGACCAATGCTCAGTGGGCAGCTATTTGTGATAAATTCGAAGTCCGTGGCGTACCTACTTATCTGGTGCTCGACCGTGAAGGGAAACAAACGTACCGGTCAGTAGGTTTTCCGGGAACGGATACGGTGAAAGGTGAGTTATTGAAAGCATTAAATTCTTCCGGCAATTAATCATGTATTATTCTATAAATGAAAGAAGAGGCAGTTGAGCAGTCTCTTCTTTCATTTATAACTTAATGGGCTTATCAGATAAACTCCCCGTTTTCGTTGATCTTTACTTTCACTTCCTTTTCGCCTTGCTCCAATTCTATCCAGTAGTAGTTTCCGGTAGGAGTTTCAACATATTCGGCATCATCCACTACATAACCGCTATATTGTGACGCATTAATGGCTTCTGTCACTTTAATCGGGAGTACATATACATCCCATGAGGTTGAAATCCATTCATAGCCTGTGTTGAACAATACTTCTTTGCTTCGGTTTTCATGTATGATGTCCACTTCGATCATACCTTTTTCCTGTTCAATCTCAATAATGCGGGCATTGGGATAATTCTTCTGTATGAATTCCGTTACGGCAGTAACCGTACCCGACGGGGCATCCGGTAGCAATGATTCGTTATCGCCATCACCGTCATCATTCACGGCTTTAATGAGGATGCCGTCTGCTGAATAATGCAGATCCATATCTACATCCTGTGCCGATTCCACTTCTATGATGTAGATGATCTCTTTTTCAGTTCCGGCACGTTCAATGCGCTCCACTTCATTATCTCTCTTCCAGGAAGCGTATTCGCTGCTTTCAAAAGAAGTCTTTATTGCTTGCGGAATATCGCTATATGGCATTTCAGTTTCAGTCATGTACCATGAGCCATCTGCCGTATACCAGGCTTCCGTTTTATATCCGTTGTCGCTCTTGTTGTTGAATTCCGCTTTGTAGAATTGTCCTTGTGAGACGGTTTTTGTTTCCCAACTCAGGTTAGCGGCGTTGGAGAAACTACTGTCGAATGCATTGCGTACAGCTTCAGGTACTTTGAAGTTTGGAAGATCGTCATCATCATCGCTACAACCTTGCAGGCCTAACATGCCCATCGCCAATAGGGCTAAATACATTTTCAGTTTCATAGTTACTTGTTTTTTAGAGTTTACTAATATTATTGTTTTCTTTGACTATTGCTGATTATGTTGCAAAGATGGCGGGCAATTCTGGAAGAAATTGGGAATTTGACTCTAAAAGTGGATAATAAGTTCTATATTTGCGATTTTAACATTAAAAAGAGCAGATTACTAATGAACTTATACTAATATGGTACAGGAATTGGAAAAACGCACCCGTATTGACGTAGCCGATGTGCTGCGCGGACTCGCCGTTATGGGCATCATTGTATTACACTCCATTGAACACTTTAATTTCTATTCATTTCCCGATACGAGCACTCAGAGCGCGTGGCTCAACTTTTCTGATAAAGCCATTTGGGACGGACTCTTTTTCATGTTCGGAGGAAAGGCTTATGCTGTGTTTGCCCTGCTTTTTGGGTTTAGTTTCTTCATTCAGGATAATAACCAGCGTATGCGTGGCAATGATTTTCGTTTGCGTTTCTGCTGGCGATTGATATTATTATTCATTCTTGGTAATATAAATGCGGCCTTTTTCACGGCTGAAGTATTGGTGCTCTATTCTTTAGTCGGATTCATTTTACCACTTACCTGCCGGCTAAAAGATAAATGGCTGTTTATTCTGGCATGTGTGCTTCTGATACAGCCATTACCACTTTATTATGTGATACATGCCTGTGTAGACCCTTCTTTTGTGACTCCCTCTATTCCGACTGGTAGCTACTGGGGAGCTGCTTTCCAGGTGCAGAGTCACGGTACATTTCTTGAAACCCTGCGTGTGAATTTGTGGGAAGGGCAGATTGCCAGTCTTGCATGGGCTTGGGATCATGGACGTGTGTTTCAGACTGCCGCTCTTTTCCTGTTCGGCTTGTTGATAGGACGTCGGGGGCTTTTCCTGAAGGAGAATCTGAAGTTCTGGAATAAGGTACTTTGTGGTGCTCTTATCGCTTTCTTCCCTCTGTATGGATTGGGCAATATGTTACCGGACTTCATTGCTAATAAGTCTATTCTCACCCCCTTGTTACTTATCATAACTTCCCTGTCCAAGTTTGCATTTATGCTGATATTGGTGTCGGGTGTTATCTTTGCTTTCTATCGGACAAACCTGCACGACTGGTTGATGAAGATTACTCCTTACGGTAAGATGAGCCTTACAAATTATATTACCCAGAGTATTATTGGTTCGTTGTTGTTCTATAATTGGGGGCTTGCGCTTCACTCTCAGTTGGGTATAACAGCCAGCTTTCTGGTAGGAGTAGTGCTCTTCATCGTGCAGCTCGCTTTCTGCCGGTGGTGGATGAGCCGTCATGCGCACGGGCCGCTGGAATATTTGTGGAAGCGGGCGACTTGGTTGAAATAAAGTATCATTCTACACCCGCTATTTTTGAGAAAATGTTCTTTCCGTTCTTTCAGAACTCTCTGGATTCCCTGTTCATCGGCATTACGGCTGAAACCTCCAGCCTTATAGTTGCTTCAGGTATCTTTCAGCTGAAACACCGATGAACAGGGGGATTGGGAAAAACTGAAAGACTGCAGGAGGAAAAAGAACACTTAATGTATTGAATAATATCTGAAAACAAGTAATGTTGTGATCCGGAACAAGTAATGTTGAGAATGATTACATTGCTTGTTCTTATTCACAACAAGCAATGTAATTTCAGGCAAGTCCGATTCCGTTGACTTTAACGTCTATATATCGGTGGTGTTGGATATATAGATACTGCACATCCGATATATAGATGCAACACGTCCGATATATAGATGTGTCGTGTCCGATATATATTGCTAATATTCGGAGCATCTGTTAAATTTCTATTGGTTATGCTTTGTATATTTCGGATAGGTTAATCACTTTTATTCCTTTCCATATCATAATGCAGGGTTATTATAGATATTTCTCCCACAGATAGCGGAGCGGACTGAGTAGACGTGCAGTTACGCTCCGTTCATCCGTCATGACCTCTGCTGTACCGGATAGTTCTCCCTTAAAGTCCAGCTGCTTGCCGTATGAGGTGCGTAAGTTTTGTGGCAGACTTACCGTGGCAGTATACATATTGTCTTCGCTCGCTAACAGTGAAACGGACAATATTTCCCCGGTGAGGAAGCCGAATTCCATGTATGGATACCCTGTCATGCTGATATTCACTCTCTGTCCGGGGGATACTTTGCCCGATCCGCTGATGGGTAACTTTATTTTCCCTATGATGTCACCAGGAGAGGAAGCTACAATAGAGAACACCTTATCTCCTGTGTTGACATTCTGGTTCTTCTGCCAAATATTATTGTAAGATAATATACCACCGGAAGGGCTGATAAAGAGATATCCCAATTCCCAATCGCTGATGCTTACCTGCAAATCATTTAGAGCAGATTTTAATGAAGTACTTATTGTATTGGCTTCCCGACTACGTTCCATACGGATTTCTACAATATTCTGTTGCAATTGGGCTTCTTGAATTCTAGCGGACGAGAGTGAAGTCATTAATTGTTCGCGTCCCTGCCTGTGATTCAAGTAAGTTTGCTGCGCTTCTTCATAATCAGCTTTCGATATTAATCCTTTGTCGAAGAGCTTCTTTTCCCGGCTATGTGTAGCGGAGGCTATCTGTACTTGTTCTTCATCAAGTTCAGCTTGTTTATTCAGATGCCGTATGTATTTCTGATATTCTTGCAACTCTTTGCAGGCAGCCTGTTCTTTCTGGGCGTAGAGGTCTATCGACAGAAAATTACGATAATCTGTCAGGCATTTGATGAAAGCGGCATAAGCATTCTGAATGTTTCCGAGTTCCGGTTTCTCTGGAAACACGGCTTGGCAGATACAACTATCCGTCAGTATGAAGGAAGTAATCCTTTCTTTCAGTTCCAATACATGGGCAGTGATGGCAGGATTTTCCAGTACAGCTATGATATCCCCCGCTTTTACGGCTTCACGATCCTTGCGATATACCTCCTGAATTTTTCCACTTCCTCTTGCCACGATCCATACGGGTGGATGCTCTGTAGTAATGGTGATTTCTGTGCTTACGATATCCGGATATTTGAAGAATAAGCCTCCAATGAAGAGTAATGCCAGCACTCCGAAGAATACAGTTATTCCCCATCTGATTAATGCGTGTGGCGGGCGTGTCAATATCTCCTGCACCTCCTCACACCTTAATTCTATGTCTTTCTCTTCATTTTTCATAATTCCAGTTGATTCTTTACCAACCTGTAATATCTTCCTTCCAAAGCTATCAATTCCTCATGTGTTCCGGTTTCTGCTATTCTTCCCTGTTCTATTACAATAATTTGGTTTGCATTTCTCACTGTACTCAACCGATGCGCCACTACTACGGATGTTCTGCCTTTGAAGAACGTTTCCAGGTTATTCATTATGGTGCGTTCATTATTGGCATCCAATGCATTGGTTGCTTCATCAAAGAAGATAAATTCCGGGTCTTTATATACGGCGCGGGCTATGAGAATACGTTGTTTCTGTCCCTGGCTCAATCCATGACCTTCTTGTCCTATCTTGGTATTGTATCCCAAGGGTAATTCCTTGATAAAGCTATGTATATTTGCTACTTCTGCGGCATGGCGCAATCGCTGCTTATCGATATGCTCCACTCCCGGAGCAATATTTCCGGCTATGCTGTCGGAGAAGATAAAACCATCCTGCATTACTACGCCGCACCGCTTGCGCCATTCGCGAATACTATAACTTCCCAGTGGAGTATCCCCGATGAAGATATCGCCGCTTGCGGGCGGGTAGAATCCTAACAGTAATTTAACGAGTGTTGTCTTTCCGCTTCCACTCATACCTACGATGGCAGTTTGTTTACCTGGTGGAATCACCAGACTTACATTGTCCAACGTTGGGTATTCGCTTAGCGGATCATATTTGAAGTTAAGGTTCTGGAGTCTTATTTCTTTTCCTTTCGGGATTTCCCGTATCAGTTCGCGCGTGGGATCTTCTTCATCCGGTTTGTCACGCACTTCGCTGAGGCGGTTCATGCTGAGGCGTGCATCCTGCATATCGCGTGCAAAAGCGATGAGCTCGTTTACCGGGCTGTTCAACTGTCCGATGATGTATTGCACGGATAGCATCATACCCAGCGTCATTTCCCCTTTCACTACCAGACTTGCCACAAGTGCGGTTATCAGTAGGTTCTTGCTTTGATTAATCAACACTGCTCCCGAATCCTGATACTGTCGTAGGGCAAGGCTTTTGATGTTTACTTTGAATAGCTTTGCTTGTATTCGCTCCCATTTCCAGCGTTTCTGTTGTTCGCAGGCACTGAGTTTTATTTCTTGCATACCGTTCACCAGTTGCACTACCGTGCTTTGATTGGCACTTTGCTGGGCAAAACGCTTGTGATCCAGTTCGGCACGCTTCTTCATGAATAACCAGACGTATGCAACGTACAGGGCACTTCCTCCCATAAAGATAAGGAATATCATGCCACTGTACACCAGCAGCACAATGCCGAAGATGATGATATTGAACACTGAGAAGATAACGCTGAGACTGCTTCCAGTCAGAAAGTCCTGTATACGCTTGTGATCATTGATGCGTTGTAGGATGTCTCCTGTCATCTTGCTGTCAAAGTAGTTGATGGGCATCTTCATCAGTTTGATGAGGAAGTCTGATATGAGGGCAATGTTAATGCGAGTACCCAGGTGTAGCAGTATCCATCCTCGTATGAACTCTACGGCACTGCTGCTGAAAGACAGCATCAACTGGGCAATCAGTACCAGATAGATAAAACCAAGATTCTGGTTGTTGATGCCGAAGTCTACTACAGATTGTGTGAGGAAGGGTAGCATAAGTTGTATCATGCTGCCCAGTAACAGGCCTAAAAGTAATTGTCCTACCAGCCCTCGATACGGACGAAGATAGGAGTAGAGGAAACTAAAGCCTTTGCGGTTCACTTTGTCAGCCTCATCCTCTATCGTATAAAATTCGGGAGTGGGTTCCAGCAATAACGCTACTCCTGTGTCTTCTTCGTTCTTTCGGGAACTCAGCCAGCAATTGCAGAATTCTTCTCTGGTGTATTTCAGCTTTCCCGCGCCGGGGTCGGCTATCCAAACATGCTTGTCGGTGAGTTTATATACCACGACAAAGTGTTGCTGGTTCCAGTGTATGATGCAGGGTAAAGGAGCTTCCTTGAGTTTTTCAAAACCCACTTGTACGCAAATGCTGCGAAAACCTGTCTTTTCTGCAGCTTCGCTGATGCCGAGCATCGATACGCCCTCGCGGGTGATAAATGATTTTTCCCTCAATCCTTCCAATGAGTAGTGCTTACCATAGAAAGCGGCTACCATGCGGAGGCAGGTGGGACCACAATCCATGGCGTCGTGCTGGATGTAACGAGGGAAAGATTTCATTGCCTTTCTAAACTGTCTAATGTTTGCATGAGTTGTTCATCAAGCAAATCTTTTGCAATGATTTTACAGTTTCGATCTAATAAGAAGTTTCGCGGGATTCTTTCGATGTTCAAAACTTCAACTGATTGAACATTCCTGCGGTCATTGTCTGTACCTATCACATGAATAAAATCTTGTGTTTTATCTTGTTCTATAGCTTTTTTCCAAGCACTGTGGTTTGCATCAATGGAAACTGCATATATTTTTATATTATTCTGATGTTTATTCAATACTTTTTTTAGATAAATAGTTTGTGCTCTACATGGTTTGCACCAACTTGCCCAAATATCTACAAAAATGTATTTACTTCTTAAATCTGATAACGCTATATATTCTCCATTTAGTGATGGTAATTGAAGTGTTATTCTGCTCCCTATTTGAGTGCTTTGTTTTCTTTTTTCATAAATATTCCTCTGCTTTGAAATCTCGTCTAGCCGTTTCTGGGTACTCTTTGTACGTTCGCTTAATGTAGGAGCATTCTTGTATGTAAGTGCTGCTGGTAGGTAATTTGGAAATTTTCGTGCAACGTATTCTCTTAATGATTGAAGACTATCCCTTGATAATGAATCCTTGAAAAACATTTGCAACATAACCCAACTTCCTTTTGCTATCAGTGGATGCTCAGATGTGTGTATTTCGTTAATATAGCGATCTATTAATAGATGGCTGTAATATGAAATGCTATCTTCACAAGATTCATTTTTTTTTATCCAATATCTTCTGCTTCCTTTCTCGAAGTCAGTAACTATATTGTGATAATTTCCTTTGCAAGCATTTTTCCACAATACTTCTTTATCATTTGAGGAAAAGTATAATTCTACAGTATCATTCGGAAGCGCATATACATATAATCCTTGTGGTCCGTTTTTTGAGAAACAAATCTTGAAATAGTTTTCATAGGGTGAATACCCTTGAAGTTTTACTGTTTTTTGCCCCTTTTTTATGCTTGCTGAATCCCAAATGGCTTTTTCTGACCCAGATACCCAAGAACAGAAAGACCAAAGGTATACCTTTTGTTCTTCTTCTGTCATATCATTGTCAAGATGAATAATGATTTCAATGTTCTTTTCTTCTGTCAATGAGAAAAGAGTTAGAAACAAACTAATTAGACAAGATGCATATAAAAGTACCTTCATGGTTTTTGTACGATTTTTTATAGGGGTTCTTATTTAATATAAGAACCCCTAATGCTTTCTACTTGATTAATTCTTCGCAAACAGCACCTTTACCAATGGCTGCATCAGCTCCTTTTTGAGCTTCTTCCATTGTTAAGTTTTCAAAGTAGGCTTCTTTGCTGGCGTCAGAACCATTGTAGCAATAAATCGTACCACCAGCGATAGCATTCATCTGCACCTTGTTCAGTTTGAACGCTTCAAAATTTTCAAAATTCTTCATATTTCTATAAGAATTAAGGTGAATAATAATGTTAACAGTAGGAAGCTTTAAGTATCACCCTATTGACTTCTGTTTTGCAAAACAATATCTTTATGTTAATACATACTTTAAATTTTCTATCTGATATATATATGGTAAATAATGTTTGTTTACGATGATGGTAGGTGTCTTATTGATTTGCTGCTGCAAGCAATACAATTGTTGCTGTTTCCATATATCCTGCGTCTCATCCGTAATATTATTAGGGATATCTTCTATATGATGTGTACTAAACCATTCAGACAATGCTTTCATAGCCTTTTCCCAACCTTCTGTAAGATAGGTTGCAATAATTGTTAGTGCAATCTGTTTGCCTGTATTATCACCGGGAAAAGTTAATAGCACTAAACAAATAGGTTGTTCATTGGCTATTTTTTGAAATTGTGAATGTGCTTTTGCGCAATTCTTGCAATTGGGATTAGTAACAAATAGCAATTGATTTTCACCTGTTATATTGTTATGTAAAACTATGTTAGGTTGAGGAGTTTTTCTAATCTGTGGTTTTAGGGTTAGGAGGGCTTGAAAAGCTTCTGGGCTAAGCAAGTCTGCAAAATGATCTTTAAGTTGTTTCCTTTCTTCATTATATTTTAGTAATTTCTTTAGTTGTGTCCAGATAACCAGATAGATACAACTGATAGCAAAAATGAGAAGTATTGCCTGGAAAGAAATTACTTTATTATAATAAGCTTTTAGTAAGTACAAGGTAATGCAGTTACCCCATACTATTAGATTGATAATCATGCAAAGCATACATCCTTTGTGAATTATAAAGAGTTGATAGATGATGGAGTAAATTGTGAATCCTATTGCAATAATACTGCATAATGTACTGATATAAAAGAAATCGTACGGACGTAAAAGGCAGAATAGCAATAAAGTGCTGAAATAGAACAATGATAATTCACCTAATCCTACGCCGATAATACGTGATCCTTTAGAGTGAAGCACTTCATTACAATCTATAACTTTACCAATGTGGCAAAAACTATGTAGGAACTGATGGTTGATGGTTTCTTTATAAAGAATAGCAGCAGAAACAAGAACCCCTGCGCATAGTGTCAGCAAGTAGAGAGTCACTCCTGATGAGTAGTTCCTGCTTGCATGATATAATATAAGGAATATAGTAACTATGCCTGCTAGCAAAAGTTGATATTGCCTAATCCACTCTCCAACATTCTTTAATCGGTAATTTTTCTCTTGAATAGTTTTCTCTGTAATCTCGCCGACTAAGACTCCACCTGTCCACTTCTGTAAGAATTGTTGTTTGCTTACTCTTATATGCCGGGTGTGGGGCGTAGTGATGATAACATGACCTTTCTCCATCTTTTCTACCAGACAAAAGGGTGAATCATTGTCATTGGTTACAGCTATAAGCGGACTTTCTAATTTGTCGAGATATTCTGCAGGGAGCTGATATACCGCATTATTGATATGGAGTATATCCAGTGCATCGCTGATACCCCGCATGCTGTTGCCCAACGGATTGTCGAGCAAGCAGCGTACGGTCACCTTGCTCACTTTTACGTGCAAAACACGCAAATAGTGATAAAGTATTCCACCGGTGTTGTCAACTCCCAACATAATATTTCTTCTTTAATACTTAAAGTGTAAATTTGCCTTTTAAAGAGGTTTTATCTGAAATAATTTCGATGTAGTATACATCTGAATTTTGCATATTTAAGTCAATAGAGACTTCTGTCGGACTCATATATTCTTGTGAATAAACAGTTTCACCGGTAGATTCTTTAAGAATCCTGATAGTAACTGTCGATATCATCTCTTTAAAAGATATGGATATTACTTTATTATATAAGTATGCATGCGCGGGTTGTATAATAATGCTGCGCGTTTTAGGAGCATCTTCCGGATTTGTATCATGGTCTTCTTTTATATCCTTATAAAGACTAATTTCCATGCCTTTAATAAACTCTTGGGAATATGCGGAAGTTCCCCAAGCAAGAAATGCGATTAAAAGGAATAATAGCTTTTTCATATATATCGTTTATTAGATATTGTTTGCTACAAATATAGCGGGCTTTTATCCTGATAGAGTGTATCAAAAGTGTATCATTTCGCTTTATATGATGCATTTTACGCTTATATTCCCCTTAAGAGTGCTCGATTTAATAGTTTTTAAGAAATACTTTTAGCTTGTTTGTACCCGATGGGCAGCCTGCCTTTTTTAGGATTTCTTTTTCTTTTCTGTAGATCGTATTTCGCGTTTGCCCTATTATGTATTCTAAGTGGGCAATTGGAAAATCAGTCAAAAGAAGACAACACAGGTGTATTTCTTCTTTCTCCAATTCACACTGAATTCTCAGTCGGGTGATGGCTTTATCCCAACGTATGTCGGTTTCAACAATGAAACGCTGCCAGTCGTCATCGTTTAACTGTTCTTCTGATTTATCGTATTTTTTGTAAGAGTTAATAATCCTTTCTACTTTTGAGTAAACCTCTGAATGTTCAAGAGCTTCTTTTGCCAACGCGCTTCGTTCTCTCGTTAAAGCATCAAGTTCTTGTTGTAGCTTTTTCTTTTTCTCTTCATTGTTATGCTGCTGGTTAATATCCTTTTGTAGGGAGGTTATTTCAGCTTCTTTTTGGGTGAGTTCTTTTTTAAGTTGTATGTACTTCTGTTGCAAGTCTTGTTGCTCTTTCTCCAAAATAGATTGTTTTTGCTCAATGTGCTGTGCCTTTTGTTGGCTTCTTCTTATTAGTACGGCATAGACAATTCCGATGATACAGATGAGCAGAACACTGACCACTATTAAAATATACAGTTTGTTGCTTTGCTGACCTAAGTTGTTGGTATATTGCTGTTTTGCTACCTCTTTTTCTGCCATAAGGATGTCGTTGCTTTGTTTTGACAAATGCAGACTATCCAGGTAGAGCGTATACTTCTCTGTCAGCGCCAGTGATCTGTCCAAATCTCCTTGCACTTTGGCTATCTCTGCCAGACGCATATAGGCGCTGGCTTTGGTGCCATATCCTGTGCTCGATAGGCTTTTATTGATGTATATAGTAGCGGAATCATATTGTCCGGCTTTAAAATAAGCGTCACCTAAAAGCAGAAAGGCTCTATAATGCTGTGCGGTGTCGCTTCGCAACGATATATTTAGTTTGGCATAGTGAATGGCTTTTTTATTTAGTTCCATACTATTGTATAATGAGCTGAGTGCGGCAGCTATATCTGCCTGTAACCGTTTATAATTGGGCGTATTTGTCATATCAAGTGCCTTCAATAATTTTTTTTCCGCTTTGGGGTAATATAATATTCCTCTTTTTATATTTATCTTTCCTTGAAATGACAGTGCTTCTGCCCAAAGGCTTGTGTCATTTTGCTGTATTGCTAGTTGCTCGGTTAACTGATAGATGGAGTCAGCTTGCTCTAATAGGTCTTGCAGGTAATACAGGTAGCCTGCATGATTGTATATTAATCCCTGTAGTTTTGGGTTTCCGGCCTTTTTGGCAAGTGGAATTGCTGTCAGATATTCCTGAACTGCTTCTCCGCACAAATTTGCATCCCTATATATGCACCCTTTGTAATAATGAGCTTTAGCCTGCATAGGTATATCCCCAACAGAATCGTAATACTGTACTGCGATCCGTATCAGTGAATCATCAGTTTGCACGATATAATTTTTGTCTCTTGCTTGTGTCAGCAATAAAGCATAGTAAGCTTGGGCCGCCTGCGTGCCCAGTCGTTGTGGTTCTATACTTTCCAGTATGTGCAAGGCGCTGTCCGGATACTCTTCCATCACTGAATCTGTTTGTACCAACAAGGCGTAAGATTGGTGGCGTTGAGTACATGAAGTGGATGAAAGAAATCCTAGCAGCCATATTATGATATAGAATGTTCGTTTCATTTTGGTCGTTGTAAGGTTGGTTAAATGCAAAAGTATCTTTTTTTTAGAAATATGACTAATTTAATTGCACCTATTTTGAGAATACTATTGAAATAATTGCATTTTGTCATTTTGTGTTTTTAATTAGCTGAGAATGCTTTATTCCTGTACGGTTGCTCATTGTGGCGGAAATATGGAAGTAAAAATAAGCAAATGCCAGGTTGATAGTGTGATATCGAAATGCTTACATTTATTATAGAACTCAAAGTACCTTAAAAAGTACACTAATAGGTGAAAGTTATGATACAAATAGGTCCGCTACCTATAAGTAGTAACCTTTTTACCCGTAAGTAGTAACCCTTTTGCCTATAAGTAGTAACCTTATTGACCGTAAGTAGTAACCCTTTTCTGCATAAAGAGCTTTCTAATCTGCAAGTATATGCAATAATGGGGTATCTTTATGCTCTATTTATTCGTAGAATACTCTGGAATGTAAATTTAGAAACTGATGTGTGTTACTTAAAATGTGGATATGCTGTCGTTCTGAACGTAAAAAAATCGATGTTGTGTCTTTTATGTATTTGAAAGCTGTCTTCCTTTATAAGTGTAAATTTAGCCGCCGCTATCTGACACGGCAGCTAAATTTATAGGACCTGTTCCCTTTATTTATCGGTGGCAGGCGTTAGCAAGTATTTCAACTCTTCCAATTGATAAACGCTTGGCATATAATGTCCGTTGATGACAACTGACGGAGTATGACTGATGTTATTCCGTTCGCAGTACTCTTGTTGTTGTCTCCAAAGCAGTTGTGCAACATCGTTAATATTGTATCTCTCTACATCAGGTATCTCTTGAACTTCAAACCATACTTCCAGCAAGTAAGTAGCTTTGTCCCAGCCTTCTGAGAGGTAAGCGCTGAGAATGGTTTGTGCTATATGTGCGCCCAGGCGGTCGTTTGTATAGATAACCAGTGAGATGGATATGTCTGCTGATATTTCCCGGATATGGTGATGTACTTTGGCACACGCTTTACAATTGGGGTTTACCACTACCATTAACCTGTCTTTTGTGCTATCGGCAGAGTTATGCAGAGCTATATCCGGGTGGATCATCGTTCTGACTTTAGGTTTCAAAGCCAGGAGTTTCTGAAAAGTGATCGGATTGAGCAGACCGGATAGCTTGTTTTTCAGAAAGTGTTTCTCTTTGTCCGAAGAAACAAGTGCTTTAGCCTGTATCCAGAAAATTATGCAGATAGTGCTGACTGCAATCATTGAAAAGAGAATCCGTATTGAAAACCTCCATTCAAAGTTATTCCTTATGATATAAAGCGCCACGGCAGTCAGCCAGACCGAGAAGGTGGTGAGCATGCAAAACAGGCACGCTTTACGAATAAAGAATATCTGATATACGATGGAGTATAAAGTGAATGCAATTGCAATGAAAACAGACAGGGCTGCCAGAAGATGGAATTCCTTTGGGCAGACAGCTGTGAAAAAGAACATGGTTGTGAAATACATCCACGATAATTCTCCAATACCTATTCCTGCAATATTTGCACCTTTGGATTTGAGTACCTCATTACAATCTATAACTTTCCCTATGTGGCAGAATCGGTGTAGAAAGTGATTATCTACCATTTCTTTGTATAGAATGATAGTAGAGATGAGAATACCACAGACCAGCGCGGAAAGATAAAGTGGTAATCCTGTGGGGTAGTTTCTACTCCAGATTGAAGAAAAAACTAAGAGGACCGATATAATTCCCGCAATCAGTATCCTATGTTGCCGGCACATATAATGAATATTGCTAAGCAAGCAGTGAGATTCACAGACTGTTTTCGAAGTTGTCTCGCCAAATAGGACAGTTCCTGTCCACTGGTGCGCAAATAGCTTTCTGCTTATGGGCATGTGGCTGACCTCGGCAGTCGTGATGATGAGCCGGTCCGGTTCTATCTTTTCGACAAGGCAGAATATGGAATGGCTTGTTTCCAATTGGGTGATAAACGGACCGTGCAACTTCTCCAGATACTTCGGTTGAAGTTGGTAAACTACGTTATTTACATGAAGTGCGTCTAAGGCATCGCTGATACCTTGCATCGTGTTGCCCAACGGATTGTCGAGCAAACGGCATACGGTAGCCCTGCTCACTTTTACGGTCAGTGACCGTAAAAAGTGATGGACTACTTCACTGGTGGCATTGTCAACTCCCAGCATAGTCTTGATTTATAGTTAAAGTTTAGGTTAGGTTCTTTGTTAAAGTGTAAAGTTTCCGCTCAACCGGGCTTCTCCCAGTTCAATTACCAGGTAGTATTCTCCCGGCTCTGTTGCGTTTAAATCAATAGTGATAAGCGTAGGATGAATACTTGCTCCGGAATAAACATTTACCCCGGAGGCGTCTGTAATTGTAATACTTGCCTTAGGCGTATCACAGTTGAAAACTACAGTGACCATATCATTATTAATATAGGTACTGGCGGGTTGGATAATGATGTTTCTGGCTACAGGACCACCTTCTTTAGAACCTGCTGGAAACAGAGGAATCTCTCTTTCATCATCATCGGTCATTGTAAAATGCTGGGCATGCAAAGGTGTGCTACCCATAACTACCGCTAATACAAAAAATGCAAATAATAACTTCTTCATAAGATATACTTTTAATTTGTTATGACGGTGGCAAATTTAGAGAGAATTTATCCAATAAAAGTGTATAAAAAGTGTAGAAATGTAGGGGATCGTCTTGTCATTGGAGCCTTTTCACCTTATTCTTATAGAAACTGTTTTAAGAAATCCCGGAGTGAAATAGATTTATCAGTGCATTTCATCTTTTGCTCCAGTATTCTTTTACCCTTTTTATATATGGCATCCCTGCTACATTCCATTAGATATCTGAAATGACTGGTGGGTATGTCTGTTAAAAGCAGACAACAAAGGTGTATCTCATCTTGAGACAAAGGATACTTTGCGGCCAAGCGGATAGTAATATCATTCCAGCGTATATCAGTTTCTGCTATTAACTGTTTCCAGTCTTCCTCATCGAAATGCTCATCCGATTTATCGGTTTTTTTATATGATTGGATGATACGTTTCATTTTTACACATACTTCGGAATGTTCATAAGATTCTTTCAATAATGCTTGCCGCTCTGTTTTTAAGGTGTATAGCTCTTCTTTTAAGCTTTGCTTTTCAGTTTGGCTATAGCTATGTTGCGCTATCTCCTTTTGTAGAAAACTGATTTGCTCATTCTTCTGTCGTAACACTTCTTCTAGCTTTTTACCCATTTCTATTTCTTTTTGTTTGTAATAGTTTACTTTCTTCTTGTAGCACTTTAATAATACAAGAAATAATGCAAGAAAAAACGCGGTTCCTGTGGTTATATAATAATAAAGTTGTCCTAAGTTTGTTTTAAACTCCGACTGTTTGTGTTGTATTAGTATATTTTTCTCGGTTGTGACGATTGCGGCACTTTGCTGCTTTTGTTGGGCACTATCCAGATGAGCGGAATATTTTCTTTCCATTTCGAGTGCTTTTTCTATATTTCCTTGCTTTTGGGCAATATCAGCTAAACGCATGTATGCGCCTGCCTTTGTATAATTGTCATCACTACATAGGCTTTTATTTAAGAATATTGAAGCCGAATCATATTGTGATACTTTATAGTAAGCTTCTCCCAGAATTAAGAAATCCCTGTATGCCACATTGGGATTATCTTGGTTAATAATATTTAGTTTGGCATATTTGACAGCTTTCTCTCCCATATTCATGCGTCCATATAATAGGCTTAACGAATAAGCGGTTTTAGCTATCATACTTTTTTGAGCGATATGGCATGATATTTTAAATGCAGTGAGTATTTTTTGTTCAGCTTCGTCGTAGTACTTTTTTCCTCTATTAATATCAATCATACCTCGTTGTGATAATACATCTGCCCATAAGTTAGAGTCTTTTTCTTGGATAGCCAGCTTTTCTGTGATTTGATAGATTGAGTCTGCCTGTTCATTTAACCTTTGTGAAAGATATAGATTGGCTATATTATTATATATATATCCGGTTAATTTGTTGTCATTAGCCTTCTTGGAATAGGCTATGGCTTTAAAGAATTCTTTCAGGGCTTCGGGATGCTTGTCTTTGTCTCTCCATATACAACCTAAGTAATAATATGACTTTGCCTGCATAGGTGTATTTTTAGTGGAGTCGTAGTATTGTACTGCAATACGTATCAGTGAATCTTCCGTTTGTTGTATGAAGTTCTTGTCCTTGACTTCTGTCAACAGTAGTGCATGGTATGCCCGATCTTCTAATGAGTTAAGTTCTTCCGGTTGAATCTTTTCTAAAAAATGTAAAGCGCTGTCCGGGAACTTCTGCATGAGAGAATCAGCTTGTAAAAGTTGGGCGTTCGGACTGGAACGGGTACAGGCCGCTAATATGCAATATATAAGTAATAGTGCAGTTAAGATGTTGGTTTTCATTGGTTTATCGTTTATTGTTGCAGCTTGCAAAAATACCCGTTTCTAATGATAAAACAATGTAATGTCGGTCTGTAAAATGAATAACCCCCTATTTATGAACTAAAGTTCATAAATAGGGGGTATTGAGTTAAGGTATGTTTTTTCAGGTATGTAACTCCAGAACAAAGCGGCAACCTTTGGTATAGCTACTGTCCAATGTCAGGCTACCATTCATTTTTGTGGCAATCAGAGAGCAAATGGGTAATCCTAAACCATCCCCTTCTGTAAGGTCTTTCACTTTGGTGAAAGGTTTGAACAAGTCTGCTTGTTCCTCTTCGGCAATACCACTTCCCGTATCACTGACAATAAATTGGTGGGTGTGTGCTCCGCGCTTTTTAAAGTCTAACCAGATTTTACCACCTTCAGGGGTAAACTCGGCTGCATTATTCAGCAAATGGAGAAGAATACGTTCAAGTTGCTCCGGATTGGTCTTGACGCTGAGTTTCGGTGCGTTCACGGCAGTAGCTATGTCTGACTTCAAGCCGCTTTTGATCTTATCCATAACACTTTCACAGAAAGTATTAATATTGATTTCACGCATTTCGTAAGCCTCAGAGAGTGTACTTTCCAAATCGGACAACTCCTGAATGTGTTCAGCAAAGCCTTTCAGCGCACGGACGCCCGGTAAGGTAGTATCCAGAGTATTCAGTGTCGGCTCCATTTGTGAGGAGATATTCTGGATAAACTTAGTTTTCAGTTCATTGTGCTCATTGGCTATCTGGATAGCTTTCTTTTGCTTCCGGGTAAGAAGGACAAAACGCAGCAATACGACACCGGCTAATACCAGCGCGGCGGCCAGTAGCCCGGCAAGGATGCAAAGGCCGATGATAATGTACTGTTTGGCAGAGAGTGAGCTGTCTTTTTCCTCGATAGTTTGCAGGCTATCGTCATATTTACGTTTCAGCACGTTCAACTCATCCTGGGCAGTAAGAGCTTTTACAGAGTCAGTCCAAAGGATATATTTGTCGTACGTACGGGCTACCAGTCCGGCATTGTTTGCTTTACGGGCAATATCGATCAGGGTTTTATATGACTCGTCTACCTTTGCATAATTCTTCTGTTCCTTATATTGACCGATCAGACGGTTGATATAAGCGTCCCCTTGCGAGTTCATCCCAAAGGTATAGTAGTAATTGGCCTGGGTATAAAGCAAATCATTGCTGAGTGAATCATTTTTTGCTGCTTTGGCTGTCTCTTCCAATTTGACCAGTTGTTCTTTGGCACGGGCGGGATTCTTGAGGTTGATATACATTTGCAGGCGTTCCTTGTTGATACGGAAACGTAGGTCGGGCATCGTCTTGCCACTTTTCTGCTCACCGTCTGTAACCAATAGTTCAGCACCGCGCAACAGTTCAAAAGCTTCTTTATAATAGTTTTCCCGATGGTAGAGGGCACTGGCGTTGACGCCACATTCCACTGCTTTGTCATACTTTGCCTGGGAGGAGAAAGCATTGTAAGCCTGAAGGAAAAGATAGCGGGCTTTGATATATTCTTTTTTTGCGAGATTTTCCTGTGCCTGTTTCATCAGTTCATCGGCACGGTTCTGTGAATAGGCTTGACTGCAAATGCAGAAAGCGGCTAAGAAGAGTAGGGTAATTATCTTTCTCATATATGATTCATTTTATTTGCTTACAAAGTTAAGACATTCTTCTGTAGGTTGTACAAGAAAAGTGCTTAAAAACTTGGTTTGGCTCATTTTTTGGGTGATTAGGGTACATGAAATTATATTCAGCTCCGTATTATCTCCGTATGATCTCCGTACCGGCTCCGTGTTATCTCCGTATCCGCTCCGTACCTTCTCCGTACCATAGAGTACGGAGCAACTACGGAGCGGGTACGGTGCAGGTACGGCTCGGGTAGGACAGATGTCAGGGATTAGTATTTGAAACTGCTTCCTCCCAAGAACTCACGCAGAAGTGATGTCGGCGGGATTTCCTTATCTTGTACCGGAGTAAAGTATTTGATGAATTTCAGCAACCGGTATGCTTCGGCATACTCCGGGCAGTTGCGTGGGACGCTGGTCAGTATCGGTTCAGCGTGGCAGCGCAGTACGGCAAATTCAAACAGTAGCGCTGAGTTGAACATTACATCAGCATTTTCCTGATAAGGGAAGATCCATTTGTCTTCTCCGGCTCGTACACTGGGCCAACGGGAAATAGTCTCCCGCGCCGAGTAACCACGGTAATTGAAGTCGCGGATGATACGGCGCAACAAACGGTTGTCTGTTGTGGGAATCCAGTTGTGATCGTCCAGAGAAATGGTAGTCAGGGCAGATACATAGATCTTATATTTGTTTTCTGCCGGTATCTGCGGAGTGAGTTCCGGGTTCAATGCATGAATACCTTCCAGGATGAGGATGGTATGTTCGTCAATCCGTAACTTGTCCCCTTTGTATTCCCGTTGTCCGGTAGAGAAGTTGAAGCTCGGTAGATCAATTTCTTCGCCTCTCAACAAAGCTTTCAGGTCTTCCTCGAACTTTTTGAGATCGAGTGCATACAACGATTCGTAGTCATAATCTCCGTTAGCGTCTCTCGGAGTGTCTTCGCGGTTCACAAAGTAATTGTCCAGGGCGATGGGGTATGGGCGAAGTCCATTTGTCATAAGTTGTACGGAAAGACGCTTGCTGAAGGTGGTCTTACCTGAAGAGGACGGACCGGAGATAAGTACCAGTTTTACGCGGTTGCCATTTTCGCCCCGATTATAGATATCATCGGCAATCTGGGCTATCTTTTTCTCTTGCAGTGCTTCTGCCACGTTGATTAAATCGGTGGCATGTCCTTCTTCACAGGCGAGATTAAAGTCACCGACATTGCTTAATCCCATGATATAATTCCAACGCAGATGTTCCTTAAATACATCCAGCATTTTTTCCTGCTTGACGACTTCTTCCAATACATTAGGATTTTGCCTGTTGGGAATGCGAAGCAACAGCCCATCGTAATATTTCACAATGTCGAACAGCCAGATAAAGCCGGTGCTGGGCAGTAGATTACCATAATAATAATCAATCGTATCTTCTAATGAATAATAATAGGTATAGATAGAGCCGGAAGTTTCCAGCAACTTTACTTTGTCTGTCATCCCCCGTTCATTAAAGATGCGCACGGCTTCAGTTGTGTGGCATTCTGTGCGGCGGTATGTGATGTTTTTGTCTATGATTTCCTGCATGCGCTTTTTAATGGCGGATACATCTTCCAGCGTAATTGTGCGTCCAATGCGCAAGTTGCAGAAGTAGCCTTTGGATACAGGGTGTTCTACAAATAGTTTGCCGTCCGGAAACAATTCGTTGACAGCTTTGTACAGTACAAAGCAAAGACTGCGCACATACGTCCGCAAACCGGAAGAGTCGCGTATATCGAGGAATTCTACATCTTTATTATTGTATACCCGGAAGTTCAGCCCTTCGGATCGGTTATTAACTTTTGCACTGACAACCTGATAGGGGAAATTAAGATTAAAACCGTAATAAATATCCAAAAGTGAACTCCCGATGGGGAATTCTTTAGAAATATTATTATTTTTGCAACAAATTTGTAACATGTGTTTCATGACGTCTCCTTTTTAGGTGATTAATACGTTAAATATAGATATAATAACAGATGTGGCATAAAACCTTCTAATTAATTAAAGATGGAATATTCTTTTTATGATTTTTTAAAGCTGCTTGGCTCGCTGGCATTATTCCTGTACGGAATGAAGATAATGAGTGAAGGACTTCAAAAGTTTGCCGGTGACAGGCTCCGGAAAATTCTAACGGCAATGACTACCAACCGGGTAACCGGTGTACTGACGGGTGTGCTGATCACGGCACTGATTCAATCCTCTTCCGCAACTACCGTTATGGTAGTGAGTTTTGTAAACGCCGGACTGTTAACTTTATCCCAATCCATCGGCGTAATAATGGGAGCCAATATCGGTACTACTGTTACAGCATGGATTATTTCTGCGTTAGGTTTCAAAGTTGATATAGCAGCTTTCGCACTTCCTCTACTGGCCTTCGGCATTCCTCTTCTCTTCTCTCAAAAAAGTCATCGTAAGTCTATCGGCGAATTTATTTTCGGTTTCTCTTTCCTCTTTATGGGACTTTCCATGCTGCAATCCAATGCGCCGGATTTGAAAGCAAATCCGGAAATGTTGGCCTTTGTGCAAAGCTATACCGATATGGGATATATTTCTATTCTGTTGTTTGTGTTTATCGGTACTATTCTGACTATGGTTGTACAGGCATCGGCAGCAACGATGGCAATTACGCTTATCATGTGTGCTAATGGCTGGATTAGCTTTGAATTGGGTGCTGCATTGGTATTGGGAGAGAATATAGGTACCACTATTACTGCCAATCTTGCCGCATTGACCGGTAATACGCAGGCGAGGAGGGCTGCATTGGCTCACTTGGTGTTCAATGTCTTCGGTGTTATTTGGGTACTCTGTCTGTTCGCTCCGTTTACGAGTGCCGTATCCTGGTTTGTGGAAAACGTGATGGGAACGAAAGATCCTGCCGTAGCTGTTTCATTTAAGTTATCGGCTTTCCATACTTGCTTTAATATCTGCAATGTATTGCTGCTGATCTGGTTTGTAAAACTGATAGAGCGTACGGTTTGTGCCATCATTCCGCAGAAAGAAGCTGACGAGGAATATCGTCTCCGCTTCATTTCCGGTGGTATGCTTTCTACAGCGGAGCTTTCCATTTTGCAGGCACGCAAGGAAATTCATCTGTTTGCGGAACGTACTCACCGTATGTTCAATATGGTACAGGACTTGTTGCATACGGATAAGGACGATGATTATAATAAGCTGTTCAGCCGTATCGAAAAATATGAGAATATCAGTGATAATATGGAGTTGGAGATAGCCAATTATCTGAACCAAGTGTCTGACGGGCGTTTGAGTTCGGAGAGTAAGCTTCAGATTCGTGCAATGCTTCGTGAAGTAACTGAAATTGAGAGTATCGGTGATAGCTGTTATAATCTTGCGCGTACTATTAATCGCAAGCGTCAGACTAATCAGGACTTCACGGAAAAGCAATATGACCATATTCACTTTATGATGAAACTGACGGATGATGCGTTGGCACAGATGATTGTCGTTGTAGAGCGTTCCGAACACCAAAGCATCGACGTGAATAAGTCATTCAATATTGAGAATGAAATTAATAACTATCGCAATCAGCTGAAGAATCAGAATATTCTGGATGTGAATAACAAGGAATATGATTATCAGATGGGCGTTTACTATATGGACATTATCGCCGAGTGTGAGAAACTGGGTGATTATGTGGTGAATGTAGTAGAGGCAAGCAGTGATGTAAAAGAAAAGAAAGCGTCTTAGGACGCTTTCTCAAATTCTTCTTTTCCAACTCCGCATAGCGGGCAAACCCAATCTTCAGGAAGATCTTCAAACGATGTTCCCGGCTCGATGCCGTTTTCAGGATCGCCCAATTCAGGGTCGTAAACGTAGTCACAAACGGTGCAAATGTACTTGTCCATAAAACTATTTTTTAGGTTTTCTGTATAAATAACAATAAATCCCGCCATTTTGTTTCCGGTTTTGATTTGAAAGAGATATATTTGTTTTGTATTTATTGTAAATGAACTCTTTATGACGATACTAATTCTGGTCGGTATGGCGGTGCTTGTAGGAGTACTGTTGCTATATGTATTTGAACTCGGTAGAAGTAGAAGCCTGCTGCTTAAAGCGGGAAATGCCAGGAAAGCATTACGCGGTTCCGAAGAACTGTTCCGTTCTATTATGCAAAATGTCCATGCTTTTATTCTTTTGATAGACAGGGATTTTGTTGTTATCCGGACGAATTACTATGATATCACCAAAGCCCGTAAGCCGGAAGGCAGATTACCCCGTGTGGGAGATTTGCTGCGTTGTAATAACGCATTGTCCGCCGAAGGGGGATGCGGAACGCATGAACTTTGCGGCAGTTGCCCTATCCGGAGAAAGATAGAAGAGACTTATCGTGCGAAAAGTAGTTTTACGGACTTGGAGGCTACACTCAATATAAGGGATAGGCGAGGAGAGGTCTCAGTATGTGATACGTATATTTCCGGCGAATATATGGAGATAGATGACAAGGAAGGCATGGTAATTACTGTACATGATATTACACGCTTGAAAAAAGCCGAAGTGGAATTGTATAAAGCCCGTGAAAAAGCGGAGAATGCAGATCGCTCCAAATCTGCTTTTCTTGCCAATATGAGTCATGAGATACGTACACCGTTGAATGCCATTGTCGGCTTCTCCGAATTGCTGGCTTCTGCCGATACGGAAGAGGAGAAGACGCAGTTTCTGGAAATAGTACATTCTAATAACGAGTTGTTGCAGCAGTTGATTGCTGATATTCTTGACCTTTCAAAAATAGAAGCGGGTACATTGGAGTTTACGTTCTCTGAGGTGGACGTCAAGCAACTGATGCTTGATATAGAACAATTGTTCCGTATGAGACTGGAAGATAAATCTGCTGTTATTCAGATAATCAGGGAAACGCCTTCTGATGAATGTATTATGTATACAGACAGAAACCGTTTGCAACAAGTGATTTCCAATTTTATGACCAATGCTGTGAAGTTTACAGATGAGGGAAGTATTGCTTTTGGCTATAATAATTGTGCTGAAGGTCTTTATTTCTATGTGAAGGATACCGGAAGCGGTATCCCGGAGGATAAGGTCAATCATATTTTTGAACGCTTTGTTCGGGTAGAGCAAAATAAGAAAGGTACCGGTCTGGGGCTGGCTATCTGCGAAATGATTGTCCGTAAATTGGGTGGTAAGATTGGTGTGGAATCTGAATATGGTAAGGGATCCACGTTCTGGTTTACCCTCCCGATTAATGGACGCCGGATAAAGGAGCAAGGCACGGAGATTGATGGCAAGACTAACCTATAAAAAGATTTAATAACATTCGCTATCCCAAATTAATATTGTACTTTTGTGGCTCTTAATTAAAGCTAACAATTTGCATGACTGCAATGAAGGATGATTTTTATCATGGCGGACTTACTGACGACGAAGTAAGAAAAAGCCGCGAAAAGTACGGAGTCAATCTGTTAACGCCCCCCAAGCGTCCCTCCCTGTGGAAGTTATATCTTGAAAAGTTTGAGGATCCTGTTGTCAGGGTGCTTTTAGTGGCTGCGCTATTTTCTTTGATCATCTCGATCGTAGAGAATGAATATGCCGAGACAATCGGTATTATTGCCGCTATATTGCTGGCTACGGGAATCGGTTTCTTCTTTGAATATGACGCCAATAAAAAATTTGATCTGCTGAATGCGGTAAATGAGGAAACTTTGGTGAAAGTTATCCGTAATGGTCGTGTGCAGGAAATTCCTCGGAAAGATGTGGTGGTAGGAGATATTATTGTCCTGGAAACAGGAGAAGAAATACCAGCTGACGGTGAACTGCTGGAAGCCATATCTTTGCAGGTTAATGAATCAAATCTGACCGGTGAGCCCGTTATAAATAAAACGATTGTAGAAGCGGATTTTGATGAAGAAGCTACGTATGCTTCCAATCGTGTGCTGCGTGGTACTACCGTTGTGGACGGTCATGGGACAATGCGGGTGCTCAGTGTGGGCGATGATACGGAAATCGGAAAAGTGGCCCGACAAAGTACGGAACAGAGTACGGAACCTACTCCCCTGAACATACAGCTTACCAAACTTGCCAATCTGATTGGAAAGATCGGCTTCTCGGTGGCCGGACTGGCATTTGCCATTTTCTTTATTAAAGATGTAATACTGGTATATCCTTTTTCAACCTTCCACACTTTTGCAGACTGGCTTCCGGCATTGAAAGCTACCCTGCAATACTTTATGATGGCAGTAACCCTGATTGTGGTTGCGGTACCCGAAGGGTTGCCGATGAGTGTGACGCTCAGTCTGGCATTGAATATGCGCCGTATGCTTTCTACCAATAATCTGGTTCGCAAAATGCATGCTTGCGAGACGATGGGGGCAATTACAGTGATTTGTACGGATAAGACGGGTACATTGACTCAGAATCTGATGCAAGTTTATGAGCCGAGCTTCTATGGTTTGAAAAATGGCGGAGAAGTCGGTGAAGATGATATCAGCAAACTGGTGGTAGAAGGTATCAGTGCCAATTCTACTGCTTTTCTGGAAGAAATAGCCGAAGGTGAAAAACCGAAAGGAGTCGGAAACCCGACAGAGGTAGCCTTGCTCTTATGGTTGAATAGCAGGAATCGGGATTATCTGGAATTACGTGAGAATGCTCCGGTTGTGGATCAGTTGACTTTCTCTACCGAACGTAAATTCATGGCGACTTTGGTGAAGTCTCCTTTGATGGGTAAGAAGGTATTGTACGTGAAAGGTGCTCCTGAAATTGTTTTAGGCAAATGTAAGGATGTTATTCTGGACGGCAAACGGGTAGATGCGGTAGAGTATCGCTCTACGGTAGAAAAACAATTGCTGGGTTATCAGAATATGGCGATGCGTACTCTTGGTTTTGCTTTCAAGATCGTGGAGGATACGGATACAAGGGATTGTGTGGAATTGGTTGCCGATCATGATTTGTCATTCCTGGGTGTGGTTGCTATCAGTGACCCTATCCGTCAGGATGTGCCTGCGGCAGTTGCGAAATGCCAGTCGGCCGGTATCGATATCAAGATTGTTACGGGAGATACACCGGGGACGGCTACGGAAATAGCACGCCAGATTGGTTTGTGGAAACCGGAAGATACGGAACGTAACCGGATAACAGGAGCTGCCTTTGCAGAACTGACAGATGAAGAAGCACTGGACCGTGTGATGGACCTGAAAATTATGTCGCGTGCGCGTCCTACAGACAAGCAACGTCTGGTGCAGTTGTTACAACAAAAAGGTGCAGTGGTAGCCGTAACGGGAGACGGTACGAATGATGCTCCTGCACTGAATCATGCACAGGTGGGGCTTTCTATGGGTACGGGAACGTCTGTGGCCAAGGAAGCCAGTGACATAACCTTGCTTGACGATTCCTTCAATAGTATCGGTACTGCCGTGATGTGGGGACGCTCGCTATACAAGAATATCCAGCGCTTCATTGTTTTCCAGTTGACTATCAATTTCGTGGCTTTGCTTATCGTTTTGCTAGGCTCGTTGATAGGTACGGAATTACCGCTTACTGTAACTCAAATGTTGTGGGTAAATCTTATTATGGATACTTTTGCTGCTTTGGCTCTGGCTTCTATTCCGCCCAGCGAGAGTGTTATGCAAGAGAAACCGCGCAGTAGCGGTGACTTTATTATTTCGAAAGCCATGCGCTCCTATATTTTAGGTGTAGGTGGCGCTTTCCTGATTATACTGATGGGAATGTTGTACTGGTTTAACCATGCCGAGGGCGGCATGACACCGGAACGTTTGACCATATTCTTCACATTCTTCGTGATGCTGCAATTCTGGAACCTTTTCAATGCGCGTGTGTTTGGTACTACAGACTCCGCTTTCAAAGGGATTTCCAAATCGTATGGTATGGAACTGATAGTACTTGCTATCCTGGTAGGACAGTTCCTTATTGTACAGTTCGGTGGTGCCGTATTCCGTACTGTGCCGCTTGATTTAGTCACTTGGGTGATTATTATTGCTTCCACTTCATTGGTATTATGGGTGGGCGAGGCGATACGTTTCATCCGACGTTTAACTCAGAAATAAAATGAAAGAGAAAGGAATTAAAAACCTTATTATTGATTTTGGCGGTGTGTTGATTGACTTGGACCGCCAGCGTTGTATTGAGAATTTTGCAAAGTTAGGCATGCCCAATGTAGAGGCTATGCTTGATGTATGCCATCAACAAGGTTTCTTCTTGCAACATGAAAAAGGGTTGATTACCAGTGTAGAGTTCCGGAATGCGATCCGTGAGCAGATAGGGAAGGTGGTGACCGATGCCCGTATAGATGCTGCCTGGAATAGTTTCCTGGGAGGTATTCCTACCTATAAGTTGGATTTGCTGTTGAAACTGCGTGAGAAATATGTGGTCTATCTATTGAGTAACACCAATGAGATTCACTGGAAATGGTCCTGCAAGTATGCTTTTCACTACAAGGCTTTCCGGGTGGAAGATTATTTTGAGAGAATTTTCCTTTCTTATGAAATGAAGATGGTGAAGCCGGATGCCGAAATATTCCGTCGGGTGCTGGATGAAACCGGCATTGATCCTAAGGAAACGCTTTTCATCGACGACTCTGATGCCAATTGTCGCACAGCAGAGTCATTGGGTATTTCTGTTTATGCACCGAAAGCTCATGAAGATTGGAGCCACTTGTTCAGATAATCGCCCGAGTGTAGCCACCATCGGCTTCTTCGACGGGGTGCACCGGGGGCATCGATACCTGATAGAACAGGTGCGCGAGGTTGCTGCTGTGCGCGGTCTGGCCTCGTTGGTGGTTACCTTCCCCGTACATCCTCGCAAGGTGATGCAGTCTGACTATCGTCCGCAACTGCTGACTACCTGTGAGGAAAAAGTGGCTTTGCTTGCCGAAACGGGAGTGGATGATTGCATCATGCTCGATTTTACGCCTGAGATAGCCCGTCTTACGGCCCGTCAGTTTATGGAACTGCTGAAAGAAGACTATGGCATCCGTGCGCTGGTGATAGGCTACGACCATCGTTTCGGGCATAATCGCAGCGAAGGATTCGATGACTATGTGCGCTACGGGCAGGAGCTTGGAATGGAGGTGCTGCTTGCGCGTGCGTACTCTTATATAAAGAAGGATGCGGCAGAAGGTATGGGTATCATTCAAGAAGAAGATACCGTAAGTTCCTCTGTCATCCGCCATCTGTTGCTGGCAGGTGATGTAACCCTTGCTGCGGAGTGCCTGGGTTATGATTACTTCTTGAACGGTACAGTGGTAGGCGGTTACCGTGTGGGGCGTACTATCGGCTTCCCCACTGCCAATCTCCGTGTTTCTGATGCCGATAAGCTAATTCCCGCCGACGGTGTTTATGCCGTCTGTATATTTCTTGACGGGAAAGAATATGGCGGTATGTTGAGCATCGGCCACCGTCCCACGGTGAACAATGGTGCCGACCGCAGTATCGAAGTCAACATCTTCCATTTCGATGCCGATATCTATAATCAGCCCATGCGCATCTCCTTTGTGCGCCGCACCCGCGCTGAACTGAAATTCAATACAATAGAGGAACTGGTAGCGCAACTCCATCGGGATGAGGCGGAGATAAAGACTATACTTCGTTGAAGAGAATCATCACTTATCTTATTACATACTCAAGTTTCGTAAGTGTTGCGAAATGGCAGCGCAACCTTAGGCTGAAAGCCTTTTACCTTATAGCCGGATAACGCCCCGGGTCTCTGCATACATATAACGTTGTGCCCTGAAAGGTAGGGTGGTCAGTAAATGCCGTTCATTTCTATTCGGCTTTTTTGCCCTTTCATCATGGGACTCACTCCTAATGCGTAGTGCGCTAAATCACCATTTACTTTTTCTACTTCCACCCTTTTTCTTGCATTTTTCCTGTGTGATTATCGTAAAACGCATCTTTTTTATTGTTTTTCGATAAATATTTTCTGTTTTTCTTTGTGGTTTAAAAAAAAGGTTCTTTCTTTGCATATCGAAAAACGATAAATGATTATCGAAAAACGAAGTACAACGAGTGAAATAACAGATAAATACAAATAGTAAACTAATAAAATTTGAATAGTATGAAAACTTTAGTAATGACAGTAATCTTCGCAGTAACAGCAGTAGTAAACGCTTTTGGTGGTAACAATCAAAAAGACTTCGCTTACAATGAAGTGATGAATGGTGAGCAAGTAGAGTCACAACTGGTATTCAAAGTAGAGGGAGGCAAATTCTTGCAGAATCATTTAAAATATAACTTCACCTATGATGCCCAAGGACGTATAGTGCAGAAAGAAGCATTGAAATGGAGCGAGATAGAACAAGCTTATGAACGCTATTATTGTTTGAATTACAGCTACTCCGAAATCGGGACTGATGTAGAATATGCTTTGTGGAGTGATAAGACGAATGCTTACTCCGATGTGAAAGAGAAATCAGTTTACTTGTTCGAAGGAGATGCCGTGAGCTACTTGAGTTACAAGTGGGATGAGAAAGAAAACGATTGGAATTTGCTGGTAGAGCATAGCACGGCAAACGAGGATATGCAGCTTCTGGCAATAGATTAAGACGCTAAAAAGGAAAAGGTTAAGGTTATGAGAAGAGCATTAATGAGTATTACGCTATTGGTATTGTCACTATCCACAGTGGTAATGTTGGCAATGGGAATTATTGTCACAGCTTGACAAATTGAGAGAGAAAAGTGGTATCTTTGCAAATTTTTAAGGAAAAAAAGCGATGAAAACATCTATTAAATTGGTTTTGATTTACTTTCTGATGCAGATATTCGGTGCGATAGCCGCTACCCCCATCGGACTGGTATATAGCTATGTCACTTACGGCACACTGGATGCTGGGCAAGTGCAGACGGCCATATTGCCATTTGCCATGCTGTTCGGCTTTATCTTTATGTGGCTTTATCTGTGGCGTAATAAGTACCTGACGGGCGACAAGCGTCTGTACTCATTCGTCTCTCCCTCCAATTTGGGTTGGAGCATAGCTATCGGGCTCTCCTCTATTTTTCTGATTGATTTCTTGATGTCCTATCTCACGTTTCTGCCCGACTTGATGGAATCTACGTTTGATGTGTTGCAGTCCGGCTGGCTGGGTATTGTCTGCATTGCCGTGCTGGGGCCTATATTGGAAGAATTGTTGTTTCGCGGTTCCATTACGAAAGTACTGCTGAAGAAATACAGTCCCGTTAAGGCCATTCTGATATCGGGATTGATATTCGGTATCTTCCATCTGAACCCGGCGCAGGTGGTGGGTGCTTGTTTTTCGGGCTTCTTGTTTGCCTGGCTCTATTACAGAACCGGCAGCCTGATTTCTTGTATCCTGATACATATCCTGAACAACAGCCTTTCTGTCTGGCTCAGCCTGAGCTATCCGGATGTGGACACAACATCTCAATTATTGGGAGAACCGGCTTATATCATTTGCCTGGTCATTGCCGTACTGCTGTTCCTTCTTTCCTTGAAGAAACTGAATACTTATAAGATATCTGATACCAACCCCATTACAACAACAACTGAATTATGAAAAGAAGACTGAATATCCTTTGCTCACTGGTATTTGTCGTGCTGCTGCTTTCGATGGCCGAATCTATTTATGCTGTCATCTGGGGCGCTATTGAGGGAGGAAAAGCCGGAATGGAATCCACTTCTGCATCCGAACTGGTTGACCTTCACCCGATAAATGTCTTTCCCAACAACATGTCTGCGGAACATGCTGATTTTATCTTTAATGCCGCCACCGGCGAGCAGGTGCCTATTCTTTACTCTCAGGCTGCTGTAGTTATTCATGCAGAGAATTCTCTTGCTGTAACGATAGGTAAGATGCTGGCAAGTTGGGTCATTTTGATTTGCGCTGTGGCGGCTATCGTGCAATTCGTCAAGTTTATCCGCAATATCAACCGTTCCGAGATTTTCGGCTGGAACAATGTGAAGCGGTTGCGCAAGTTGGGCCTTTTTCTGCTGCTGGTTTCTATCTGTAACTTTGTGTTTGGTTATCTGAATACTTGGCAGGTTTCGCAAGTGCTGTCCATACCGGGATACTCCTTTAATTGGCTGCACCCGCTGTCCGACTCCAGCCTTCTGCTGGGTGTATTGGCATTCATCTTTGCGGAAGTATTTGCCATCGGGTTGAGGATGAAAGAGGAGCAAGAATTAACGATTTAAAGAAGAATATAACCATGAAAAGAATAAGAATATTGGCAGTGTTGGTAATCATCGTGTTTCTGTTTGTGGAACTTGGTGATGCAGCACGTGGCTTTATGGATGGATGGAATGAAGGAGGGGAACAATGGGAGTTTTCCAGTTTTCCGATAAGCTTGTCGTTACAAGCGGGTGATGCGGCAAAAACGGATTCTGTATTTTGTCCGCAACTGAATACGTATGCTTCTTACGAAATAGAGACGGTATCTGTCGATTCTGCCGGTGCCGGAATAGAACCTTCCGGTTGGCGTACGGTATTGATGATCGTATCTATGCTGTTGGCTCTTTTTATGATATATGGTTTCTATTGCCTCTTCCGGATGGTATTCTTTGTGACGAAAGGGGATGTTTTTACCCGCAAGAATGTGTATCGGATGCGTTGTTTTGCGTATGGGGTTATACTTGTCAGCATTTGTATGGAGGCAGGTTCCTGGCTGCAATATACCGAGGTCGCTTCGCAGGTACAATTTGCCGGTTATGAAGTGGTTTCCTATACGCTGAAAGGCGAATGGCTGTTTTATATCATACTGGCTCTTCTTACCGAAATCTTTGCCGTAGGTGTGAAACTGAAGGAAGAGCAGGAGCTGACCATTTAACCTAACCCTTGAAAAGAAATGATATGATTATAGTAAACCTTGACATCATGATGGCTCGAAGAAAGATATCTTTGGGCGAACTGGCGGAGAAAATTGATATCACGCCTGCCAATCTCTCCATCTTGAAAACAGGAAAGGCAAAAGCCATCCGGTTTTCTACGTTGGAAGCAATCTGTAAGATATTGGATTGCCAGCCGGGAGATATTCTGGAATATCAGGAGGGGGAAGAGTGATAGAGTGATAAGGTGATAGTGCTTAATAAATCTCACCATTTTATCACTCTACCACCCTATCACCCTATTTATTCTTCGCCTTAAACGCCAGCGCATACATCCGCATCTGCTTCACCATAGACAGCAAACCATTGCTACGGGTAGGAGAAAGATGTTCTTTCAATCCTATCTTATCGATGAAATAAAGATCGGCATTTAGAATTTCGTCCGGTGTATGCCCGGAAAGGACTGCTGACTTTGACAATGCGTCACCCTAAATGCCAAGAGCGGCAAATACCGGCTCAATTAGATTCTGATCCTGCGTCAAGAAGAGAGTTTTGACTACGTTTTCTCCATTCGGGAGTTCAATTGTTATTGTGGAGAGTGTCTTGGCTATGTCCAGTACCTTGTCTACACTCATAGGAAATTCAATCCTTTTTTGTCGTTGTATGACAAGACGGTATGCCTTACCCTTCCATTTTTCCACCAAAATCGAGTTCAGTTCAAACTCAATTCCATTGATTTCTTCAGTCTTCCATCCTGATAGGACAAACATATCATCATAGAGAGCAGAACATCTGTTTGCTCTGATATAGAAGTGTTTGCAATGCGCCTTGATGGTGTCAACAATCTTCTCTGAACATGAACCGCAGTCCATACGCGCTCTGTTAATACGGATGCCGTTCTTTTCGAGCCTTGTGAAGATTCTTTCCAATGTGTGCTGCTGGCAGAAACGAACATTGGCATTGCCGTCACGATTCTCTATGCCGACAATATAATCGGCAACAACAGCTACTCCCGGACTGTATCCAGTAAATTTCTTGTAAGTGGGTTTTGCGTCATACTTTTCAGTGTCAATGAACTGATGGCCGAAATCCAAATCGTACGCTTGTCCTCGGCACAATCCACCTGTAGCCAGAAGTGACAGGACCAGCAATTCATTCATTTTGTCTGCGGTGTTGAAGTTGTATGAATTTTCTGATGTTGGGGAGGTATAGGCTATGTTGTCAACAGTCAGTTCTTTATATGGCACGGAAGATGGTGTCGGCACTGCATGTCTTGAGTCTGGGATGAAGGGAAAGATGGTGGATGAGGTGAGTGGATATGTCTTCAATGCAAGAACCACCACAAAAGAATACACACATAAGAGAACGGAATATTTCACTGTATTGGTAACCATAGGTCTTGCTTCGCAGACCCAAAGCTGAATCAATCACGTTGGACAAAAGAGCATCAAATTGCTCCATGATTGAAAATATTCCGCCAAAAGGTGTAATTTGTTCGAATTTTATTAGTACATTAGCCGCGTCTGATGAAGATTTGTTTGATTTTTTTGCAACACTAAGTTAAGTGAATCTTCTGACATGACAAAATGCTGGTCAATTTGTTATTATCCAGCGTTTTAATTTCTTTTTTTCAAAAGTGTTGCGGAATTAAGGAATATGAAGGAATATGAAAAAGAACTATGGAATTTACTTGTTAATTGCGTTTTCAATGTTAAGTTCTTGTAAGGACGAGGATATGGAAGACTACCAGTGCACATCAACCAGAATGGTTTCTTCCATCATACAAGAAGAATTTGATTGCTAAATATCACATTAAACGAAATACAAATTATGCACCAAAATTTCATTCTTACATCTGCAAAAAAAAACATTTAGGGTTATAGGACTACTCTTTATAACGCTGATATTTGCATCAGCTTGTTCAGAAGATGATACAACTTATACAGGCATACTAAACATTGAATTTACCGATTGGCAGCCGGAATGGACTAACCACTTGTTTGCTATAATATCTCCTCTTGAGCAACAAGATGAAACAATAAAGATGATTAAATTAAAAAGTAATGCCCCCAATCATGTAGAATTAAATCCCGGAAATTACAAAATTCTAATTAGAGCTGATGATAATGATTATACACCCTATATCACCGAATCTGTACAAATCCAAATAGGAAAGACAGAAAATGTTGTAATATAGCGTCGTTTTTTTGGAAGATACGGGAATTCCTGTTATTTTTACCCTTTGCCTACCCCGGCAAGGGGTAATCTTTATTTATAGGAGAACCTGATTATAGCATCCGCAAGTATGAACCTCGACGTACAACGCGCCGAAATCATCCGCCAACTCTTCGCTACAGACAATCCGGAAGTACTGAAGAAAATACAACGCACACTGAAGAACGCACAGAAAAACCTGCAAAACAAAGCTGTAACAGAAGAAGAAACCGAATACATCAGTAAGGAAGAGGTGATGAACGGCATCCGCAAAGGGCTGACAGAAATGTCCCTTGCACAACGGACTGGGAAAAGGCAGAAGACCCTGCAGGAGGTAATAGATGAACTTTAATATTATCACTGAAAAAGCACTGCCCCGTCCTGACGGAGATCTCTTATGCGGCTGATTATCTCTGACTGCGGAAGAAGACGCTCTTCCGGCCACAAATCAAGAGCCGACTGCCCGACATACTTAGAAATCCATTTTCTGGCTTCCATCTCCAGTCTATCAATCTCATGCGCATCCGAAGAAGTCCCCAAATTATGAACTTCCCGAAATCGGCCATGACTTTTATCTACCACTACAATAGTCACCGTACCGCTGTGATTCTTTTTCTTGCGCACAAACATGCGCAAAGATAGCAAAAACAAAGTTTGCGTCACCCTACCACCTTTTTATCGCTTTTTTATTACTTTTGTTTCGCCTTAAACGCCAGCGCATACATCCGCATCTGCTTCACCATAGACAGCAAACCATTGCTACGGGTAGGAGAAAGATGTTCTTTCAATCCTATCTTATCGATGAAATAAAGATCGGCATTTAGAATTTCGTCCGGTGTATGCCCGGAAAGGACTTTCATCAGCAACGAAATGATACCTTTTACAATTAAAGCGTCGCTTTCAGCTTTGAAGATAATTTTTCCATCCTCTTCGTCAGCTTGCAGCCATACGCGGCTTTGGCAACCTTCAATCAGATTCTGTTCCGTTTTATATTTCTCTTCGAGCGGTTCCTGCTCGTTTCCTAAGTCTATGAGGAGTTGATAGCGATCCATCCAGTCGTCAAAGTCGCTGAATTCGGTGATCACTTCGTCTTGTAGTTCATTGATACTCATGTTGCAGATTTATGATTTATAATTTATGATTTATTTTTCGCTGTAGATTACTTGCATTATAGTTTGTCCTACTGCTTGCAATGTAGCCTTATCAATAGCATCCATATCATCTTTCACAGTGTGCCAATGCTCAAAAAAATCACCTTCGGGATAATAAGGAACGATATCAATGGTTGGAATTTTGGCGTACTTGTTGATGAACGTATGGTCATCGGTCACGAAACCGCCTTTTTTCTGTACAAAATGGCGCCCGAAACCTAAAGCATTGGCTGTTTTCCAGACTTTCTCATTGACATTGGGAGCTACTTCATGAGACAAACCTTCATAACGGAATTCTGCATTCTTGCCCCCTACCATGTCCAGCAGTATACCGAAGCGTGCATTATATCCCTGCACATGCGGATTACGTGCCCAATATTGTGAACCGAGTCCCCAGTATTCCTCTTTATGCGGGCCGTTGTAAGCCTGGTGTGTTCCATAATCTTCGGCATCTACAAAAACAATATCGATACCCATTTCCGGTAACTGTTTCTGCAAATGACGTGCTATTTCCAATAATACGCCTACACCGCTGGCACCGTCATTGGCGCCTAAAATGGGTGTGTAATGCTTTTTAGCGTCCGGGTCAGCGTCTGCCCACGGACGGCTGTCCCAATGCGAAAAAAGGACGATACGCTTTTTCGTATCCGGTTTGTAGGAACCGATAATATTCCGGGCTTTTAGTAATGTGCCGGTATAGGCAGGTAAGTCTACATATTGGTTAGTAACCTTTGCGCCGAATTCTGTCAGTTTATCAGCCAGATAGTTGCCGCAATCCACATGCGCTTTCGTATTAGGAACGCGTGGACCGAAGTCAACCTGTGCTTTCACATACTGGTAAGCACTGTCTGCATTGAACTGTGGAACATTGACGACGTTTTTAACAGTTGCTTCAGCGTCGTCGCTTGCCTTCTTGGTATTGTTGCTGCATGCTATGAATGCAAGCAACACCAGGCATAAAGGGATGAGAGTATAATTCCGTTTCATTCTTTATCTAAATTAAAACTTAATTTCACTTCTTTTTTTCCGGTCTCCAGCGTTACTTCCGCTCCGTTTATCATGGGCAGGTTCATGCTGACATGTCCTACCGGGAAATTAAAACAGACGGGGTAATCGTATTCTTTCACGAGGTCGGCAATTGCACCGTATAACTCTTTCCCCAAAGACTTGTTTTCCTCGTATTCCGTAAACTGTCCGATAATAAGACCGGATAGTTTTTCTAATATACCGCCCAGTTTCAGATTGTAGATCATGCGCTCTACTGCATGCGGACGTTCGCCTACATCTTCTATAAAGAGAATGCTTCCTTCGGCAGGTATATCGTAAGGGGTGCCACGCAACCCATAAAATACGGACAGGTTGCCACCTCGTAAAATGCCGCTGGCAGTTCCTTTATGGTTTAATTTGTGCCCGGGGCAAATATAGTTGAAACCATTTTCCGAGGTTTCTACAGATTCTGCCGTCTCCGGATTAAAATGTCCAAAGAGGATATCTTTGAGTGCCAGTGTGCAGAAGTCATCTTCGGATTCTACCGTCAGATGGCGTGCCATCAGGGCGTGGAGCGATGCAAAACCTTCTTTCTGGAGCACATTATGTAATGCGGTAATGTCACTGAAACCAATCAGCCATTTGGGATGTTCACGGAAGCGGGTAAAATCGAGTTTCCCTAACAAGTGCACTGCTCCATATCCGCCACGGCTGCATAGAATGACTTTAGCCTTTTCATCATCCAGGGCATTCTGTAAGTCTTCTACGCGCTGTTTGATGTTGCCTCCATACGTTCCGTGTGAGCTTCCGGCATGTTTAGCCATTACCACTTCCAGTCCCCAGGACTTCAAACGCTTTTTGGCTCCTTTCAAAAAAGACTTGTCTATCTTGCTGGAAGGAGAAAGGATGATGACACGATCACCTTTTTGTACGTATGGCGGAAAAATAAGGCTGCTCATAATTCAATATTTTGCGTATGGGGACAAAAGTACATAAAATAACTCAAAACGAAATTTAGTTTACTCCACAGATTACACAGATTAACACAGATTTATTCTAATAGTAGAGAAAAGTAATAATCTGCGTTAATCTGTGTAATCTGTGGAAAAATCTATCAAAATGAAATGAAGCCTATGAAATTTCCAAGGATGTTATGCTGCATTTCTCGACATTTTTTCAGATATTTGCTAAAAATCTAACGTTATGGAACCTATTCGAAGCTTTGATCAACTAACCTCGCACTTGAAATCCTTGAACAAAAGGAAACGTATTGCAGTAGTTTGTGCTAATGACCCCAATACGGAATATGCCATTGCCCGTTCTCTGGAAGAAGGGATTGCGGAGTTCCTGATGGTTGGCGACTCTGCGATTCTTGAAAAATATCCTACATTGAAGAAATATCCCCAGTACGTCCGTACGGTGCATATAGAGGATCCCGATGAGGCGGCGCGTGAGGCTGTACGTATTGTTCGTGAGGGTGGAGCGGATATTTTGATGAAAGGCATTATCAATACAGATAATTTGTTGCATGCTATTCTTGACAAGGAAAAAGGTCTGTTGCCTAAGGGTAAAATCCTGACTCATCTGGCTGTAATGCAGATTCCTACGTATGATAAGTTGTTGTTCTTCTCGGATGCCGCCGTAATTCCGCGACCTACTTTGCAGCAACGCATAGAGATGATCTGGTATGCTATCCATACTTGTCGCCACTTTGGTATTGAACAACCTCGCATTTCACTTATTCATTGTACGGAGAAGGTAAGTGCCAAGTTTCCCCATTCGCTAGATTATGTCAATATCGTGGAGTTGGCGGAGGCCGGAGAATTCGGAAATGTAATAATCGATGGTCCGTTGGATGTAAAGACTTCCTGTGAGAAGACAAGCGGTGATATCAAAGGGATTGCATCTCCTATCAATGGAGAAGCGGATGTGCTGATCTTCCCTAATATTGAATCGGGAAATGCTTTTTATAAGGCTGTATCCTTGTTTGCCCATGCTGATATGGCAGGCCTGTTGCAAGGTCCTGTATGTCCGGTGGTGTTGCCCTCACGTAGTGATTCCGGTCTCTCTAAATATTATAGTATTGCCATGGCATGCCTCACTTGTGCCTGTGACTAAGTGACAGGGTGATAAAGTAGGTGATCCTAATCGTAAATTGTAAATCGTCAAATCTTAAATTATGAGAATTCTTGCTATCAATCCCGGTTCTACTTCAACGAAAATTGCAGTATACGAAGACACAACTCCGCTTTTGGTGCGTAACATTCGCCATTCGGTAGGAGAACTTTCCCATTTCCCTCGCGTCATCGACCAGTTTGAATTCCGCAAGAATCTGGTAATAGAAGCCTTAAAAGAGAATGGCATTCCTTTTGAATTTGATGCCATCGTAGGGCGTGGAGGATTACTGAAACCCATTCCGGGCGGAGTGTACGAGGTGAACGATGCCATGTTGGATGATATAGCCCATGCCATGAGAAGCCATGCGTGCAACTTGGGGTGTCTTATTGCTTCCGAATTGGCGGCATTGCTTTCCGGTTGTCGTGCCTTCATAGCCGATCCCGGTGTAGTGGATGAATTGGATGAGATAGCCCGCATCACTGGTTCGCCCTTGATGCCACGTATCACCATCTGGCATGCATTGAACCAGCGTGCTATTGCCCGCCGTTATGCTGCCGAACTTACAGCCGCTTCTCCCGACCATCCGGTGCATTACGAAGATTTGAACTTGATTATCTGTCATTTGGGTGGTGGAATCTCTGTCGGTACTCATAACCACGGTCGCTGCATCGACGTGAACAATGCCCTCGATGGAGAAGGACCTTTCTCGCCCGAGCGGGCAGGGACGTTGCCTGCGGGCCCATTGATTGACCTTTGCTATTCCCATCGTTTCAGGAAAGATGAGCTAAAGAAGCGTATTTCCGGTCATGCCGGTCTGGCAGCGCATCTTGGCACTACGGATATACCTGCTATTATCAAGTCCATAGAAGGTGGGGATACGAAAGCGGAACTGGTGCTGAATGCTATGATTTATCAGGTTGCCAAAAGTGTGGGTGCCGCCGCTGTTGTGCTTTACGGCAAAGTCGATGCAATTCTGCTGACGGGGGGGATTGCTCATTCCGATTATGTCATTTCCCGTTTGAAGGAACGGGTTTCTTTTCTTGCTCCGGTGCATGTCTATCCCGGGGAAGATGAACTGGAGGCACTTGCTGTCAATGTTCTGGGAGCATTGCGGGGGGAGTTGCCGATACAGGTCTATAAGTGACAATTAAAGAGATACGCCCCCAACGATTGTTTCATTCCATGAGGTTCTGTTTACCTCAAATGGTAACTCCATTTACACGCCGAGGTAAAGACCGTTACATACCGAGGTAAAGGTCGTTACAATAGGAGGTAAAGGGCGTTACATCCTGCGGTAAATGCTTTTACATCCTGCGGTAAATGGTTGGTAAATGTAATGCGCTGATAGAAAAGGAGTAAAGCCCCCCCAAATGACTTTACTCCTTCCAATCTTCTTTCCCTCGTAACTAATACGGAGAAAACACCACTAATCAAAATCTTATACCTTGGTCTTATTTAAAATTTATTCTGTCCTACAGACCACCATAAGTCTGTCCCACCATTGTCTTGTCCACCTAAAGCATCAACCAATTGTCTGTATAATTCAGGCTGGTCAGTTTTCAAGTTTGCTGGGAATGGAAGGCGACGTACCATTTTATCAGTATCTATCGTTCCGCCGCTCAGGTTTGCCAATGTCTTGAATAATTTAGGATAACCTGTACGACGCTGCTCGGCCCATGCTTCAGCACCTTCAGGGAAGACTGCTAACCATTTTTGCGTAATGATACGTTCCAACTTTTCCTCATTAGAAGCACCTTCATTCCATTTGGGAGTGATGGTAGTCATGGCTTTCATATCGTTCTTTTCAAAGAATACATCTTTATAGTCTGTTGGTTTGGCATCGCTTGCTAAGTAAGCGTCAACGCCACTGGCACCCCATTGCTCGAAGGAGAGACGTACACCTTTCTCATAGCAATCTTTTACGTTCTCTGTAGAGTATCCGCGTAAGGCTGCTTCTGCACGCAGGAACCACACTTCTGCAGAAGTCATCAGCGGAGCCGGAAAATCTGCCGTAATGGTGCAACGTGAGTGGAACTTATAGTGGTTAACTTCTTTAGGTGTATTGAAGTTAAATCCCTGGGGAATACCTTTTTGCATACCTGCATAGTCAAAGCGCTGTGCAGGGCTGTTATCGGCAAGTCCGCCTACAGAAGGGGTGAAATACCTATCTGTGCGTGGATCATCGTAACCGACCATGAAGGACTCTAAAGATGCGTTCATATAAACTTCCCACCAGCTAAGCCCGATAGTTCCCAACGGATTTTTATATCCGGTTTTGGTTGAAACTTCTACTATGTCGTTGTTTGTTTCCAATACTCCATATTTGTTGGAGAGGGCTTTCTTGGCTTGTTCGGATGCCATTTGAGAATTTACATTAGATACTCGCATTGCCAAACGCAGACGTAGAGAATTAGCCCATTTAGCATACTGTGAGTAAGTTGATTGACTTCTCATCAGAATGTCATAAGAAATTTTATCCTCTATTCCACTGGAGAGCGTCTGATCTATTAAACTGATGGCATCATCTAAATCTGCAAACATAGCTTTATAAGCATTTTCCTGACTTACAGGCGCTGTTGCATGGTTCTCATATAAGATGGGTCCATATTGATCCGTCAGACGATGCATAGTTGCCACTCTATATATTTTTATCAGAGACATATATTGTGGAAGCTCACTATCAAAGTCTTCCGCTTTGTTGAGTGCGGAAACTGTCTGGCTATATGAAGTGGACCAGTTGCTACTGTTCCATCCGTCGTTCATATTGTATACGGAGTTTTCTCCTGCAAACTTAGTTGCCATATCGTGGAAATATCCTGCAAACATATCGACACCTAAATTCTGTATGGTCTGGAAAGTCCAATCTGTACCTTCTCCCCAGTTGTAGTTAAAATAGATGCCTTGCTGTATGGAATTGAAATACATGGTATATCCGGCATTGTCCATGACCTGCTTACCAGAATCGTAAGAACCGTCTTCGGAGTTTAAATTATCGAAATTGCTTGTACAAGCGGTTGTTAATAATCCGCCTATCACTAATGTATGTATAAATTTGCTTTTCATATTGCTTGCTTTTTAGATGATACGTTAGAATGTAAATTTCACATTGAAACCAATGCTGCGGGTAGTCGGCATGCCGAAAACGTCTACACCCTGCATATCGTTTCCTACTGACATCAGTGCGTCAGGATCAAATGGAGCATCTTTATAGATGAAGAATAAGTTGCGTGCCACTAATGAGAGATTGATGTCTTTGAATACTTTCGTCTTTTCCATCCATTTTTCCGGAAGGCTGTAAGCTATGGATAATTCACGTAAACGTATATTGGTTCCTTTGTACATATAGTATTCCGTACATCCGTTGATGTCTCCGACTCTTGCATAGAATCCCTGTATGTTGTCTTTCGTTTCTGTTTTAGTGAACTTCTGTCCTTCGACTTCGACATATCCACGATCCAGTGCTTCGCCGGCGGCTTTGCTTACCCCATGGGCATCCAGTTGTCCTTGGGTGAATGACATTACGTCGCCGCCAATGCGTGCATCTATCAGGAAATTAACCGATACACCATAGATATTGAACGTATTGCTCCAGCCCAATGTACATTTAGGTTGGCTGTTACCTAAATATTGCTGACGGTCTGTATTGAGTTCAGGGAGTCCTTCGCTATCCAGTACGATTTTTCCTGCTTCATCGCGTTTGAATGAGTTACCGTAAAGGTCACCTAGTGAACCGCCTTCTTTAACAATCATACGGTATGCCATGTTTACGCCTGAACCATAAGCAAATACTTTATAGTTGTCTGCGAGTTTTTCTACCTTATTTTTATTGGTAGAGAAATTAACTTGTGTTCTCCAACGGAAGTTCTCATTTTGTACGGGCACACCGCCTACGGTTAATTCAATACCTTTATTGCTGATCTTACCAGCATTGATCATTTGGTTCTTATAGGCAGACCCCGGAAGCATTGGCACTAACAAGAATTGGTTTTTAGTCAATGTCTTATACCAAGTGAAGTCAATATCAAAACGATTGTGGAAAAACTTCATCTCGAAGCCTGCTTCGTAGGAAGTTGAGATTTCTGGTTTCAGATTGCCGTCATTATAATCTGTTACCTGGTTGATGCTTCCGCCTATGGCGATGCGCGGTTGCAGGTTTGCTTTATATAATGGCAACGTATTTCCGACTTGAGCGACAGAACCACGTATTTTTGCAAAATTAATCCACTCGGGCAGTTCGAAAGAGTTGTGCGCTAGCCATGATAAACCAACTGACGGATAGAAGAATCCGGAGTCCATTTTAGAGGTACCGTAAAGGGTGGAAGACCAGTCATTACGGGCGGTTAAGTCCAGATAAAGTGCTTCGTTCCAACCTAATTGGGCAGTGGCGAATACTGATTGCATTACTTGGCGGGCTTCATTCGTCACTGACATATCAGTAGAAGAACTATATTTAATATTCGTCAGTGTAAATACGTTTGGATAATATAAACCAGATGTATGAGAGTCAATTCGTAAATTGTTGGACTTCTGATAGTTGATAGAACCTCCTAATGCCGCATTCAGACTGAATTTGCCCCATGTCTTATTGAACATGGCCATCAGGTCGCCATAGGCCATGAAATCACTTCCGGTTGCATAGGCATAACGTCCATTGTCTGTTTTATCCGCCCAACTACCGCCTGTCAAGGTTGTTGAGGTAGAAGCCCATGTCTTTTCTTCAGATTTGTCACTGATGTAATCAGCTGTACCGCGGGCTTGAAATTTTAACCAGTCAGTGACTTCCCAATTCGCACTTAAAGAAGCAATGGTACGCGTACGGGTGTCTTTCGTGTTGATGCGATTGACTAACCAATAAGGGTTGCCTTCCATTCCTTGCAGGGTTTCGGGATCTTTGTACCAATTCTGTTTTGGCATGTTACGTACTTCGTCAAGAACTTCTCCACTCCTATAATCTGCCATGTTCAGGTCGCGCGGGAAGGTATAAAGTCCTACTAACGGATTCATATATAATCCACCTGTAACCGGGCGATTGCGACCTACCTGGCGCATGACGTTAACGTTTCCATCCAATGTGAGCTTATCATTGAAGAACTTACCTGTTTCACGGAAGGTTAGGTTGTGACGTTCCAGTTTGTTCTTTTCAATAATGCCTTTGGCGGTTGTATTGGCATAGGAGAAATAGGTTTGCGCTTTTGCATTACCTGTTGATAAGGAAATAGAGTTAATGGCTGTAACGCCGGTTCCGAAGAAATCTCCTACATTGTCATGGTCTTTGATATTTCCTTTTTCCCATTTTGAATTATAGGAGTTTTGAAATTCAGGTGTGGAAATGGCACGGTCAAATGTAACATTGGCAGAATAAGTCACACGGGTTGAACCTACATTTCCTTTTTTAGTAGTAATCATGATAACACCGTTTGCTGCTTGCGAACCATAAAGGGCGGCCGCAGAAGCGCCTTTCAGTACGGAAATTGTCTGAATGTCGTCCGGGTTCAGATTGGATATACCGTCACCGGAGTCGCGGTTACCTGAGTCTGAATTACCACCCATGACTGAAGAAGTCGTTTCTTTGGCTGAATTCATCATGGGAACACCATCGATGACGTACAAAGGCTGGTTGTTACCTCCCTCAAAAGCCGAACGAATACCGCGGATGGAAACTTTAGCCGAGCCTCCCAAACCGGAAGCGCTTTTATTGATTGTAACGCCTGCAATTTTACCTTCTAGTGCATTAATCATATTGGGATCTTTAACGCGGGTTAAGTCGTCACCTCCAACTTGTTGTACAGAATAAGTTAGTGAGGATGACTTGCGCTTGATACCCATAGCCGTCACTACCACCGTTTCCAGTGACAGTGCTTCTTCCTGCATCTGCACATTGAGAGTTTTTTGCCCGTTGAGAGCAATCGTTACAGGCTGGTATCCGATAAAGCTGATAACCAGCGTTGCATTAGTCGGTGTATTTAGTGTAAACTCACCGTTTATATTGGTAATGCAACCGTTTGTAGTTCCTTTTTCCACAACATTGGCACCGATAATGGGTTCACCCTTGGTATCGGTAACAACACCTTTTATAGAGATATTTTCTTGTTGTACGGCAGCAATGATTTCACTGGCCTTTTCATGTTGTTTGGTCAGCACAATATTCTTGCCTTCCATTACATATCTGATGTCGGTGCCATTGAATATTTCATCCAAAACTTCGGACACTGGCTGGTTGTCTGCATCTACATTTACGGTGCGGCGCACGTCCACACTCTTCTTATTGTAGACAAACAAATACTCAGTCTGAGCCTCGATTTTATCGAGGATTTCGCTTACTCGCAACTCAGAGCGGGGGATGCTGATTTTGGCATTCTGAGAGTAGCTACTACTACTGTACGCTTGGAACGTTACAAACAAGAGAAGGAATAGTGTGATCTTCATAGTTCGTAATATTTGCTTAAATACTAAACTTTTTGGGCAAAAAAGCCCATTCAAAGAAATTTTTCTCATATCTTTGTAATGTGTTAAGTTAATAAATTGATTAAGGTCGATTTTTGACTGTTTCGGATCGGAAAGTATGGGGGTACTTTCCGATCTTTTTTGTGGGGGGAATTGGTTGACTGTTTCTTTTATTTCATAATGCTTTTCTGTTTAAGAGGTTAGTACTAAATTTTAAGGTTTTATCTTTGATATCAAATTACTTCTTATAGATGGTGATTGAGTCTTTCTCTTCGTTGATCGTGAACTCAAAAGGATGATCTTTAGAGATTGTTCGAAGAATGTGTTCTATACCGTCTTGTTCCCGGAATTTGCCGGTAAAACTCCCATAATTCAACAATTCAGGATTAGCGACGGTTATTTTTACATTATAGTATTTTTCCAGTCTACCGAGAATACCATTGAAAGGGGCGTCATCAAAGCAGTATAATCCTTCTTTCCAACGCAGATATTCGTAAGAGGGGAGAATGGTTTTCTTACATTTCCCGTCTTCATTCAAGAAAACTTCGTCTTTTTGCAGGCGGGTAATCATTTGATTGCTATTGGCAGGATAAATATCTACTATGCCTTCTACCAATGTGGTACCGAACTCTTTGCTTCCTGTGTAAGCACAAACATTAAAGCTGGTACCTACGACTTTCACTTTGTTCATCTCTGTGTGCACGTAGAAGGGGATATCTTTGTTTTTTGTCACTTCAAAGTAGGCTTCACCATCCAGTTCTACGTTTCTTTCGCCACGCCCAAAGTTGGAAGCATAGGTCAATGTGGATTGTGCATTCAGCCATACTCGCGTACCATCGGCAAGAGTGATTTGTGCACGTTGTCCGGCGGGGACGGTTACTGTTTGTGGCAGGGATGCCTGATTATATAGATAATCATTAGTCATGAAATAACCGCATACGCCTACGATGATAACGGCTGCTACGCGTATTCCCCATTTTAGTATCGGAGCCAGACGGAATGTCTTTTTTCCGGCACTTTGTCTGTCGGAGAATAAGGCGACATCAAACATCATACGTTCTTTCAAGAAAGCTTCCCGATTTTCTTCCGAGGCTTCCACCCAGTCAAGGATGCGCTTTTCTTCTTCAATGGTGGCGGTTCCTTTAAAATACTTATATAATAGTTCTTGGTTCATAAGGTACTTAATTTGTTTGTTGAATAAGGGCGTTTTTTCTGCCCCTCTATAATTAATACAGGTGAACTTGGAACTACCCTAACGGAAAATGAAACTTTTTTTGTTTTTTCTTCAAAATGAGTTGGAAACAGAGAAATTGTCAGGAAGTGATGCTCTGGAAACAGGCGGAATGAGATGTGTAATTTTGGTCAGGAACTCTTCTGAGCCGTATCCGGTTCGTTCCTTCTTCGCTTCTATAGGAGGATGAAAATAGCGAAGCAGGTACGAGGAGGGTACGAAGAAGATAAGAACCGGGTATGGAGCGGATAGCTTTGTTCTGTTTTTCGGATACTCCAAACGTAAGCGCATAGAATATCCGTGTGATGCACCGGAGGCACATCAGAGCTTTATGGAATGTGACAGGAAATTAATTAATTGCCGGTATTAACTTGCCGGATTGGGAATTATGGATACAATGTAACATTCATCCGGAGCTTCGGCTTTAAATAGATTGTAAGCAATGCCTATGGCTTCCTCCGGAGAGTTTGCTTCAATATTCTTGTTGACATTCAGGGTCTCGAAAACTTGTTCTCCCTCGATAAGCACGTAGTATATTATTACAATATATCTCATAACTACCATGTTTAATAGCCAGCAATATTACTGATTTTGCAAACATATATCTTTTATTTATATTATCAAAGAAAAGCAGGAGAGTTTTACTAAAGTAGGATAGAGGCAAGATAATCTTTCAGTTCCACACGCAGAATACGTAGGGCTTTGGTGATATGGAATTCTACTGTTTTGAGAGAGATATTCAGTTGTTCGGCTATTTTTTTGTTTGGCAGGTTACTGTAACGGCTGAGCATGAAGATTTCGCGACTTTGTGGTGGCATCTTTTCCAAGGCTTTGTTTACGATATGCTGTATCTCCGTACTGAAAATCTTGTCGGGCTCACAATCTTTCAATGTGGCAATACGCAAATCTAACTCGCGCTGACGGTGCGAATTCAAATCTTCCTCAATACGCAGGCGGGTTTGTTCGTGTTCCAGGTAATTGAGTGCCTTATTCTTGATAATGGTAAGGAGCAATGCGTGCAGACCTTTATCTTCTTCCCAGCGGTCGCGGCATTCCCACAGAGAAATCATGGATTCCATAAGAATATCTTCTGCTTCTGCCCAGCTTCTGATGTAGGAATAGGCGAAGGCAAGAAACTTTTCCTGATTCTCCCGAAAGAAACGAGAAAATAAATCCATAGTATATAGGTTACCGGTAACAGGCATTTTTAAATATAATCTCTCTTATTTAAGGTTTATAGGGTAAAGTAACATAATCTTTTTGGAATACGCAAAAGTATGAAAAGGTTTTTCTGGTTTTTCGCTTCCTTTTTTACAAAAAGAAAGCCCGGCGGGTTTCCGTCGGGCTTTATATACTGAAGAATAAGGTGTTTCTTATTTCTTTTCAGGTCTTTCTTGTCTTTCCGGTCTCGGAAGCAATACTTTGCGGGAAAGTTTGAATTTACCGGTCTTCGGATCAATATCAAGCAGTTTCACTTCGATTTCATCACCTTCCTTGATACCGGCCTCTTCTACTGTTTCCAGACGTTTCCAGTCGATTTCAGAGATGTGCAACAAACCGTCTTTACCCGGCAGGAACTCAACAAAAGCACCATAAGGCATTACAGAACGTACTTTACCTTTGTATACTTCGCCAACTTCCGGTACGGCAACGATGCCCTTGATAAGACGCATAGCGTCATCAATGCTCTTCTTGTTAGTTCCGGAGATTTCTATTCTTCCGATGTTGTCTACTTCTTCGATAGTGATTGTAGCACCGGTCTCTTCCTGCATACCTTGGATGATCTTACCACCAGGGCCGATTACTGCACCGATAAACTCTTTAGGTATAGTCATCGTTTCGATGCGCGGAGCATGAGGTTTCAGTTCTTCGCGTGGTTCTTGGATAGTTTCCAGAATCTTACCAAGGATGTGCATACGTCCTTCTTTAGCCTGGTTCAAAGCGCGTTCCAGGATTTCGAATGACAGACCGTCTACCTTGATATCCATCTGAGTAGCGGTGATACCATTCTTGGTTCCTGTCACTTTGAAGTCCATGTCGCCCAAGTGGTCTTCATCACCAAGGATGTCGGACAATACAGCATATTTGTCTTCGCCCGGATTCTTGATCAATCCCATAGCGATACCTGATACCGGTTGTTTGATCTTCACACCTGCATCCATCAATGCCAGTGTTCCGGCACATACGGTAGCCATAGAAGAAGAACCGTTAGATTCAAGAATATCGGATACTACGCGCACTACATACGGGTAGTCAGCAGGAATTTGTCCTTTCAGTGCACGCCAAGCTAAATGTCCGTGACCGACTTCACGACGGCCTACGCCACGTTGTGCCTTGGCTTCTCCGGTAGAGAACGGAGGGAAGTTATAGTGCAACAGGAAACGTTCTTTGCCATGTTCCAGTACGTTGTCGATAATCTTCTCATCCAGTTTTGTACCGAGGGTAACGGTAGACAAGGATTGAGTTTCACCGCGAGTGAAGATAGCAGAGCCATGAGGTCCGGGCAGGTAGTTGATTTCACTCCAGATAGGACGGATCTCGTCAGTCTTACGTCCGTCAAGGCGTTTACCTTCGTCCAGAATGCTGCGGCGCATAGCCTCTTTTTCTACATCGTGGTAGTAGCGGTCGATCAGTGCTGCTTTTTCTGCCAGCTCTTCTTCGCTGAACTGTGCTTTGAACTCTTCGCGAATAGCATCGAAAGCGTCCATGCGTTCATGTTTATTTTTGTTGCCGGAAGCGGCGATGGCATAAGCCTTTGCGTAGCAAGCTTCGTGAACGGCTTTACGCAGTTCTTCATCGTTTACTTCGTGGCAATATTCGCGTTTTACGGTAGAACCAACAGCCTCTGCCAGTTCTTTCTGAGCCTGGCATTGCACTTTGATTGCTTCGTGGGCTGCTTTCATGGCGTTCAGCAAGTCAAGTTCGGAAACTTCACTCATTTCACCTTCTACCATCATGATGTTTTCGTAAGTAGCACCCACCATGAGGTCCATGTCGGCTTTTTCCAGTTGATCGAAAGTAGGGTTGATAACGAACTGTCCGTCGATGCGTGCTACGCGTACTTCGGAAATAGGTCCGTTGAAAGGAATATCTGAAACTGCGAGGGCGGCAGAAGCGGCAAGCCCTGCCAGTGCGTCCGGTATATCAATACCGTCGGCGGAATAGAGGATGATGTTTACATATACCTCTGCGTGATAATTATCGGGGAATAAGGGGCGGAGAGCACGGTCAACAAGGCGGCAGGTCAGGATTTCATAATCCGAAGCGCGTCCTTCACGCTTGGTGAAACCGCCGGGAAAACGTCCAGATGCGGAGAATTTTTCTTTGTACTCTACCTGTAACGGCATGAAATCTGTTCCGGGAACTGCGTCCTTAGCGGCACAAACAGTAGCAAGAAGCATGGTGTTACCCATACGAAGCATTACAGAACCGTCTGCCTGTTTTGCCAGCTTTCCCGTTTCGAGTGTGATGGTTCTGCCATCAGGGAGCTCGATCGTCTTAACAATTGGGTTAATCATAAAAAATGTTTTATCTATATTTTCTTTCAAAATTCGTGCAAAGATACATATTAATTCATGTAATCAGGTGGGAATGAGATAAAAAAGTTTATAATTGACTATTTTTTTAGGTTTCCATGTGGAAGAAGCAATGAAAATGCTTTGACTAAACTTGAAAAGAACTATATTTGCACGTTCTTTCTAATAGAAATTAAGAAGCTAAATATGAAAAAGATCTGTTTTGTTGCACTTGCCGCTTTGGCTTTAAGTGCATGTAATTCTGAACCGAAATTCAAAGTTGAAGGTGAAGTTTCAGGTGCCGATGGTAAAATGCTGTACCTGGAAGCTGCTGCTTTGGAGGGCATCGTGCCCTTGGATTCTGTAAAGTTGAAGGGTGACGGTTCTTTCAGTTTCAAACAAACACGTCCGGTATCTCCGGAGTTCTACCGCCTTCGTGTGGACGACAAGGTTATCAATTTCTCTGTGGATTCTACGGAAACTATCGGACTGAAAGCGCCGTATACTGATTTTGCTACGGCTTATACGGTAGAAGGTTCGGCAAACAGCACCAAGATAAAGGAATTGACGTTGAAGCAAGTGCAGTTGCAGAATGAGGTGAATGAGTTAGTGAAGAAGATGCAGGCTCATCAGATAGGCGCCGATGTTTTTGAAGAAAAACTGGCTACCTTGATGAAAGATTATAAGGATGAGGTGAAAACTAAATATATTTTTGCAGCTCCCAATACGGCTGCCGCTTATTTTGCTCTGTTCCAGAAACTGAATAATTACCTTATCTTCGATCCTTTGAATAGCAAGGATGATATTAAGTGCTTTGCAGCCGTTGCCACCAGTCTGAATAATTATTATCCACATGCAGATCGCTCCAAGAATCTCTATAATATTGTGATTAAGGGAATGAAGAATACCCGTACACCGCAACAGAAAGTTCTGGAGTTGCCGGAAGAAGTTATTTCCGAAACCGGTATCATCGATATCAGCCTTCGTGATATGAAGGGGAATACCCATAAGTTGAGCGATCTGAAGGGTAAAGTAGTCTTGTTGGACTTTACTATTTACCAAAGTGCAGCTTCTGCTCCACATAACTTCTTGCTGAATGACCTTTATACTAAATATAAAGATCAAGGACTGGTGATCTATCAGGTTTCACTGGATGCTGACGAGCATTTCTGGAAAACAACGGCTGATAATCTGCCTTGGATTTCTGTAAGAGATGCAAATGGAATTTACTCAAATGTGGCCGCTATGTACAACGTTAAGGAGGTTCCTTCTCTGTTCCTGATTAACCGGAAAAGTGAGTTGAGCGCTCGTGGAGAGACTATAAAAGACCTGGACGCTGCGGTGAAAGCACTGTTGTAACTTGTTATAAATTAGAAGTTTTTATTTAAATATGTTACATAGCAGCAATTTTTGCTTGACACGCATTAATTAAAAGGCTATCTTTGCAAAAGAAAAATCGGAAGAGGGTTCCAGCATGCTGACCATGTTGGAATTCTTTTTTGTTATATAATACCATTTAGAAACTAAAAAGGAGGAAAAAAGTATGGCTTATATGTCAGAAGAAGGCTACAAGAAATTGATGGCCGAACTGAAAGAATTGGAGACGGTAGAACGTCCTAAGATTTCGGCTGCTATTGCCGAAGCACGTGACAAAGGTGACCTGTCGGAGAATGCAGAGTATGATGCCGCCAAAGAGGCGCAGGGCATGCTTGAGATGAAAATCAATAAATTGAAGACGATTATAGCAGATGCCAAGATTATTGATGAGTCCAAGCTGAAAACGGATTCCGTGCAGATTTTGAACAAGGTGGAACTGAAGAACATAAAGAATGGCATGAAGATGATTTATACCATTGTTTCGGAAAGCGAAGCTAATCTGAAAGAAGGAAAGATTTCTGTTAACACTCCCATTGCACAAGGTTTACTTGGTAAGAAAGTGGGGGATGTAGCTGAAATCAAAGTGCCGCAGGGCATGGTTAATCTTGAAGTAGTGAACATTTCATTTTAAGGTAAAGGCAGGTCCGCATGCGGGCTTGCCTTAATTTATATATCATAAAAGTTATGGCAACAATATTCAGTAGAATTATCGCAGGTGAAATACCAAGCTATAAGGTGGCGGAGGATGATAAGTTCTTTGCATTTCTGGACATCAATCCGCTGGTGAAAGGGCACACGCTCGTCGTTCCCAAGCAGGAAGTGGATTATATCTTTGATCTGGATGATGAAGATCTGGCAGCAATGCATGTTTTCGCCAAGAAGGTGGCTCGTGCCATTGAGAAGGCTTTTCCTTGCAAGAAAGTAGGTGAAGCAGTGATTGGTCTGGAAGTACCTCATGCGCACATTCATCTTATTCCTATGCAGAAAGAGTCGGACATGCTGTTCTCTAATCCAAAGCTGAAACTTTCTGATGAAGAATTTAAAGCAGTTGCCGAAGCGATTCGTGCTGCATTCTAAAAATAAAACTCCTTCCTTTTATAATAAGAACGGGGGCCGAATCCATTTCAGCCCCCGTTCCCTTTATTCTGGTTTGAAAGTCTATGCTTTCAAATTCCGATATCCGATTAGATGTAATCTTCCCCTAATTTTATCTGTGCGTCGTTTACATATTTACGGATAGAATGTTCTTCATCCTTCTTGCAAATCAGCAATACATTGTCCGATTCAGCGATGAGATAGCCTTCCAGTCCATCAATAACGGCGAGTTTGTTTTGTGGGAGCACCACGATGTTGTCTTTACTGTTGTACATTAGAGACTCACACTTCAAGGTTACATTTCCTTCTTTGTCCTTTGGGGACAAGTCATACAATGAACCCCATGTGCCTAAATCGGACCAGCCGAAATCTCCTAATGAAACATATACATTGTCTGCTTTCTCCATGATGCCGAAGTCGACGGATACATTGGGGCATGCAGGGAAATTTTCGTCGATGAATGCTTTTTCGGCAGGAGTACCGTATACATCTTTACCAGGAATCAATTTGCTTGCCAGTTCGGGAAGTAGTGCTTCCACGGCCTTGATGACAGAGTTTACATTCCACATGAAGAGGCCGGAGTTCCAATAAAATTCTCCGCTTTCTACGAAAACTTTGGCTAACTCCAGTTCAGGTTTTTCGGTAAAGGTTTTCACCTTGTAAAAATTGTCTCCTGCTTGTTCGGCTATCTGAATGTAACCATAACCTGTTTCGGGACGGTTCGGTTTGATACCGAGAGTCAGCAACTTTTCTGATTGAGATACGAACGTCAAGCCTTTTTCGATGGCATCAAGGAACTCTCCTTCCTTCAGAATCAAATGATCGGATGGAGCTACCACGATATTGGCATTCGGGTTTAATGCGCGAATGTGATAAGCTGCCCATGCGATACACGGAGCAGTATTTCTGCGTGTAGGCTCCAGCAAAATTTGTTCGGGATTCAATTCAGGCAGTTGCTCCTTTACAAGATCTGCGTATAAATCGTTTGTAACGATAAGTATGTTCTCTGTGGGAATAACTTTATTGAAGCGGTCGAAGGTTTGTTGCAGTAATGACCTGCCTGTGCCAAAGAAGTCCAGAAACTGTTTAGGGAGTGTTTTTCGACTAAACGGCCAGAAGCGGCTGCCGATACCTCCACCCATGATAACACAGAAATTATCCTTATTTGTTGTCATATCGTTTGTTTTAAAAGTTTCTGCTAAAGTACACTATATTTTGGAAACATGGAATGTTTGTAGAATGTTTTATGACTTTTTTCTCCTTTTTTTAGGAAAAGTATTGCAGGTTTAGAAAAAAGCCGTATCTTTGCACCGCAATTGAGAAATCAAGCATGCCCAGATGGCGGAATCGGTAGACGCGCTGGTCTCAAACACCAGTGGATTCACTTCCATCCCGGTTCGACCCCGGGTCTGGGTACTGAAGCGGAGAAAGTTGAAAAACTCTCTCCGCTTTTCTTTTCTACTTCTTATAATGCGTTGATTTGGGATCAAGCTAAGATGCTCTGCTCTTATTCTCAGAGTTTTAACTCAGTTAAACTATTAGCTCTTATTCTTTCAGCTTATCTAATGTATGAGGACTTTTAGTCCTTGTGCCACTTCATTAATCGTTCAAAGACCGGGTAATCATTTGCTTTTGCTCGGTCTGTGTTGCATCAGTATCTTAAGCTCTATTGTATACCAACCTTGCCTAATCGGCTTGTTAACCTTGGTTGATAGGCCGATTGACCTTGGCTAACAGGCCTGTTAATCTTGGTTGACACCCAGTTGTTCCTAAGGGTGAATGATATTTCTCCTAGTTCCGGATAGGAATACTCTTGATGTAAAACAAATGAATACCATATACTTGGGGTAAGTAATTGCGGTAATCTTAATTATAAAAACCAGTCAACCAAAACCAGGACGAGACACTCACTCTTAAAAGTTACTCTCACTCACACTTAATATTTTTATTATTAATGATTTATCTGTAAAGTGAGGGTAGTGAGAGTAGATACTATCAACTTTTTATTGAAGCCTTGAATTCAAGTTATAAATGCGACATTTTTTCTATTTCATCAACGTCATACCCTATTTTATATCACAACTTATGTTTAATACGGATATAAACAACAAAAAATGAACGTAATATGCAAATTTGTCATTGGATATTTCTTAGGCATTTATTTTTTCCTAACTTTGCGAAGGATAGTTGAGAAGCTTTTGCCATTTTATATTTTAATATTTACCCAATATGCCAAATCAGAATACACTTCTGTATCTCCCTTTGACATTTCGAATACTTGCGGTTGCTATTTTCGCTTGTTTATTTCTGGCGCCCAAGGCGATGGCTGATACGAAAGATCAAGAGTATATTGTTCTTATCAGTTCTTCCACTTTTCGTGAGAAATGGGCTTATGATCTGCTTGAAACTGTAGAAAAGGCATTCAATGAAGAAAATTCGGTGAAGGTATATTCGGAGACTCTCACAACATGGCATTTCAATAATCAACAGGAAATAGATCAGAAGGTTGATTATCTAAAGGATAAATATTCTGTTCCTCCCCAAGCCGTCATATTTGTAGGCGATCCGGGATGGTACGTTTGCAAACCGCTTTTTGACACTATCTGGAAAGGGGTACCTACAATTATTTGCCACTCGATGCCGCATACGTCGGCTGATATAAATAAGTATTACAATGGTGAATATATACCTGAAGATCAGATTATCGCTACACCGGAAATGCTGGAACGGTATAATGTGACTGCCATAAATATTCCTGTTTGCATTAGAGAAACCATAGAATTGATGAAGGAGATTACTCCTGAAATGAAAAAGGTTGTCTTGTTATCGGATGACAGATTTATCTGTTCTCTAATTCGGAAAAAAGCAGAAGAAATACATCAGCAGTACTTTTCTGATTTGGATATGGAATTTATTACTTATCCTCAGACAAATACAGAAACGATGCTTCACGAGATTAGCGGATCTGGTCGAGAAACAGGCATTATTTACTGTTCATGGGTGAATGTAGCCAGTCAGAATTTGTCTGAGAAATATTATCCTGATGAGAGAATGCATTCTTATATTTCCGGTATAGTTAAAAAGCCGGTATTCTCGTTGTCTGACCAGTTCACAAGGGTTCATGCTTTATTTGCCGGTGGACATTATATAGGCAGTTCCGATGTGGAAAGTACCGTTATCGGTGAAATTAGAAGTGCACTGAAAAAAGATGGTACATACGGGGCGAAAACGATTGTTGCCGGTACGCCCAATACCTATCTTAATTACCAGACATTGCTTGACAAGGGAGTTGCATTAGATCACTTTCCTAAAAATGCGGTTTATTGTGATGTTCCGCCCAGTTTTATCCAGAAGAATATTATTTATGTTGTGATTGTATTGGGTACTGCTATTGTCCTGCTGCTATTTTACTTTATGCACAAGCGTATCAAGAAAGTGAGAGAAACGGAGTGGCAAGAGCATCTGCATTTGCTTGAAAATATTCTCGATAAGCTTCCTATTGCAGCCAAAGTGAAAGATGTCGATAATGATATGCGTTATACTTTTATAAATAAAAAGGCTGAAGAGCTCTTTGAATATCCAGCTAAAGAGGCGATTGGAAGAACTGATTTCGATATAATGCCTGAGGCTGCAACGATGATCAGGAAAGAAGATGAAGAATTGGTAAGAACGGGAATTGCCCAATCCGGTACCAGGCGTTTCTTTACGAATAAGAACGAGGAACGGTTTACCTTCCAGAATAATAATATAGTTTCATTCTCCGATGGACGTAAATGGATTCTCTATACGGCTTGGGATATTACAGACCAGAAGATTCTGGAACGTAAACTGCGCCTGGCTAAAGAAGAGGCTGAGGAGTCCAATCGTATAAAATCAGCTTTCCTGGCTAATATGAGCCATGAAATACGTACTCCGCTCAATGCAATAGTTGGTTTTTCGAGTATACTGGCCGAAGATGTATCGGAAGAAGAACGGATAGAATACCTCAGTATCATTAGTAAGAATAATGATATATTGTTGCAACTGATCAATGACATCTTGGATTTATCAAAGATAGAAGCCGGTACACTGGAATATGTCTATGCAAATATAGACGTAAATAAGATGTTATCTGAAATAGAGCAGGCTGCCAGGATGAGGCAACCGAATGCGAATGTCGCTGTATGTGCAGTGACGCCTATGCCGGATCTTCTTTTATACACTGACCAGCGCAGAATTACCCAGGTGCTGAATAATTTCATCAGTAATGCCATGAAGTTTACGAACGCCGGGAGTATCACATTCGGGTATGAAGAACCCAAAGATGGTTATATACGCTTCTTTGTGACAGACACCGGTACCGGTATCCCTCCTGAAAAGGTGGCGGATATATTTAACCGTTTTGTAAAGCTCGATTCTTTCAAACAAGGAACCGGACTTGGGCTGGCTATTTCACAGAATATCGTGAAGGAACTCAAAGGCGAGATCGGAGTGCTGTCTGAGTTGGGTAAAGGCTCTACTTTCTGGTTTACGCTGCCTTATGAAAAGATGGGTGCACACCGTTCCATCCTTCCATAAAGTGATTTCTAATCATTTTCTAATCTCGTATAAGTTTATTATAATCCGTTCCGGAAGCCTTAATTTTTAAGGAGTTGTACTTTTGCCTCAAAATTGATAAAACAATGATGAGGCAGATTACATTTACTCTTTTTCTTATTTTCTCATGCAGCCTGTGGGCGCAATCGAATCCGTTAAAGTTGACGATGAAGGAGGCGGAGGAACTTTTCCGTACTCACAATCTTTTACTGGTTGCCGAATATTACAATGTAGACATGGCACAGGCACAAGTGGTGCAGGCTAAATTATTTGATAACCCCGTTATCACATTGGAGCAGAATATTTATAACCGCCTGAACGGTAAATATTTTGATTTGGGGAAAGAAGGAGAGTCCGGAGTGCAGATAGAACAAGCCATCAATCTTGCCGGACAACGCAACAAACGAATACGTCTGGAAAAGATCAATCACCAATCCGCTTTATTGCAATTTGAGGAAGTAGCACGTACCTTAAACAGTGAGTTGAAGGAAACCTGTGTCGAAATGTATTTCCTAACCAAGTCCGTGCAGATTTATGATAAGGAGATCACTTCTTTAGAGGAACTGCTGCTATTCTATAAGAATATGACAGAGAAGGGGAATATTTCATTGTTGGAATTATCCCGTATGCAGGCATTACTGTTATCACTGAAAAAGGAGAAGAATGATGCAGTAAATGAATTGGTATCGAAGAGGGGGAATCTGAAGATGTTATTAAACTTGCCGGTCACTCAGGAGATAGAAATACTTCTGGATGAAACGATGCTGAGTCGGTTGGAATTGTCTGGTCTGTCACTGGCCGATCTGGATTCCTTGTTACCTTCCCGCCCCGACCAACGGTTAGCCTTCTCTATGCTTGAGGCTTCCAAAGCGAATTTGAAGTTACAGCGTTCATTGGCTGCTCCGGAGTTTGCTATTCAGGGGATTTACGATCGTGCAGGAAACTTCATCAACAATTATTTTGCAATAGGTCTTAGCTTCTCCGTTCCTATTTTCAATCGGAATCAGGGTAATATCAAGTCAGCCAAACTGGAAATAGAAAAAAGCCTGAAAGAGAAAGAATACACAGAGAACAGGGCAAACTCGGAACTGTATGTGGCATATTCCCGTCTGGAAAAGGCTATGGAACTTTATCAATCAGCAGACGATGATTTGGAAAAGAACTTCAATCGGTTGATTGAAGGGGTGAACGAGAATTTCCGTAAGCGTAATATCAGCATGCTGGAGTTTGTCGATTATTACGAGAGTTATAAGGAAACGAGTTTGCAATTGTATGAGACCCGGAAAGATGTTTTTCTGGCTATGGAAAACTTGAATACGGTAGTAGGACGAAATATATTTAATTACTAAGAAATGGATATGAACAGGATTTTACAGGTTTTTATAGGTGCAGTACTATTCTTGAGCAGTTGCTCGACAAAAGATAATAATGAAACTTCAGTATCTCCGGAGATGTGTCTGACAGATAGTTTGATGCAAATTGTCAGTATAGATACCGTACATACACGTATCTTAATTGACGAGTTGACGCTGAACGGTCGTGTGACGTTTAATCAGGAGCAAGTGGTACAGGTTTTTCCAATGTTCGGTGGACGGGTGATTGCTGTGAATGCCGAGGTGGGAGACTACGTACATAATGGGGAAGTGCTTGCTGTGGTCAAGAGCGGTGAAGTGGCGGAATATGAGAAACAGCTGAAGGATGCGGAACAACAAGTGGCCGTAACCCGCCGCAACTGGGATGTTGCGCAAGATATGTACAATGCCGGCATGGCTTCGGCCCGCGACACATTGCAGGCCCGCCAGGAGTTGGTGAGTGCCGTGACGGAGGAAAGACGCCTGAAGGAAGTTTATTCCATCTATAATCTGTCCGATGAATCCAGATATGAGATTAAATCACCGATGACCGGCTTTGTGGTGGAGAAGCATGTGAATAAAGATATGCAGATACGCTCCGACCAGGGTGAAGAACTATTCACGGTATCCGGTCTGGATAATGTCTGGATTATGGGCGATGTATATGAGAGTGATATCCGCAAAGTGAAAGAAGGTGCTCCTGTCCGTATCACGGCATTGGCCTATCCTGGCAGAGAGTTTACAGGGAGTATTGATAAGGTTTACCACATCCTCGATGAAGAAAGTAAAACCATGAGTGTGAGAATTAAACTTCGTAATGCGGATTATCTGTTGAAACCCGGCATGTTTACCAATGTATATGTACAATGCGAATCAACGGATGATACGATGCCCTGCATTGATTTACATGCCCTGATCTTTGAGAATGGAAAGAATTATGTAGTGACGGCAGGCGAAGACGGCAAGCTGCAAGTAAAGGAAGTGGAAGTGTATAAACAGTTAAGGAACCGGTGTTATATACAATCTGGCTTGCAGAAGGGCGACCGTATCTTGAATAGAAACACATTGCTGGTATATAACGCATTGAATGCTGAATAACAGATAAAGAATTTGATATGCATAAGTTCATAGACAACATCATAGCTTTCTCTTTGAAGAATAAGTTCTTCATATTCTTTTTTACAGTACTTGCGGTTATTGCAGGAATTGTCTCTTTCAAGCATACTCCGATAGATGCCTTTCCGGATGTAACCAACACCAAAGTAACTGTTATTACCCAATGGCCCGGGCGGAGCGCCGAGGAGATGGAGAAGTTCATTACTATCCCTATTGAAATAGCAATGAACTCCGTACAAAAGAAGACGGATATACGCTCTACCACCTTGTTCGGACTATCGGTGGTGAATGTAATGTTTGAAGATCATGTAGACGATTTTACAGCCCGTCAACAGGTCTATAATCTATTGAATGATGCTGACTTGCCGGAAGGCGTTACTCCGGAAGTACAGCCGTTGTATGGTCCTACGGGAGAAATCTTCCGTTATACGTTGAGAAGTGAGAAGAAATCAGTTCGTGAACTGAAAACCATTCAGGACTGGGTGATCGAGCGGAATTTACGTTCCGTATCCGGTGTGGCCGATATTGTAAGTTTCGGTGGAGAGGTGAAAACCTTTGAGGTCAGTGTGAATCCCAATCAATTGAGGAATTACGATATTTCCTCTCTGGAATTGTTTGAAGCCATAGAGAAAAGTAATATCAATGTCGGTGGTGATGTGATCACAAAAAGCTCCCAGGCCTATGTTGTCCGGGGTATCGGACTAATCAACGATGTGGAAGAAATCGAAAATATCGTTGTGAAAAATGTGAAAGGTACTCCTATTCTGGTGAAACACCTGGCAGATGTACACGAGTCCTGTTTGCCTCGTCTCGGACAAGTAGGCCGAATGGATGAAGACGATGTCGTGCAAGGTATTGTCGTGATGCGTAAGGGGGAGAATCCCGGTGAAGTGATTAAAGCCCTGAAAGAAAAAATAGCCTATATCAATAAAGAAGTGCTGCCATCGGATGTGCAGATCGTACCTTTCTATGATCGTGAGAATCTGGTAGATCTGGCTGTGAGCACAGTGACACGTAACCTGATAGAAGGCATCCTGTTTGTGACTTTCATTGTGTTGATATTTATGGCGGATTGGCGGACTACCGTGGTGGTGGCAGTGGTCATTCCATTAGCATTATTATTTGCTTTCATTTGCCTGCGTATAATGGGTATGTCCGCCAATTTATTGTCTATGGGAGCCATTGATTTCGGTATTATTATAGACGGTGCGGTGGTGATGGTCGAGGGTATCTTTGTAGTTCTTGACAAGAAAGCGCGTGAAGTGGGAATGCCGGCATTCAATGTCATGTCAAAGATGGGATTGATCCGTAATGCTGCCAAAGATAAGGCGAAAGCGGTCTTTTTCTCCAAACTGATTATCATCACGGCGCTGATTCCTATTTTCTCTTTCCAGAAAGTAGAGGGGAAGATGTTTTCACCGCTTGCTTTTACGCTGGGCTTTGCTTTGTTGGGGGCATTGGTGTTTACCCTGACCCTGGTACCCGTACTTTCGGCCATGCTGTTAAAGAAGAATGTACGTGAAAAGAATAACAGGTTCCTCCGCTTTGTTAATGAGAAATCCTCCGCTTTGTTTGATGTCTGCTATGCTTATCGCAAGGTGACGATTACAATTGCTACGTTTGTGGCAGTGGTGGGACTGTATGCGTTTTCTTTCCTCGGAACGGAATTCCTTCCCCAGTTGAATGAAGGTTCTATCTATATCCGTGCCACTTTACCGCAAAGTATAGCTCTGGATGAGTCCGTCAATCTCGCAAACAAGATGCGGGCGAAGTTGAGAAGCTTCCCTGAAGTGAAACAGGTGATGTCTCAGACCGGACGCCCCAATGACGGAACCGATGCCACTGGATTTTATAATATCGAGTTTCACGTAGATATTTATCCGGAAAAGGACTGGGAAAGCGGCTTTACCAAACTGGAACTGATTGACAAAATGCAACATGAACTGGAGATTTACCCGGGTATAGACTTTAACTTCTCCCAGCCGATTACGGATAATGTGGAAGAAGCGGCTTCCGGTGTAAAGGGTTCTATAGCTGTGAAAGTTTTCGGTAAAGATCTGTATGAGTCTGAGAAAAAAGCCGTAGAGATTTATAAAATATTGGGAACCGTGGACGGCATCGAAGATTTGGGGGTAATACGAAATATCGGACAGCCGGAATTGCGCATAGAACTGGATGAGAATAAGCTCGCACGCTATGGAGTGGCTAAAGAAGATGTACAGTCCATTATCGAAATGGCGATTGGAGGTAAGTCGGCTTCCTTGCTTTACGAAGATGAGAAGAAGTTCAATATCATGGTGCGTTATAAAGAGGAATTCAGATGCAACGAAGATGAGATAGGAAAAATACTAGTGCCCGCTATGGATGGTACGATGGTGCCGATTAAGGAACTGTCGGAAATAAAGACTATCACCGGCCCCTTACTTATCTTCCGTGATAATCATGCCCGTTTCTGTGCCGTGAAATTCTCGGTCCGGGGTAGAGATATGGGAACTGCCGTTGCTGAGGCTCAGAAGAAAGTGAATGCCGCAGTGCATTTGCCCGAGGGATATACTTTGAAGTGGACCGGAGATTTTGAAAACCAGCAACGTGCTACTCAACGTTTGACGCAGGTGGTTCCTGTCAGCATTATTATCATCTTTATCATTCTTTTCATCCTGTTTTCCAATGCACGGGATGCAGGTTTGGTATTGCTGAATGTACCTTTTGCCGCTGTGGGCGGTATTGCTGCCTTGCTCATAACCCGCTTTAATTTTTCGATTTCTGCCGGTATCGGGTTCATTGCTCTTTTTGGTATCTGTATCCAAAATGGAGTGATTATGATATCCGATATCAAACACAATTTGCAGGCGAGGCTGGCGTTGCCCGATGCTGTAAAAACCAGTGTGCGTTCCAGGGTTCGGCCCGTGCTGATGACGGCTGCAATGGCGGCTATCGGCCTGATGCCTGCGGCGCTGAGTCATGGAATCGGTTCCGAGTCGCAGCGACCGCTGGCCATTGTTATTATCGGAGGTCTGATCGGGGCTACTTTCTTTGCTTTGTTTGTTTTCCCGTTGATTGTTGAGATCGTTTATGGTAAAATGTTATATGATAAAGACGGCAGATTGAAGCAGAAAAAACTATAAAACGTATATTTGTGCTTTCTTTAAGTTTTAAAAACTATGGCAAAGATACTGTTGGTAGAAGATGAAGTCAATATAGCCTCTTTCATAGAACGGGGATTGCAGGAATTCGGGCATACGGTTTCTGTAGCTTATAATGGTGCGGATGGTTGGCAGCTGGCCCAGGACGAACCTTTTGACTTACTTGTTCTAGATATAATCATGCCCAAGATGAACGGACTGGACCTATGTAGGCAGTACCGCCAACTCTATGGATACGATTCCCCCGTCATTATGCTTACAGCCTTGGGTACAACAGATGATATTGTAAAAGGACTCTATGCAGGTGCCGATGATTATTTGGTGAAGCCTTTCAGCTTTCAGGAGTTGGAAGCGCGTATCACCGCTTTGCTGCGCAGGAACAAGGAGAAAAGAACTTCGGAGCTTGTTTGCGGTGACCTTATCCTCGATTGCAATACCAGGCGTGCCCGTCGTGGTGACCATGAAATGGAACTGACGGTAAAAGAATACCGCCTTTTAGAGCACTTCATGAATAACCAGGGTGTTGTGCTCTCTCGGGTGAATCTCCTGAAACATGTATGGGATAAGAATTTTGATACGAATACCAATGTAGTAGATGTGTATGTGAACTACCTGCGTACCAAGATCGATAAAGATTATGAAAACAAACTTATCCATACGGTGGTAGGTTTGGGCTATATTATGGAATCTCATTAATTGGAGAATCATAGTGAAGATAGGAAGTAAAATAGCGTTGTTCTATACGGGTATCACGATATGTATGCTTACCTGTATCATGGTTGTTTTCTATTTTTTCATTTATAACTATATCAATAGGCTGTACGATTCTTACTTGGCAGATAAAGCCTATCTTACTGCCCAGAAACACTGGGAAAAGGATGAAGTGGACGAGAGCAGTTATGAAATTATCCGTCAGGAATATGAAGGGCTTCTTCCCCAAGCTAAGGAAATTTTGCTGAATACCGATAGTATGGAGACTGTGAAAGATACACTTGATAAGTATCTGAACGAAGAGCAGCAGAAGCGACTATTCATGGAAGAACCGGTTTCATTCCGTTACAAAAAGGAAGTGGGTGCGGCATTGTATTATCCGGATAATGAAGGTAATTTTATAGTTCTGATACTTGCCCGGAACAACTATGGAACGGAGATACAGAATCATGTGCTTATCCTGATACTTCTTTTGTTCCTTTTCAGCTCCATATCGGTTTATTTCATTGGAAGGTTTTATGCCAATCGAATGTTGGCACCGGTGAAGCGTATTTTGAAAGAGCTGCGGCGCATCCGGGGGAATAATCTGAATATCCGGATTAAGACAGCTGGTAACCATGACGAACTGGACGATCTGATCACTTCAATCAACGGCATGCTCGACCGCATAGACGCGGCTTTCAAGTCCGAAAAATCTTTCGTAAGCAGTGCTTCCCATGAACTTAATAATCCGCTGACGGCCATTCAGGGCGAGTGTGAAATCAGCTTGCTGAAAGAACGTTCGCCACAGGAATATATCAAGGCTTTGAACCGTATTTCGGATGAAAGCAAAAGAATCAGCCTGTTGATAAAATCCCTCCTTTTCCTTTCGCATCAGGATGAAGAACTTCTGAAGAATAATATGGAAGATGTGGACCTGGCAGAACTTCTGATCATACTGTGTGCCGAGAATGAGCGGATGCAGTTCAGGAATACATTTCAGAAAGAGAACCTGCCAGTGGTGAGGGCTAATCTGCATTTGCTGAAAATAGCAATCCGTAATATACTGAACAATGCCTGTAAATATTCCGGTGAACAACCTGTAGCTGTGCGGCTGTATCCTAAGGAAGGGAACACTATTTTGGAAATAGAAGACAAAGGCATTGGCATTCCCGAAGATGAAATACAGCTTATTTTCCAGGCATTCTATCGTGCAATCAATACAAGGGAATATTCAGGTCATGGCATTGGGCTAGGACTTTCTTTGAAGATATTATCTATTTATGGAGCGAGGATGGAAATTTTATCCAAACTAAATACGTATACGAAAGTGTTGATAACCTTTAAGTGATTAAATTATTAGGCTTTGATTTTAAAATAAAATGTATCTTTGTGTCGGTCAAAAATGCTATGGAGTATATTTAATATAGATATTATGAAAAAGAAAAACACTCTTTTACTTTTTTTGTGCTTGTTCAGTCTGTGGGCAGTGGCACAAGAAAAGAAACCTGTAAAGATTGCCTGTGTTGGAAACAGTATCACTTATGGCTCAGGAATTAAAAATCAGTTTCAGAATAGTTATCCGGGGTTGCTTTCCCAGTTTTTGGGTGAAGGGTACGATGTCCGCAATTTCGGAATTAGTGCCCGTGTATTGTTGAATAAGGGGGATCATCCTTATATGCACGAACAGAAGTTTCGTGATCTTTTGGCATTTCAGCCGGATATCGTTACCATTAAATTGGGAACGAATGACAGCAAACCCTGGAACTGGCGTTATGGAAAAGACTTTAAGAAGGATTTGACGGAAATGCTGGATATTCTTCAGGAATTGCCTTCCAAACCTAAGATATATCTTTGTTTGCCTGTTCCTGCCGTAAAACGGAATTTTGGTATTAACGATAGCGTAATTACAAACGGTATTATTCCTGTAATACGCAGTGTAGCGAAGAAACGTCATCTGCCTGTTGTGGATCTTTATGCACTGCTGAAGCCATATCCTGATTACTATACAGATGGTATCCACCCCAATGAACAAGGAGCTGCATTGATTGCCGGTGAACTTTATCGTACACTGACCGGTAATGAGGCGCCTGTAATTGTTACCGATCAACCTTTCCCCGGTAAGAAGTCGCAATGGGAAGGGTTCGATCGTTATGATTTTATTTGTAATGCACGCCGCGCTATCGTTGTTGCTCCCCGCAAGGTAGCGGAAGGGCGTCCCTGGATATGGCGTCCTGCATTTTTCGGAGCTTTCCCTTCGGTAGATAAGGCTTTGTTGGAAAAAGGTTTCCATGTGGCGTATTATGATTTGACTCATCTTTATGGAAGTCCGCGTGCGCAACGTCTGGGCACTGATTTCTATGAAGTCATGCGCAGATATTATCGTCTTTCTCCCAAAGTGACGTTAGAAGGCTTCAGCCGTGGCGGATTATTCGCATTTAACTGGGCAGCAAATAATCCAGATAAAGTGGCCTGTATCTATGTGGACGCTCCTGTATGCGATATGCTCTATTTCTCCGAGAACTGGGAACGTGATTTCTGGAAAGGCTTCCTTGCAGAATGGGGATTGACTGAAGAAAATGCCAAAGACTTCAAAGGAAATCCGATTGATAACCTGGCTCCATTAGCGGCTGCCGGTATTCCAGTGATGGGCGTTTGCGGTGATAGTGACAAGATTGTGCCGTATGAAAAGCACATGAAGATTGCTGCTGAACGTTATCGTGCTTTGGGAGGTAATGTCGAAATCATATTGAAACCCGGTTGCGATCACCATCCCCATAGCTTGGATAATGCTGAACCGGTTGTTGATTTTATAATCCGTAACCAACCGGATTATCAGAAGAAACAAGTAATCCATCAACGTGGTAGCCTTACTAACTCTTATCTGAAGTTTGCGAAAGAGAAAAAAGGTTGTGTCGCTTTTCTGGGTGGCTCCATTACCGAAATGCGTGGTTGGCGGAATATGATACAGGAAGATTTGAAACAGCGTTTCCCGGAAACTGAATTCACGTTCATTGATGCCGGAATACCTTCTACCGGAAGCACTCCTCATGCTTTCCGTTTTGAAAATGATGTATTGCAGAAAGGAATGCCTGATTTATTATTTGTTGAGGCAGCGGTAAATGATGATACAAACGGATTCGATTATATCCGGCAGACGCGCGGTATGGAGGGTATTATTCGTCATGCCCGTACTGTCAGTTCGGAAATGGATATTGTCATGCTTCACTTTATTTACGATCCATTCATACCTTTGTTGGACAAGGGTATGCAACCCCAGGTTATTATGAATCATGAAAGTGTAGCCAATCATTATTATGTTTCCTCTATCAATCTGGCGGAAGAAGTGGCGCAGCGTATGCGCGATGGTGAGTTCGATTGGAAAGAATTTGGTGGCACACATCCTGCTTGGAACGGTCATACATATTATGCTGCCGCTATAAACCGTCTCTTCGACCTTGAATGGAGTGGTGGCGTGGCAAAGAAAACCGTCCTGGCACATGAGGTACCGGAAAAACCGATAGATTCCTATTCTTATGATAAAGGTGTATTTGTAGATGTTCGTTCCGCCAAGCAACTGAATGGTTGGAAAGTAGTGGATGACTGGACGCCTACAGTGAAAGGGAATACCCGTAAAGGTTTCGTACATGTTCCCATGTTGGTGGCTGATCGTGCCGGAGCCAGTCTTTCATTCTCTTTTGAAGGACGTGCTGTAGGTATCTTCTGCGCAGCCGGTCCGCAAGCCTGTGTGCTGGAATACAGTGTGGATGGCGCTCCGTTCAAGAAGCTGGATACACTTACCGATTGGAGTCGAAACCTATACATTCCATGGGTGTATATGCTGGAAACAGAACTGGCTTCCGGTCAGCATACCTTGCGTTTGCGTATAGCCAAAGGTGAGAGAACCGGGTGTCAGATACGTAATTTCGTAGTGAATCAGTAAGTCTTTATCCCCTTCACAGTACCTCTGTGAGGGGGATAAAAACAAATTGTACCTTTATTAATAACATTTCAGGAGCGAGGATTAACCAATCTGTCTCCTCTTCATAACATTCTTTTCAAAGTCTTTCAACTTCATTTCATACATTTGTCGTGGTTTCTTTTGTAAACGAAAAAGAACACAATAAAATCTTTGATATTAACCATTAAACAATGTACAATGAGAAAGACATTCTTTGAAAAGTGCATAAATTTGCATTTATGCCGTGTTGCATTGGTACTGCTACTTCTGGTACCTGCAATCAGTAGTCTTCAGGCTATCCCTTCTCAAAGCAAAACCATTTCGGGAGTTGTGACATCTGCCACGGACAATGAGCCGTTGATTGGTGTCAGCGTCCAGGTGAAAGAGACTTCCACCGGTGGAATAACCGATATGGACGGTAAATATTCTGTAACAGCCCAAATTGGGCAAACGCTGGTATTCTCTTATATCGGCTACAAATCTTTGGAATTTAAAGTAGGTGATTCTTCGGTTATCAATGTTTCATTAAAAGAAGATACCGAAATGCTGGATGAAGTAGTCGTGGTAGGTTACGGCGTTCAGAAAAAGAAACTCGTAACCGGTGCTACGGTTCAGGTGAAGGGTGAAAACATTGCCAAACTGAATACAACGAACCCTCTCTCTGCTTTGCAGGGACAAACACCCGGTGTGAACATTGTCTCTACTTCCGGACAGCCAGGTGCCAGCATGAGTGTAACCATTCGTGGACTGGGTACGGTGGGTAATTCTCAGCCTCTCTATCTTATCGATGGTGTGGGGGGCGACATTTCTACTCTGAATCCTGCTGATATTGAAAGTATCGATGTATTGAAAGATGCTGCTTCGGCTGCTATTTATGGTGCGCAGGCTGCTAATGGTGTAGTGTTGGTTACTACAAAAAGTGGTAAGGAAGGTACTTGTAGAATCAGCTATGATGGTTTTGCCGGTTGGCAGACGATAGGTCGCAAGTACAGTATGCTCAATGCTTCAGAGTATATGAATATTATGGATGAAGCCCGTCTCAACTCAGGCATGTCGCCGGTGGATTGGGCTTCGCTTAGCTCCATACATGATGCTAGGGGGAATATATATGATACTGACTGGATTGACCAGGCAATTGAAGATGGCGGATTAACTACCAGCCACAACCTCTCGTTCACTGGTGGTTCCAAAACTTCTACTTATGCTATTTCAGGTGGCTACACAGGTCAGGATGGCCTGATTGGTGGCTCAGATGTTTCTTATTATAAAAGGTATAACTTCCGCGTCAACTCTGAACATAAGATGTGGAACGGACTGGTGACTGTGGGCGAACATGTGAGCTTTGTGTGGAAAGATACGCGCGGCATGAATACCGGTAACATCTGGAACAACAACCTTCGCAGCGCTTTCTCTGCGTCTCCCATTATTCCCGTTTATGATGCCGATGGCAACTATAACTCCACGGTGAACTCCGATTGGAACGTGAACGACGGCAATCCTTACGGCAGCATGATGGTGAACCGCTACAACAACAGCAAGAACGGTTCGCTCGATGCCAACGTATATGTGCAGATTGAACCCGTCAAGAACCTGAGATTCAAGACGGTGTATGGCATCAGTTACGGCGCTTCCGACTACCGCTCCTATACACCTAAGTACCAGTTCACTCCGCAGACCGCCAACACCGTAAGCAAAGTGAGCCAGAGCCATGGGCACGGCATGTCGATGGTGTGGACCAATACCCTCTCTTACGATTTCGATCTGCCCGACAATCATCACATAAATGCCTTGATAGGTAGCGAAATGTCCACCTATGACGGTAGCAACACCGAAGGTTCCAACACGGGCCTTATCCCCGGATTTGATGATTGGGACCATGCTTATCTGGTAAACACCAACGGAACAGAGAATAAAACAGTGAAGGGGGCGCCTTACGATTCTACTCGCGGCATGTCATTTTTCGCTCGCCTGGGTTGGACGTGGAAAGAACGCTATATGGTAAATGCTACTATGCGTGCCGATGGTTCGTCGAAGTTTGCCAAAGGTCACCGCTGGGGATATTTCCCTTCGGTATCTGCCGGATGGACTATCTCTGAAGAGAAATTCATGGATTCGGTGAGGTCTTGGTTCGATTTCTTAAAGATACGTGTCAGCTGGGGTCAGGTGGGTAACGCCAATATCAATTGCTATCAATATCTTGCTCCCGTGTCTACCACGAATACCAATTATAACTTCGGTATAGCTGGAGGTCAGGACGGATGGGTTACGGGTTCGTATACCAGCCGCCTTGCCAATGAGAAAGTGAAATGGGAGACCTCTGAACAATATAATGTGGGTATCGATGCCCGTTTCCTGAATGGGCGTCTCGCGCTTACTGCCGACGGTTATATCAAGAACACCAAGGACTGGTTGGTACAGGCTCCCGTATTGGCTACGGCGGGTACCGACGGCCCCATTGTCAACGGTGGTGACGTAAAAAACAAAGGTGTCGAGCTGGGTCTCTCCTGGAACGATCAGATAGGTAAGGATTTCACTTACAGTATAGGTGGTAATTTTGCCTACAACCATAACGAAGTGGGAAGCATCCCTACCGAAGACGGTATCATTCATGGCGCTACCAATCAAATCTATAGTAATGCGGAAGAGTTCTACCGTGCCGAAAACGGTCATGCCATAGGTTACTTCTGGGGCTTCAAGACAGCCGGTATCTTTCAGAACAAGCAGGAGATTAACGACTGGATCGCTGCCGGAAACGGTGTGTTCCAAAATAGTGTACAACCCGGCGATGTGAAGTATATTGATGTGAATCACGATGGTGCCATCGATGCCAATGATAAGGTGGATTTAGGCAACGGACTTCCCAAATACACATTCGGTTTTAACATTAACCTGGGCTATAAAGGTTTCGACCTGAGCCTGAACGCTACCGGTGCCGCCGGTTTCCAGATTGCGCAGTCTTATCGCGATCCTAACTCTTCGCAGGCCAACTATAGCCGTCAGATACTGAACCGCTGGACGGGCGAAGGCACCAGCAACCGGATTCCCCGCGTGACCTACGGTGATGTGGGCAACTGGCAATTCTCCGACCTTTATTTGCAGGATGGCGACTACATCCGCTTGCAGAACATCACTTTGGGGTACGACTTCAAGCGTCTCATCTCCTGGAAGGGCTTGTCGAAACTGCGTCTCTATGTGCAGGCTCAAAACCTCTTCACGCTGACCAAGTACGACGGTATGGATCCCGAAATCGGTTCATACAACGGCACGGACGGTAACAACAACGATACATGGGTATCGGGCGTAGATATGGGTTACTATCCACACCCGCGTACCTTCATTGTGGGTATTAATCTTGCGTTTTAAATCATGAAAAAGAAAAGTAATATGAATACAAAACATATATTATTGACGAGTGCGCTCGCTGTGTCAGCCTTGGTTTTCACATCGTGTGAAGACTTCTTCGACACTTCATCAAAAAAAGACCTGAATACTGAAACGGCTTACAGCAACCTGGAGTCTGCCGAAATGGCTTTAGTGGGCTGTTACGACGGATGGCAACGTACTATTTCCGATGCGGGGGTGGGTATGTATCTGTTGGCGGAATTTGCTTCCGAACAGGCCTTTGCCGGTCTCGGCCTTTCGGATGCTAAAAACAATAATGTGATTGACCAGTTCAATCTGGGCATCGCGCCTTCATACAACGATATTTTTAATGCGGATTGGCAGAACTATTATAAAGCCGTATTCCGTTGCAACCAACTCATCGCTCAGGAGGAAAACATTGACTGGGCCGGTGACGCCAAGGCGCAAGGACGCGTGATGGGCGAAGCGCACGCTCTTCGCGGCATTCTTTATTTCGACCTTGTCCGTATGTTCGGTGATGTTCCTTTGCTTACTGCCCCTTCCGAAGAAAATATTCCCCGTTCTCCGGCAAGCGATGTCTATAAACTCATCTTTGAAGACTTCAAGTATGCGATCGAGCATATTCCTGCCGATGCTTACCCTTTGGATAATAACGATACCAACGATGGCCGCATCACCAAGTATGCCGCGGAAGCGCTGATGGCTCGTGCCTACCTTTATTATACCGGTTACTATGGTGCCGAACATTCTTCATGCACCAAAGCCGAGGCTGTGGCTGCCATCAACGATGTGGTGCAGAATGGGAAATATGAACTGGAAAAAAAATATGCCGACTTCTGGATGCCCGCTTGCACCACCGATGCTTCAAGCGGCGACACGTATGCCTGGAATACAACCTACGCCGGCAAGTGGTACGATGGTTCCGCCTGGCAAGCCGGACAAGGTAAACTCTCGGCAGAAATTGTGCTCAATCTGAAGATGAATACTACTCATGACTACAATGGCAATGGTGATGGTAATGCTTTCTCTGTTTATCTGGGACCTCGCAACAGGAGTGCTACGAGTGTATGTATTGCCAGTGGCTGGGGGGCTTGCCCGGTGACTCCCGCTTTCGTGGAGCAATATAAGAATGATCCTCGCTTCAATGCTTGCGTATGGAGTTGCAGCGAAGCCGGTTTCAATGCCGATATCACCGATTCGTATGAATACACGGGTTATTATACCCGCAAGTATGCGCCGATGTGCTTTGCCGATGGTACGCGTCAGGAAGTCGGATTCAAGTTGGGTGAGCAGCACCAGAACATTACTTACTATCAGGATTACACCATCATGCGTTATGCCGATGTACTGCTGATGCATTCCGAACTCAATGGTAATGCCGATGGATTAAATCAGGTTCACCAGCGTGTATATCCCGGTGAGACACTGGCTTACAGCATTGAAAACATCCGTAAGGAACGCGCCATAGAATTAGCTTTCGAGGGCGTGCACTATTGGGACTTGATGCGTTATGAGAAAGAGGGTGCATACGCTGCACGTGTCATCGCTGCCGCACAAAATGGCGCCAAGGTGATGAACGGTGGAAATGAAGAAACCACTTCATTCTCCGAAAGCAATTTCACCTCGAAGAAAGGGCTGATGCAGATTCCGAATACACAAATCACCCTTTCGGGTAATGTGCTTACTCAGAATGCCGGTTGGTAAATCCACGAAGGCTTAGGTTTATCAAGGAAAAACATTAAAAATAATAAGATATGAAATTGAATTATTATATATATACGCTCATTGCAGGCTTGGTGTTGATGTTGTCGGCCTGTTCACCCGATGAATATGATATGGGCAAGAAAACCTATGTATCCGATGACTTGGCGGAAGGCATTGCCTACACTGTGACTATTAAGGGAAATGAAGTACGCCTCAAGTCGAATATTACCGGTTGCACTCCGCTGTGGGTTACTCCGCAGGGACGCTCTCAAGAGAACGAACTTGCCGTCAGCTTGCCTTTTGCAGGTGAGTATGAGGTGACTTTCGGTGTAGAGACACCCGGTGGTGTCGTATATGGCGAACCTTATGCTTTTAATCTGGCACAAAACGACTTCTCGCTGTTGAGCGATGAGAAGTGGTTCTTGCTGGCGTATGAGGATTTCAAGTCGGGCAATGCTATTCCTGATGCTGAGACATTGGCTGAGGGAGTTAGTAAAAAATGGTATCCTTGCGATGGTAATTATGGTATCGGACAGTGTTCAGGGCCTGTGATGTATCTGTCTCCATACGATCCTGACGGTGACGGCGCCGGATATACCCAGGATGATGTGGATAACGGAGTCTATAAAGATATCGTCTTCGGCACCGGAAATTGGAAACCCAACTGGGATCCGGGCTTCCAAAGCTGGCTCATTCCCGAAACCGATGCCTATATGGATTCGTATATGACCTTCAGCATGGATGCCGCCAATGGTTGTGTGGCTACTATGTATCGCGGTGAGGCTGGAGTAAAAGGCTCAAGCACTGGTACCAATATGAAAGGAAAGTTCAACATGAATCTCACTGAAAAGACCAAACCTACCATCACCTTCACCGATTGCTATTCCATGCATAACGTGGCTTTCGATGAAGTATGTTCCAACTACACGCAGGATATTCAGATTATAGAACTTACTCCGTATATACTGCAAGTGGCAACCAAGCGTACCAATTCTGAAGGTAACTGGTACATTGTATGGAACTTTGTGTCCGAAGAGGTGATTGCAACCAAAGGCGAATGTATTCCTAAAGAAGATAGTGGACTGATAGAGAAGGCTGCCCCTGTGCTTCCTACATTCGATAACCTGACTACCGACCTCTTCACTACCGAAATCAACGGTGTGACTTATGTAGGCAATCAGATGACATTCAACCTCGATACCGAAGCACCCTACGACTGGTTGTGGTGGAACGGCTCCCCCAGCTCACAGAAGTGGGAAAGCGTGACAGGAGGTGTCTACAATGACTCATGGGCGCCTGCTGCCGGTGATGAGGTGGAAGACTTTGAGCTTATCTTGAGTAAAGCCTCCGATGGTTCGTACAATTATGAATACGGTGAAATCAGCGGTAAGGTGACCATTGCAGAAGGTGTGATGACTTTCGACAAGGAAATCACTATCCTTACTGCTTCAAGCGATCAGCGTACGGTTGCTGTTACAGGCAGTGAGTTTACGGTGCTCGGTGTTGAGGCTGGTGAAACATTGGCTATCGGTATTCCCGAATCGAGAGACGAGAATGGAGTGGTAAATTCTTATCTTGTTGCCAATCTGCTTTATAAGAAGATTAGTACGGGTGGCCCGGAAGGCCCCACGGTCGTAGGTATTGACAACTCTACAATTGCCGAACACACTTGGTTGGAGAATGGATGCATCCGTATCGGTTTCCATCACTACGGTGATACGGGTACCGGTATCTTTAAGGACGTAGCCTCTGTGAAATTGAAGAAGAACCAGACTATCAGCGTGACCTTTAAAATAAATGGCGGAATCACTTGGACAGCTGCTCCCAAATGTGCATTGATTGATAACAATATCAAGCAAACCTGGGAACCCGGATGCTTCGACCTTGATGATGCGGTAACTGTGAATACTACCGGCGAAACGACCGTTACTCTGACTAATACTACCGGAGCTACTGTAACGTTCCTTCCTACCTGTCTCGACCTCTCCATACAGTACACCGATTACGGCACCGCTGATGTCATGGCAGAAGACGGAAATCCCGATTGGAGCGCCGTTGGATTTGAGATTGTATCTTGCACCATTCAATAAATAATAGTATAGAAATATGAAAAGCAAAATATTATTTGGAATAATGGCTCTCGTCATAGGTGTTTTGGTGACGGGATGCAGTGATGATGACTATGCGATTAACGCTACCCCTCTTCTCACCGACTCGTCCGTAGTGACGGGTTCGGCAGATGTGACTGCCACATCTGCCACACTGCACGGTACCGTATCGGGACTCGAAAACCAATCCGCCAGCGCATACGTCACTGGTTTCAACTACGGTGCTGCTGTCGATGACCTTACCGAAAGGATAGTTGCTACAGGTGGTGACGAATTTGCAGCCACCGTCACCGGCAGCGTGAACCAGACCATTTACTACCAGGCATACGTCACCCTGCAAGGCAAAGTTACCTATAAGGGCGTAGTGAAAAGCCTTGTGCTGACCAATGCCCGTGCCACAACAGGCGATGCAACCCAAGTAGGTGCCAACAAGGCAACTTTGGCCGGTTCACTTGCCGACTTTCCCACAGATGCCGAAAGCGGTATCATGGTGTCGGGTATAGCAGGTACCGAGAATGTACGTGCCGGCGTGCGCATCGCCACCGATGCCAAAGGAAGCTATACGGTGAATGTGGAAGGCTTGCTACCCAACACCACCTATTATTATGTAGCTTACCTTGACCTCGGTGCAGGCGTAGTGTATGGTGAAGAGAAGTCATTCACTACTACGGCTCACGTGTTCGACCTCGACAATGACCTTGTAGACCTTGGCCTTTCTACCAAATGGGCGAAATACAATGTAGGTGCTACCTCGGAAACGGAAATTGGCGGTCTGTTTGGTTTCGGTGATATGACGGGCTTTAATACCAGTATCGACCCTGCACACTATGCTTCTGCCGATATCTACAAAACTGTTAATGACATAGCCAACAAAGCGTTTGGTGGAAAAGTTACAATGCCTACCATTGCCGAGTTTGAAGAACTCTTTGCACTCTGCACCAAAGAATGGGTTGAGGTGGAAGGTGTGGCCGGATATAAGTTCACCGGCCCCAATGGAAATTCTATTTTTATGCCTGCCGCAGGTTCACGTACGCAAGGCACTGTTACCGGTGCCGGGATGGAAGGTTATTATCTTTCCGGCTCCATCAATGCTTCTGACGGTCAGTTTGCTATGAGTTATCACTTCAACAGTGCAGCCGACACGCGTACTACCACTCCTGTTTATCAAGCTCTTGCCATCCGTCCGGTTTCTGCTGCCAAGAATGTCCCGTTCGTTAAAGATTTGCTCTATCAGACTTGGGAAATCGACTTGAAGAGTGATGGCTCCTATCTTATCTTCCCCGGTCCTACTTATTTTTATGGCATGGATGATAGCTGGCGGACTGTTTCCAACGGTGAACCGGTGCTTGGTGATTCCTGGTGCTGGGCTGCCGACTTTGCCGGAAACAGCTGGGCTGTAGGCGGAAGTGCCGACAATTGCCGCGGAACCATGACCTTCTCGAAGGAAGAAGACGGAACGAATAAGGTGGTCGTTTCGCAAGTCACTGCCGAAGGCACATTCGTTGAAAGTGAAGGCACGTTCACCATCAACGAGGAGGACAAAACCCTCACGCTCGATGTGGACATTTTAGCTCCGGCTAATTTTGTTCCCGATTTTGTGAACGACAAGAAGACGAACATCAAGATACTCTCTTTGACGGAATCGGCCATGCAGCTTGCCGTGGTGCGCACCGACCCCACACAGGGTGCGGCACAGCTCAGCGTCAACTACATCCCGCAACTGAATAAGTATGGGTTCACTGCCAAACTGACTTGCTGTGGCGGCGGCGGCGCTCCCGACGGATGGAACTCGGCTGTGACCACAATTCCTGCCGGTGATGCCGGAGTGGGCACCTATACGATAACGTTCAATGCCGAAGCCCCCCGTACTTTTGGCCAGGTTTATGTGCTTGATATTGAAGGATACGCTGCTGCTTATCCCAATGCTCTGGTGCGCATAGACGCCATCAAGGCCGACGGCAAGGAAGTGAAGTTCGATGCCGGCAAGTTCTTCTACGGCAATATCGAAGGTGGCGGCAACTACCGTGTAGAGCTGGCAAACATCTGGGGATGCGGCCACAACGACGGCTGGAATGGCCTGAAAGATACGCCGTTCCAAGAAGGTGGTGGCGAAACCATCGAAGAGACGGCTTTGGCATTCGAGTCGACGTTCGAGGTGACCTTTACTATTGTTTCTATCAGCAGTAACGGCGCAGGCGTGTATACACCTAATCTGGTTACCGTCAATCCTTCATGGACAAGCGATTGGGGTTTCAATCAAGGGGCTACGTTCGAGGTGAAGTATGAAAACTTCCAATACATCCTTGATGCTCCCCAATTCGATATCAAGTACGAAGCTACCGATTATGCCGCAGGCTCCATCATGACCTTCATTGAAGTGGCGGACCTTTACGGCTTCTTCCCCGGTACGCATGCCACGTTGGATAATTTCTACCTCGATGGTACAGAAGTAACATTCGATGCGACGAAAGTGCTTGATGCCAATGAAAGTCCCAAGTATCGCCTGGAGCTTTGGAATTGTTATGGAGCGACGAAGACGGGCGGCTGTGCTTTCGGTACACCCGACGGAGACGTCATCAAGGAACTCGGTTTCAGCAGTTCTATGGAAGTGAAGTTTACGTTCCACAACCTTTTTGCTGTTCCGCAGTGGTAGTCGGGAATAGAATATGATGTATTCGCGAAATTAAGGACGCGTATGTATTAAAAATGAAGATGAGGAAGACGAAGCGCCTTCCTCATTTTAATTTTTAGTATCTCCCTTCCAAGTTTCTGAGTTGATTAATTCTCCGATAATCTTTTTCTCTGCCGAAAAGGGATAATACCCTTATTTGCTCTTTCAATGTAGGTATTCTTATAGTGACATTTTCTATGTGAAGGGTTATGTACTCTTCAATAAAGACCGGTCGCCATTCCTTATCTTTACATACCTGCAATTCTCCCATAACCTCTACATCCATCAGTGGAAGCTGAAAGCGTGCAAAGTTAGAACGAAACAACTCATTTTCTTTTGTAAGCGGTGCAGTTTCCATATATTCCTTAAGGGAGAGTTGCAATTTATCAGAGCCTTTTGAAGTTGTGAGTATATCAATGTCCGCAGTATCGCCAATCTCGTAACCATGTAATATCATGGCTGAGGCTCCGATTATACAGGAATAAGGTGCAACTTCTTTTAGTTCGTCAGCTATAAAAGCGAGCGTTTGGGTAATTCTTTCTTTTATTTCCATAGCTTATTTATTGGCGCGTGACGAGCCTATCCAAGTCCATTTATGCCAGATGTGCTCCAGCGGTCCTTGTTTGTGCTTGCTCAGCCACCATTTGCTGAATTTCACTTGCAGCAGGAATAAGACAAAACCAATCAGCAGACTCAGCGTATAGCCGCAGTAAGGTGCCAGATAAAGTCCGAACGGGAAGTAGACAATGGCTCCCAGAATGGACTGCGTGATATAGTTGGTCAAACTCATCTTTCCATAATACCGGAGACTGGAAACGCCTTTGCTGAAACCTTTCTTCTGATATAACAGGATGAACGAAGCTATCAGCACAAAGGTAAACGCCAGCTTTTGCCACATATCAAATGCCGTTCCCACCGTTTGCTGAACCAAAGCGTCGCTCTTCATGATTAATTCTTTCAACTGATATAGCGGAGCGAAAGCTACGGCTCCGATGATAAGCGCCGTTATCCAAAAACGGATATTCTTCTCATTGGTGACAAACAGTTGCTTTCTGCCTATGTAGAACCCTAACAGGAAAAGCCCCGCTGTCTGCAAAAAACGACCGGCTCCTACTGCCCACAAGAAGCTGGCTTTCTGCCCTAATGTAACATTTCCCCAGAAAAATTGGCCTAAAGTTCCTGTTTTGGTGTACTCTGCCACTTCCGCATACATGGCTCCCACTCCTAAATCGGGTAGCTGGTGTGCCGGATTGATCAGGCTCATTATATAATGATACCATTCTATCGGTTGCAGCAGAAAGAGAATGGCTAACACCAATATCATCCGATTGCTCAAGTTACGGAATAGAAACAGAACCACCCCTACCACTACAAACAGCAACAGCACGTCACCGGCAGGAAAGAAAGCGGCATTCAGCGTGGCGAAACCTGCAAGCAGTACGAGGCGCCACAGAAAGCGGTAACCGAAGTCCTTTCCTTGTTTCTTCTGATTGTTGCATTGAATGTAGAAGGTAAATCCGAAAAGCAAGGCGAAAATGGCATAGGCCTTTCCGGCAAACAGGGAGAAGACAGTATTCAGCACGCCTTGGTCCAGAACATTCAGCCAAGCGGGAGAATCAGTGGGATAGACGGGGAAGATGAAGTGCTCCAGATTGTGCACCAGGATGATAGCCATTACGGCAAAGCCTCTCAAGGCATCTACTACCTCAATGCGAGGCGTTTTCGATAAAGGTTGTTCCATTCGATTGATTGTTTAGTATTCTTTTTATCAGTTTGTTCATCGGCTTTTCAAAACGATAGTAGGACAGCAGGCTAAGCAGCAGTATGATGCCCAGGAGAACCGGTACCGATACCATCCAGCTGATTTGCCAACCGCTCTGCTTCTGCCATTCCACATACGTCAGCAATACGAAGAGGTGGATTAAATAGAAACTGTAACTGATTTCACCTCCTATTATCAGGTAGCGGTTATTTAATAGTCGGGAAAGACTTCCTTTCTGCAACGCAAAGCTCAACAGAATCAGTGACACCGGAAGCCAATAGTAGCAGGAGTAACGATATACTTTAGGTATTTCGGTCGCATAAAGGTAGAACCCTGCAAAGATGGCTATGGACAGCACTTCGATGATAGTGCCTTGCCGGTAACTGATTTCCCGGTCTTTCAGATAGCGATAGACTTGAAACAGAAGCATCCCCACAATGAAGTCGGGAAACCGGGTGATGGGGTTTACATACCAATATCCTTTGATGTCTTCTTCCGGAGTGAAGTGCATGCCGATGACAACCAGCAGGGCGCAAAAGAGGAAAAAGAGGAATAGCCTTTTGCTGTTTCTTGCCAAAGGTATCAGGAACGGGAAGCAGAAGTAAAACAGTTGTTCGCAGCACAAACTCCATGATGGGCTGTTGAAGGAGAAGAAATAATCCGGCCGGGGGATGTAAGCCTGCGTCAGTGTGAGGGATGCCAGGAAATGTCTGCACCAGTCGGCGGTGCCGGTGTACACCACGTAGCCTCCCAGCAGGGCTGCCAGCAATAGCGTGAGCCAGTGCAGGGGATAGACGCGGGCGATGCGGGCTATCCAGAATTTCCGTTTGGTGGTGGTGTGTTCCGTCAGTTTCTCTTGATAGTTGTAGGCGATGATGAAACCACTTAGTACAAAGAAAAAGCAAACTCCTACGAAGCCTTCTTTAAAGAAATGCACGTCAAAGAAGGGAGCTATTACATAACAGTGCGCTCCAAATACCATCAGTGCAAATATCAACCGTAAGGATGTAAGCGTGTTAATCATGGATAAATTTGTTTAGTAAGGTGGCAAAGTTAGGCGTTTGCCCGATTATAAAAATTCACATAGATTAAAAAAATAACTTTTCTGCACGTAAACGGCTTAAATGCTGTGGGGTAATGCCCAAATAGGAAGCTATGTAGATTAACTTAGCTCGTTGGATAACATCGGGCAACTCTTTTATCAATTGTAGATAGCGTTCCTTGGCTGGCAGAAAAAGCCGGCTGATGTGATGCTGGTCCATATATAGCAGACATTCCTGGTGGATCACTCTTCCCCAGTTGGCAATCTCGATATTGGTTTCATAAAGTTGGTTCAGGTCTTCTATGCTGATGGCGTATAGCGTACTGTCTTCCAGAAGTTCCACATACTCATAGCCCGGTTCGTTGTGATACAAGTCTTTCATGGCGAAGGTGATATCGCCTTCGCGTGAGAACCAGATGGTGAGTTCTTTGCCGTCCAGCAGGCAGTAGGAGCGTGCAAAGCCTTTCTCTATGAAATACACGTGGCGGTCAATGACACCTCCCCGTATCAGGAGATGCTTCTTGGGTAGTTCCGCCTTTTTCATTTTCGAGAAAAGCAGGGCTAAGGAAGCATCGGAAACCGGGTAGTAGCGTCGGATGCCGTTTATGATGTTTTGCATATCGTTTGTATTTTAGGAGTATGCTTTCTTTTTGTCAGCAAAGAGAATTGCTATTGTTTGTTGTTTTATAAATAATGCAAATGTATCATTAATATGCAGGAAGAGCAAATCAAGCAAATAAAAACTTGTATGCCGTTAGTAAACAATGCTATGTGAAATTCGTAATAGTTGAAAACGATTGCTTGCTTTCGGTTTTACCTACTTCCTGCACGAACGATATATATATCCTGCATGTTGGATATTAACTTCCTGCGTGTAGGAGCTTAATGTCCTGCGTGTACGGTATATATGTCCTGCATGCACGATATATATATCCTTCTCGGATATGTTATCCGCTATCTTTTTAGTCTTTCCTCGATTTTATAGTCTTCATATACACTTGATAACATATATAGTTATGCCTCGTAACAAGTAATGTTCCGGATGATAACAAGCAATGTTATCATCCGGAATAAGTAATGTTATTTTAGACAGTGAAGGGGGAGAATCCCGGGATTTTATTGTTTGAGTGGTGAGCGTTCACCATTCAACTTCCCTAAACCCTAAATGGTTGTTTCTTTAGTTTCAGCTTTTCAGTTTGTTCGCAAACGCCCTGTTCATGGTACTTCTGGCTGAAAGTTCCCCCACTGAACCCTGAAAAAGAGAGTTTCAGGAAGAGCTTTCAGCCGAAACTACCATGAGTAGGGCGTTGGACGGAAGCTGAAAGATTGGAAACAAAAAAAGTAATTTCACCCTATGGTAGGATAATTGAGTATTCTTCATATTGCTTCTGGGGGTAGTGTTATCTTTTGGGCAGGAAAAAAATAGATAATGTATGATGGTAAAGTAATCTTTCATATGGCGAAAGTCAGGTTGCACTAATAATCTATGCTTTGCTTACATTCAAACAACTCTATGCAAATATAGAGGAGATTTGGTTAATAACCCAAATATTCGGAAGTATTATAACAGAGACCAAGAATCCTTTTCAGTCTCTGTTATAATTTAAGATTTAGACTATTTCTTTTTTCTCTTATTTGTATTCAGTTTTTGAATATCCTTCTCCAACTCTTTGATGCTTTCCAATCGCTCCAGCTGTTTTTGTACCTCCTTGTATTTATCATACTCATCAGCGGCTTTTTGCAGTGCCAATTTATGAGAGATGGATCCGGCGTGTTCCAATATATTTTTGTCATTCATCGTAAGTACCTGCTTTAGTTTCTCAATCCAATCCCGCATATACATCGGTTTGTGCTGGATTGCCTGAGTCTCCGCATAAGCAAGGAATTGTTCTACGATCAATTTCAAAAGCCCAATTTCCTCTTCATTCAAGTAGTTCTTCCCAATTTCCACATCGGCTTTACGAACCTTGTTAGGCAGAGATGTTGATGTCAGCCCCATTTGCGGCAATGCGGCATTTGCCCGATAATAAATCAACTCCGCTGCAGTTTTGCCACTAACCGCCCAAAGAAGTTTGTTTTGTACCTCTTTGTAAAAGGCAAGGGTCATTTCATCGGACGGATCATAATCAATACTAGTGGCGTAAATATCCTTGATTTGTTGATAGAAAAGCCGTTCTGACAAGCGAATTTCTCGAATCCTGTCTAACAGTTCCCGGAAGTAGTTCATGGATGAACCGCTCTTGAATCGCTCATCGTTCAGAGCAAACCCCTTGATGATATAATCCCTCAAACGTTGCGTTGCCCAGATACGGAACTGTGTACCTTGCATAGATTTCACCCTGTAACCGACTGAGATTATTACATCCAAGTTGTAATAATTAACCTCGTGGCTTTGTGTCTTATCTTCAATCGCACCATGCTGAGTGGTTGTTCGGAATTTCCGAACAACCATATTCTCATTCAGCTCTCCTTCTTCGAAGATGTTTTTGATATGCTCACTTATAGTAGATTTAGCCTTTCCAAACAGAGACCCAATCTGCGTCTGTGTTAGCCAAACTGTTTCCTCCGAGAATAGTACATCGACTTTTATCGTACCATCCTGAGACTGATATATGATTATTTCATTTTGTTGTTCCATGTATATTTCTAAATGTTGGAATTGCCCTTCACTCCTTGATTATTATTTATTTTAAAACTATTGTTTTGGTCTCTAAATCATATTTATAGTGTATTATAGATTCATTCAAGACCAGTTCTATAACCTCTTCAATCACACTAAAAGGAACCACAAACCACTCTCGTGGAGTTATTCGCATCCCTTTTGGGTCAAATACATCCACATTTAAACACGCCGATGCAAAAAAACGATCTAATAGTTCTTCAAGTTTGTTTGCATTAATATTATAACAAGCGTACGATGCAACTTTATGAACATCTGCAAACAGGTAGGTCGCTTCATTTTTTGCATTACTGATTCTTTTATCCACAGGTGTGGACGAGAATCCGATCTTGTATAAGTCTTTAATATTAGCAATTGTGGGATTAGTTGATTTTGATTTTACAACGTAAATCCAGCCTGTTTGGGAATCCTCTTTATTCAGCTGATTTGATGTTTTGAAGAAATTCCGTTCAACATTTTCAATTATATCAGTAATAAGTTTCCCTTTTTTCTGAATTTGTTTCCCCAAAGACCGATATAGCATATTGCTATAAGTGCTGTTTTCAAAAATGGTCATTGTTCTACCATCTTTTCTGCGAATGGTTTCTTTTGATAGTTCAACGTCTCTTTTACCAAATTCTATCTTTTCAAGTAGTAGCAATACCCCATCTAGCACATAAAATTGACCTTCTATCAGATTTTTTTCAATATCATATATTGGCAAGAGTTTTCGTTTGCCCGCTTTAATCTCTCTATGAACCTGTTGAAACATTGCCTCATATTTAACAAAATCTTTCTCTTTCATCGATTTTCGTTGGGCAACAATATCAGTTTCCGCTCTATCTGTATCTTTGGGGATATTTTTTAGTCTGAAGATAGATAGTTCTTTATCAGTATCTAATAGGCCATAATCTTCCTCATCATTAAGAATATCATCAATACTTAATTCCTCAATCTCAACATCCCCTAATAAGTTGTGGCGGTCAAATTCTTTGAGAGTACGTTTCATTGAGTCATCTTGTCTGAATGTTTTGAGCCTGGCATAAAGGCTATATTCCGACATACTTGAAGTACTCGGTTCACGTCCCGTTTTATCGATAAACAGATTTATCTCTTCGAAAGAATCAACAAGTCGATCATCTGCTGATTTTTGTCGAGTAACCTTTGACGATGAATTCAGTAACCCAAACTCATCATCTGCAAAAATATCATCTATTGTTATTTTATTGCTCATTTAATGCTCGCTGTCTTTTTAGTTCTCGCAAAAATATAATTGCTTCAGCCATTCTTTTCTCTTTCGGATCGAATGATTGCAGATTGGGAGCCTCGCCGGTTTTTCTTCTCCATTCTTTAATTTGAGGCCACAAAATTATTGCTTCCGCCTCGGTCATTTCGAACTTGGTTGATTGAATATGCTCATCAATTAATTTAAGCACTTGTGCCGTTACTGATTTAGAAAGTATCTCAAATGCTTTTTGGAATGGGTTAATCGTATCTATCAAATCTATATGAATATCATCAATATTGACAAAACTGCCAGCCATTCTTATAAACTTTCGTCCGCCTTGCTCTTCAATAACACTGTTTTTGATTACAGAATCAACAACCACGTGCTGACGTACAGCCTCAACCTCTTCTTCGTTCAAATCCGGGTAAACCTCTCTAATAATTTTGGGTATTAATACAGTATTAATGACTTCCGGTTCTATATTACCGGGCATTGCTTTTAGCATTTGGTCGTTTTGCAGTATCCTCGCCTTTAAATCATTTAAGTCTGTTTCAATAATATCTTTAGCTCTTTGAGACGTCGGAAGTTTAAAACCTCTAATTTTTATTGTGTTCTCATCAACTACTGAATCATCATCTTCATCCTCATTATACTTCGGCTTAAATTTGAAGTTGGGGGCTAGTACTTGTTCCATTAGCAGAGATGCAGTGATTGCTTTTAGCATATTGTTTACCGCAACCTTTACTTCGTCATTTTCTGCATTAGGCTCTGCTACAAGATTAGTAAATTGGGCATGAGTCTTATTCTCGCTATCTCTGGTTGCTCTACCTATTATCTGAATAATTTCGGTTAGCGAACCTCTGTAACCTATTGTCAAGGCGTGTTCGCAATATGGCCAGTCAAAACCCTCTTTTGCCATTCCTAATGCTATTATAATATCTATGGCATCCTGCGATTTTTCTTCTCTCAGATAGTTTGTAATCTTATCTCTTGCACGTGGGTTATCGTTTACAAGGTCTGCAATCTTCAACATTCTGCCTGAACGTTTACTCCTGACATATAGTACTCCTGTTGTTTCATCCTGATACTCAAGTTCGCCCAAGGCTTCAATAATGTGCCCTACCTCCTCTAATTTCTCACGTGAAGATTCAGCAGAATTCACACTTGGGATATGAATGATTGTTTTCTTATTCTCGTCCAAAACCTCTTCTAAAGCAGACATCTCTTTATCCGGCTGTTTTCTGAAATATCGACCCTGATAAAAGTGGTAGCCTATACCCAAAGATTTTAAATATTCATATCCGTTAAGTTGTTCATAATAAGTATATGTAACTTTTGTGAATTTCGCTTCATCCTCCGGCAACAGTACAGGAATATTATCGCCCCTAAAATATGAACCAGTCATTGCAATGATATGAGCATTCGATTTTGCCATAATACTCCTCATTACTTCTCCTAACCGGTTGTCGCCATCGGCAGAAACATGGTGAAATTCATCTATTGCAATCAGGGTATTATTTAGTTTTTTTTCGTCCAAACCATCAAAAGCAAATCGCAGTGTGGCGTGCGTACAAATTAATATTTGTTCGTCACTCTCCAAGAAGTTCAAAAACGCTGTAACTTTACTTTTATCCTCACCCGGAGTGCAAAGGTTATAACGCGGGTTTGGATTCCAATCAGTAAAAAAACCATATTTTGAAAGTTCCGTTGATGCAAAAGATGCACCGATTGATTTTTCGGGAACTGCTACTATCACCTTCTTAATGCCTTGGTGATGTAGTTTCTCAAGTGCAATAAACATCAAAGCTCTCGATTTACCGGATGCCGGTGGAGCTTTAATCAACAGATATTGAGCTGAGTTTGCGGAATATGCTTTTTGCTGCATCTCACGCATACCCATTTCATTCGTTTTTTTACTACTACCTGTTTGGTTATATGTTACTTCTATAAGGTTTACCATAATTATTGTCTCTTTTTACGTTTTGTAGGTTTAGCAAAGAGTGTCTCTTTTGTCGTCATCTCTTCGTAGAGTCTAAAGAGATACTCTAATCTTGCTGTATCATTTGTAAATGGTTGCAGACGGTAACATCGCTCAATAGCCTCATCTAACTCTTTATGGGCTTGTCTAAGTCCCACCGGCATTGTTTCGGGGTCATAGAGCTGAGCCATTGTTTTACTCGGATATTTTGCTCTCTCATCCAGTATTGCAAATACATATAGATTTAGATTTTCTTTTTGCTTCTCTGTGATATTTGGAAAAGGGAAAGTATTATAGCATAGTTTTGCAGAATATCTATAATCTGTTTTCAACCGACCACCAACAGCCCTTACCCATACCATATGCATACGGGAGGTTATTACTGCAAAATGCCAAGGTAAAGCATTGTATACAGCAAAATTTGGAGCTACAATAATGTTATCGCTATTGAGAAATCCAATAGGTATATATTCCCTTTTTTCAGAAGAAACGCTTGGTATTATAATTGATTCTGTGGCTCGGTATCTGACCTCAGCGAATTTATATGGGACACCACTTAGCTCGTTAGTCGATAAACGTTTACTTTTGCACCTTATCTCTCTTGTCTTCTCAAATCTTTCTCTAAGTTTTGGAAAAGAACGTGCTTCATCATACTGGTAATCCTCTATCCATAAGCAATATTTTTTTACATTTCTGATGAATTCTAATGCACCAACCAACTTTCTTATAAATTTACCAGTTTCAGGTTCAGCTAATAACAACTCATCCTTTTCTTCTCTCGATAAAAGCAAATGACCTCCATCATTAGCCATATTTCCAAAGTCTATTTCTGGAAATGTAGAAATAGGCCTACTCCGACTACTAATATAAACATTTGCAGAATCCAATAAATATGCATTTATGTTTTTTGCGAATCGTTTAATATCACCATCAAATATGAATTTTGCAGATTTTGATACATTTCTCAGCCCTACAATGATCACAGTAACGCCTGCATTCCCTTTTGCGTTATTTGTCCATTTGAACGAATGATATACAAAATCTATTTCTACTAAATCACTAAGAATATGAGGCCACAATAACGCAACCTGTTCACCTTGACAAATTGAATTAGTTGATACGAAAGCCGCCTTTGCATTTAATCCTGATATATATTCTTTTGATTTGTAAAACCAACAAGCGATATAATCCATATTGTTATAGCCACGAATTGTATTAAACACAAAGCCCATATCTTTCTTTTGCTCTGCATCTTGTAACCTTGCACCTAAATATGGGGGATTACCGATTATATAAACCTCATCATCTTTCTCAATAGGGCAAATCTCTTTCCACTCCTTCCGACAAGAGTTTCCTTGGACAATATGTCCCGCCTCTTTAAGTGGAAGTATGGGCTTTGATTCGCCATAACCTGCAAGTTGCTCCTCGAAGATCTTATTCATTTGATGCTCTGCTAACCATAGAGAGAGTCTCGCCATTTCGTGAGCAAAGTCGTCAAGCTCTATACCGTAAAATTGAGATAATTTAATTTCTGTATATTCAAGCAAAGTAGGTGTTTGTATCTCGATGATACGTTGTAGAATTTCTATCTCTAATGCTCTAAGCTCTTTATATGTAATAATCAAAAAGTTTCCACTACCGCAAGCAGGGTCAAAAAAATTCATCTTTGACATCCTCGCAATTAACTTGCGTAATTGAGCCACATTATCCCGATGTTTCTCAAACTCTTCATACAACTCATCTAAAAATAGGGGTCTGATAAGTTTTAGAATATTCTCAACCGAAGTATAGTGCATCCCTAAATCGCTACGATACTCAGGTAGCACAACCGCTTGAATCATGGAGCCAAAAATATCGGGATTAATCTCTTGCCACTGTAACTCGCCAAGTCCGATTAAGATCTTTCTCGCTTTTGACGTAAACTTTGGAGACTCAATCGAATCTCTAAATAACCCACCGTTTACATAAGGAAATTTTTCAGCCAAATACACCGGAAATTCATCACTACTCTTAGAGTTTAATCGTTTGAAGAGCTCATTTAAAAACAAGTGCGTATCGCTTCCATCCGGTTGGGTATGTTGAGCCAAAGAGTTTGTAAAAATACTATTCTCCTCAAATATTCCTGTATCTTCGGCAAAAAAGCAAAACAGCAGTCTGGATAAAAATATATTCAAACTATGTATGCTTTCCTTAGATGTGTATATATCATGGTTAACTGTAATTAGGCAGTCGTATAATTCCGCCATCTTATAAGCAGCATCACGGTCAGCTTTATTATCGTTTTTGGTTACATAAACCTCACTACCGGCTAACGGCAGGAAAAAATCATAATGCCTTGGAAGTTCGCTAAACTGAATATCCTTTGTTGTACCTAACCTTAAATCCTTAGCAAGTAAGGTCTTAAAATCAGTGACAATAACAAAACGTGGAGAATGCTTCAATACGCGTTCATCGGTAGAGAGTGATTCGATGCTTATAAGCAGTTTATCAGATTTCTCTTCCTTGAAGAGTACTTTCTTTTTGTACAAAACCTCTCCCTGAACTTTAGAAAGATTGAAGTCACCTTTCTTTAATCGGGTTACTGACGTTTTTGATATTCCGTATGCTATTAGAAAGTCGAATATAAATTCATTTTTAGAGAAATTCTCAAAAATATGTTTGATATTATATTCTATATCTTTACTTTGCATAATATGTTCTACTTGCTACTATTAAACAACTCTTTCATATCAACATTCAGCAACTCGGCTATTTTAGCGAAAGTTTCAACGGATGGTTGGATAGAATTGGAGCACTATCTCGATACTGTAGCAGGATCTTTTCTCAATTGCTCGGTAAGCCATTTTCCTGTCTTTTGCTTCTCTACTAAAACGACTTTTAATCTATTGATATGCTTCATTCTAACTGATTTAACTTGACATTTTATGCAAAGATATTGATTATTCTCGAAAATGGCACAATATTTAGCAAAAAACAGATAAGTTAGTTCTTATATTCTCTGTTATTTTTTTTGCTGTTATATGGGATTAGAATTAGCTTACATCTTAATATATCATTTATTCAAGTTTCGCAAGTTAGAAATCGCTCTTCTACGGCAATATTGGGGACTGGTGCCGGATTAGAATACGCCTACTGCCGGAACCGGACTTTGTCTCTGACAGCTGAAGTTGGTCTAACTGGTTATGTTCTGTCTATGGAACCTTCGGATTGGGGCGTGATGCTCGATATTACAACATAAATTTGTTGCACACTTCTTATTGGAAGCATTTTGCCGTGGGTATCGGACCCACGCTTGGATGGAATGACTGGATATATATTTATAGAGGAGGAGATTTGTCGGAAGATGAACTGGCTGATAGTGAAAAAGAGGACTATTACGGCGAAGAGAACTTTTCTTTCACCCGCTTTGCTGCGGGAGTTGATGTTCAGGTCTATTATTATATCATTTCCCAATTAGGATTCGGTGCAGAATACTCTGCCCGTTGGATGTGGAAAGGGATGCATTCTTTTTTTTGTCTCCTCCCAAAATGTACTTACCTGTAAAATAATAGAAAAACGTTCTGTTTCATGTCAGCAAGAAGTTAGGAGTTTGTCGACAGGAAGTTAACTTCTTGTTGACAAACTTCTAACTTTTTGTGAACAGAAAATTGGCTTTTTGTAATACCTTAATAGTCAACAGTAAAAGCTCACTTGTGTAAGTTTTGTTTGTGGATAAAAATTGATGTGAAATGAATGAACTGAACAGTTGCTTATATTAAAGAGTAAGTACTTTCGGTAGAGCAAACAACAGATACACGGGATGTTTATTAGTTTCCCATTTTTTTCATACGGCAGTAAACTGGTACGGAAAAGAAGTTGCGGATTGTATTCTTTATCGTACACTTTCAGACTTTTAGCATGTACGTTATTGCCGGCTTTAGCTTCCAACGGATATGCCCGAAGACCATCGGAGAAGAGAAAGTCAACTTCGGCATTTGCATCGGAAGTCCAATAATAGTTGGCATTGAGTTGAGGAAAAAGAGAGAGCTCTTGTAGAACATATTGCTTCGTCAGTGCTCCTTTAAATTCTTCAAATATCCGGCTTCCTTCGATGAATACTTTAGGCGACAGTCCACTCATGACCCGCAAGAGCCCGACATCAAGCAGGAATACTTTAAAAGATTGTAAGTCTTCGTATGCTTTCAATGGTACATCCGGTTTACGTACACGGTAAGTCCGGCGAATAAGTCCGGTGTCATGAAGCCACATTAATGTGTCCTCATATTCGCGGGCACGTGCTCCTTCACGTACCATGCCATAAACGAATTTCTTATTTTCTTTTGCCAGTTGAGAGGGGATACTCTGCCACACATATCTGATTTTGGCTATCAGATTAGAAGGAGCATGTTTCGAAAAATCACTTTGATAAGCGCTCAACAGTTGTTCCTGTATCTTTTCCACTTCAAAAAAGTCTTGTGTATCCAGCCAGCTTTGCACGGCAGCAGGCATTCCACCGATGATGAAATAGCGTTTTAAATGCTCTTGCAATTTTTCGGTGAAAGCATTGGTATCTAAATTGCCGTTCATCACATAGTCAAGTAGCAGTTCTTCTCCGTTGGCAAGTAGAAATTCTCGAAAAGAGAGAGGTTGCAGAGTTAAGAATTCTACTTTACCTACAGGAAAAGAAGTTCCCTGATGTAGTGCTACTCCCAGCAGGGAACCTGCACAGCAAATGGCGTATTCGGGCGCCTCTTCAGTGAAGTACTTTAAAGAAGTCAATGCGCGCGGAACTTCCTGCACCTCATCGAAAATGATAAGTGTCTTCCCGGGCTGAATGCGTTTGCCATGGAATACGGAAAGTTGTTCAATGATGCGCTCCGGACTGATGTTTCCCTCAAATATATTATTAATGGAATTGTTCTGTTCAAAGTTGATATAACAGATGTCTTCGAAGCATTCCGTACCGAATGTTTTCAGTAACCAGGTTTTGCCAACCTGCCGTGCTCCTTGAAGTATCAAGGGCTTGCGTCCCTGTTTGTTTTTCCATTGGATAAGTTCTTCTATCAGTAATCGTTTCATTCTTTTTTGCTTTTATACGCAAATATGCTTATAATAAGAAGCTTATGCAAGGGAAATCACATTTTCCTATGGACGAAAACCCTATTTTATCACATTTTTCGATGGACAAAGCTGGGTTTCTATCACATTTTCTTATGGACTCTTCTGCTTTTTGAAGTGCAATATTTATTCCCCTTGATACTCAAAATACCCGAATTCCGCATGCCCCTTTGATGAGGCGGAACCGGACACGGCATACATTCCTAAGATGATCCCTGTAAATCCGCCTGCTGTTTCCGTACTGATATACCGGGCGTTCATCTTACCAAGTTCCCGGAAATTCGTTCCGTCCGTGGCGTACTCAAATAAATAAATATCGTTATTACCCTTCACCCGAAGTTGCACTTTACCTTCAGGGATGCTGATTTCTTTTTCTACATGAGTCAGTTCCCCTAACCGATAACGGAGGATTACCGATTGCTTCTTGTCAGCATCCTGCCTGACAGACAAATCGTAATGCGAATGATTCTCCATGAATACCGTCAACCCCGCTTCATCCTGCGGACGGGTTTTCTGTAATTCTACCGAAGTACTTGCCGTGAAATCAATATGCTGCTGTCTGCGGCCTACAAACGTCGGACTGTCCATACTGTTCAGACTGACCGGAGTCATCTTCAGCCGGAGCATACCTTGCGGACTGCAACTGTAATTCTCTGTTTTCGGATTGCGGAGATAGACCCATTCCGGCCCCAACTTTCCGTTTGCGAATGTCGTTCGTACAGGCTTGGGAGAAACAGGATATTGTGGCAGAGTGGGCACATCCATCTGAATCGCCATCGTTCCGTCTCCATTCACCACAGGCCAGGCATCCTTATCCCAACGAACGGGGGCAAGGAACGTTTCACGTCCCAGCAAATGGTGACTTCCTGTCTGCGGACGGAATGCGAGGCATACCACCCACCACGAACCGTCGGCAGCCTCTACGAAGTCAGCATGTCCCGTGCCTTGTATCGGACTGTTCTGCGCGTTCTTGTTTATGTGCGTCAGGATAGGATTGGCCGGATTGCTTTCATACGGGCCGTCGATGTCGCGGCTGCGGGCGATGGTCACTTTATGCCCGTATTCCGTTCCACCTTCGGAAATCAGCAGGTAATACCAGCCGTCTTTCTTATAAATATGCGGTCCTTCCGGGTGGCGTCCTCCCGTGCCGTTCCAGATGCGTCTGGATGCTGTAAGCTGTTCTCCGGTCATGGGGTTGATTTCACATAGATAGATGCCTACGTCCGGATTGCTCACCAGGTAGCACTTACCATCTTCAAAATAGAGGGACGGGTCGATGCCTCCTTGCTTTATCCATACAGGTTCGGACCATTCTCCGCGAGGGTCGGTGGCGTGTACCAGGAAATTTCCTTTGTCCGAGACGTTGGTGGTTATCATATAGAATACACCTTCGTGGTGGCGGATGGTAGGGGCGTAGATGCCGCCCCACGTTCCTGCATTGGTCAGTTTCACCTGCGACGGGCGGCTCAGGCAGTTGCCTATCTGTTCCCAATGAATCAAGTCTTTACTATGAAACAACGGAACACCCGGAAAATAACAGAAACTGCTGTTCACCAGATAGTAGTCTTCACCTACCCGGCAAACGCTGGGATCGGGATGGAAACCGGGAATGACGGGATTCTGATAACCTTGTTGAGCGTGTGAGAAACAGCTCATGCCCATCATCACACATAAGAATAAAAGGAATTTCTTCATGTTAAAAGTGTTTTTATAAGTCAGATATGAGTAACATTTACTCTCAAAGATAGGGCTTTACACGGTTCCAGCAAAGCCTCCGGACGATATGTCGGTTATTGGAAACCTTTTATCCCGGAGGGATAACAAATTATACCGTTCCATATAACATCCTGAATCAACTGTATGTCCGTTTTGCCCTATCTTTGCCAACACGGATTTCTATCCTTAACCTGACATTTAAGAACGAAAAACATTACGGTCATGAATAAAATTAAAACTTGTCTTGTCTTTCTTTTCACGATTGCGCTTTCCGCTTTTGCGGTGGCTTGTTCCAGCAATGACGATGAAACCGTTATGCCGGAAATCGTGATCCCCGAAAATATTCTGACGAACGGGCTGAACTTCTCCGGAACCGGAGGAACAAATACGCTCTCTATCAAGTCGAATGTGTCGCTGGAAGTTACCAGCAGTCAGACTTGGTGCACGGTGACCCCGGTTTCTTCTACTTCGAGCACAGTCCTTAAATATACGATAGATGTAGAACCTAATACCGGTACGGATGAGCGCACGGCTACTATTAGCGTGAAAGGTGGTAACTTGGCGGAACAGAAGTTCAACATCGTGCAGTCGGCCGGTGAGGTTGATGAACCTGATGAACCCGGTGGGCCCGCTGAACCCGGTTCGAATGAAATAGCAGGAGAGACCCCCTGGGCTGTAGCCAAAAGCCTGGGTTTGGGTTGGAATCTGGGAAATCAACTGGATGCATATAGTAATGGCATAGCTAATGAAACAATCTGGGGCAACCGGAAGACAACGCAAGCCTTGTTTGACAAACTGGCTGTCGCAGGAATCACTACCGTACGTATTCCGGTCACCTGGATGGGACATATCGGAGCCGCTCCCGGCTATGAAATTGAGAAAGCATGGTTGGACCGTGTTGCCGAAGTAGTGGGTTATGCGGAGAAGGCAGGCTTGAATGCTATTGTCAATATTCATCATGATGGGGCGGACAGCAGTTATTGGCTGAATATAAAAGAGGCTGCCAAGAGTGAAAGCAAGAATACTGCCGTCAAGGCCGAGTTGGAAGCTATATGGACGCAAATTGCAGAACGGTTTAAAGATAAAGGAAACTTCCTGGCATTCGAGTCGATGAACGAAATACATGACGGCGGCTGGGGCTGGGGCGGGAACCGCACGGACGGTGGAAAACAATATGCGGTACTGAACGAGTGGAACCAGGTGTTTGTGGATGCGGTGCGTGCCGTTGGTGGTGAGAATGCCGACCGTTTTCTCGGTGTGCCGGGCTACTGCACCAATCCGGAGCTTACGATAAGCTCTTTCAAACTGCCCACGGATAAGGTGCAGAATCGTCTGATGGTAGCTGTGCATTTCTACGACCCTTACGAGTATACATTGAATGCTGCCTATTCTGAATGGGGACATACCGGGGCTGCGGGCAAGAAAGTCAGCGGAGGAGATGAAGACAATGTGAAGGATATATTCGGAAAACTGAAAGCGGCTTACGTGGATAAAGGCATCCCGGTATACATTGGAGAGATGGGTTGTGTGCATCGTGCGACTGCCCGTGAAGAATCCTTCCGCAAGTATTATCTGGAATATGTGTGCAAAGCGGCGAAAGAGTATGGTATGGCACCGGTCTACTGGGACAACGGTGGAACAGGAGCAGGAAAGGAAGAGTCCGGTCTGTTCAATCATGCTACGGGTGATTATCTGAATAATGCGGAGGAAATAGTAGGAGTAATGAAGAAGGCTGTTTTCACGGAAGATGCTTCCTATACATTACAGTCTGTTTATAACAATGCTCCGCAATAAATTAAGGCTAATGATAAAAAAGAAATAAGATGAAAAATACTATTAAACAACTGGGGATTTGCCTGGTACTGTCCGTACTGTCCCTTTTTCCTGTCTTGACAGCTTGTTCTGACAGTAATGATGAGCCGGCTGCGCCGGAAATCGTAATTTCCGAAAACATTCTGACGAATGGAATGAATTTCTCCAAAACAGGAGGAGCGAGCACACTTTCTATCAAGTCGAATGTGTCACTGGAAGTCACCAGCAATCAGGATTGGTGTACGGTAACTCCCGCTGCTTCCGCTTCGGCTACAGTCCTTAAATATACGGTGACGGTGGAAGAAAATCCTGATGCGGTGGAACGCACTGCCACTATTACCGTGAACGGCGGTGGTTTGACGGAAACGTTCAACGTTGTGCAGGTGGCAGCCAACGGACTGATTGTAGAATCTTGTTCTCCTGAAGCGGTTGCTGCCGAAGGTGGAATCTTTACGGTGAATCTGAAAGCGAATGGCGATGTCACGGTCACTATTCATGATAGCTGGATACGTGAGACTAATACCCGTGCAATGTCTGCGGTGACTAAAACCTTTAGCATTGCCGCCCATTATGGTGAGGCTCGCGAAGGAACCATCACCTTTACTCTGGGAGATTTTACAGAGACTGTTACTGTAAAGCAGCTTGCCGGTGAGTTGCCTGATGTCGGTATGGAGAGTGATGCCATGACTTTGGCTGCGAAGATAAAACTCGGGTGGAATCTGGGGAATTCTTTGGAAGCGTGCAATGTGACTTACGCAGACGGTTTTGTGTGGGGAACGAACTCGCTGAGTGACATGGATCCGGGAGAAACCAAATGGGGAAATCCCGTAACTACACAGAAAATGATCAGTGCTGTAAAAGCTGCCGGTTTCAATGCAGTGCGCATTCCTTGTGCCTGGTATGGATATATGGAGAATGAGACGGACTATACAATTAAAGCTTCCTGGCTGAACCGTGTGCAGGAAGTGGTGGATTATTGTTATGCCGAGAATATGTATGTCATCCTGAATATCCACTATGACGGAGGCTGGCTGGAAAAGAATTGTAAAGCAGCCGTACAGGATAATGTGAACAAGGTGCAGAAGGCTTTGTGGACGCAGATTGCCGAGAAGTTCAAGGACTATGACGAACATTTGCTATTTGCCGGATGTAACGAACCCAATGCTGCCAATGCCACTGAAATGGAAGTGCTGAAGTCATACGAACAGACCTTCATAGATGCCGTGCGTGCTACAGGTGGGAACAATGCACTTCGCAACCTGATTGTGCAGGGACCCAATACTGATATCACGAATACTTCGGATTATGGCCAGCTGCCTGTGGATAATGTACCTGACCGCCTGATGGTGGAGATACACTACTACACCCCGTGGAACTTCTGCGGAATGGAAAAAGATGAAAGCTGGGGAAAGATGGCCTACTTCTGGGGAACCGAATATCATGTGGACGGATCTGACAGGAACTACCAACCCGGCGGTTACGCAAGTGCGGAAGCGGAAATGGAAGCTCTTTTCAAAAAGATGCAGATGAAATATGTAAGCCAGGGCATTCCGGTGATCTTGGGTGAGTTTGGTGCCAACAGGCGTTCTTCCCTAACCGGAGATGAGCTGACCAAGCATTTGGCTTCGCGCGCTTACTATCTGAAAACGGTGGTTGCCAATGCCGGAAAGTATGGTCTTGTTCCTTTCTACTGGGACAATGGATATAATGGAGACAATACGATGGCTCTCTTTAACCGCAATACCTGTAAGGTTTATGACCAGCAAGCACTGGATGCTCTGATAGAGGGGATTGCAAACTAATTGGGAAAGATAGGTTTTTCATAAATATAGGTTCTCTTAGCTGAGAGATAGGTTTTTAATACAGGTTTTTTTTTGATTGGTTCTGGGAAGCGGCTTCTGTGAGGGAAGTGGCTTCCCTATTTTCTATGGAAAACTTTGTTTATACAGTAATTTTTTGTTTCATTTGTAATGTGTTAGCTACCACCTTATACCTAATGCCATGAAGAGATTGATTTTACTTATTGTACTGGTCGTTGTAATGTGCTTCTCTGCCGTTGCGCACAATTTCATGTTCAAGCACCTGGAAGTCAGGGACGGGATGCCCAGCAACCAAATTAATGCTATCTATAAGGATTCGAGAGGCTTTATGTGGTTCGGAACCGCATCCGGCCTGACGCGTTACGACGGATATCGTTTCAAAGTCTTTTATAGTTCGGATAATGACCCCACATCTTTGCCCGACAGCTACATCGAGAAAATAGTGGAAGACGGTGAAGGCCGTTTGTGGATACGTACCGGAGAGAATGGATATATCATATATAATTGGGATACGGAAAACTTTGTGCGTGATGTGCGTTCCTGGATGTGGAACATCGGAATAGACGGGACTCCCCGGCATGTATTTGTAGACAGCCTGAAGAATATGTGGTTTGCCGTGGACGGGAAGGGGTGTTATCGCTACCGTCCCGGAGAGAAAAAGGCGGATGTCCTGCCTTTCGGTGAGAAAGGAATACCCGAAGGTATCATTATCGATATGATTGAGTGCAAGGATGGCGTTGTATTGGTATATGAGAACGGGCACGTGTTCTGCATCGACCGTGAAGAAGTAAAGGTGAAGTGGGAATTGACGGATATAATGAAAAAGATGGGAAACCGCACCGATATTTTCTTCTTGTATGTGGATAAGGACGAGGATTTATGGATATACGGCTCTCCCGGCGTGTGGGCGTATAATCTGCCGGAAAAGAAATGGCAGTCGCAATGGGACTTTAACGACAGGGGACAGGCACATGTGGTTGCCATTGCCCAGGATAGGCAGGGGCGCATCTGGTTTGGAAAAGACCAGGATGGCATTGACATCTGGAATAAGGCGACAGGCGAAACCGTTTCACTTACTTATAATGTGGATGATGAACGCGGATTGCCCAACAATACCATTAACGTGTTTTATGAGGATGACAGCGGGGTGATGTGGATAGGGACTTATAAGAAAGGTGTGGCCTATTATAATGAGAGCATTTTTAAGTTTTCCATCAACCGCCTGGGCGATATCAACTGCCTGGAAGAGTGTGGCAATAGTTGCCTGTGGTTGGGTAGCAACGATGCCGGATTAATCCATTGGAACTCACGGACGGACGAAAAGAAAATATATACCCACTCACGGACGGGAAATTCCATAGCCTCCAATGTAGTGGTCACTTTGTTGCAGGCAACCGACGGCAAACTGTGGATAGGCACTTTCTGGGAAGGTCTGGACTGTTTTGACGGTAAACGCTTCGTGAATTACTGCAACCGTCCCGGAGATGAGAATTCACTGGCTAACAATAATGTCTGGGCACTGGCGGAAGACAAGGATGGAAATATATGGATTGGTACGTTAGGCGGAGGCCTGCAATGCCTGAATCCGAAGACGGGGAAATTTATCACCTATACCATGGCTAATTCCGACCTCATCTCCAATCATATTTCTTCTATCTGCATCACCCGCGACAATCGGCTTGTTATCGGCACCGCTTCTACGGGTGTTGCCATTATGGATTTGAACACCCGGAAGATAACCAATATGGTAGGTAACCTGTCGGGGAGCCAGCGTTTCTCCAATCAAAGTATAAACCAGGTTTATGAAGATAGCCGGGGACTGATATGGATAGGAACGCGCAATGGGCTGAATCTGTATAACCCGAAGAACGACCATTTGCAGATTGTCTCTTCCGGTCGGGACGAAGCAAAGGAATACATTGCCGGTATCGCGGAGGATGAGAACAAAAATATGTGGGTGACCACGGGGAACGGGGTACTGAATATTATCCCTTCCATCGATACTAAAACCGCAGATTATGCATTCCATTATTATGTATATGATGATAAGGATGGTTTGCAAGGGTCGGAGTTCAATCAGCGTTCCATCAAGCGGCTCACTTCGGGGGAGATTGCGATGGGGGGCATGTACGGACTCAATACGTTCAGTCCCAACGGCATCAAATATAACCTTACGCTGCCGAAGGTGATGTTTACCGGCTTCCAGCTGTTCAATGAAGAGATTGAAATCGGGAAGGAGTACGGAGGGCGCGTCTTGCTGCGCGAGTCGTTGAATAAAGTCAGGGAGATAGAGCTCGACTATAAACAGAATGTCTTCACCGTGCTGTTTGCATCGGACAATTACATCGTGCCTGATAAGACCCGGTATTTGTACAAGCTGGAAGGTTTTAACGAAGACTGGCTGTCGGGTACGGCCGATATGCACCGCGTCACTTACACGAATCTGGCGCCCAGTACTTACCAGCTGAAAGTAAAAGCCGTCAATGGTGACGGATATGCAGGGACGGAGGAAGCGAGCCTTAAGATTATCATCCGGCCGCCTTTCTGGATGGCCCCTTGGGCGTATGTCATTTATGCTCTGTTGCTGATGGGGCTACTGATACTTGCCCGCAATGCAGTGCTGCGCCGTGAGCGTAATAAATTCAAGATACAGCAGATGGAGCATGAGGCGGAGAGGAATGAGGAGGTGAACCAAATGAAATTCCGTTTCTTCACCAATGTGAGCCACGAGTTGCGTACTCCGTTGACGCTGATTATCTCACCGTTGGAGAGCATGATAAAAGAGACGAAGGATGAAAGGAAACTGGGTCAGCTGAAGTTGATGCACCGCAATGCCTCGCGCTTGCTGAATTTGGTGAATCAGCTGCTGGACTTCCGCAAGAATGAGGTGGCAGGCCTGCATCTCAGCCTTTCCGAAGGAGAAATCGTGTCGTATGTTCACTCTATATGCAACTCATTCCTGATGCTTTCGGAAAAGAAGAACGTGCATCTTACTTTTTTCTCGGCAATCGAATCGCTGAATATGTCGTTCGATGAGGATAAGATAGGTAAGGTAGTGATGAATCTGCTTTCTAATGCGTTTAAGTTTACTCCGGATGGAGGGAGGGTGGATGTCTCTCTTGAACTGATAAAAGGAACTACGGAAACATTAGAAATCAAAGTATCCGATACGGGGGTAGGTATCAGCGACCTTGATAAAGAACGTATATTCGAACGTTTCTATCAATCGGAGCGTAAAGGCGATGGTAACCCCAGTACGGGGAGTGGTATCGGTTTGAGTCTGGTGCGCGATTACGTTACGCTGCATGGCGGTGTGGTGCGCGTGTTCGACAATGTGGGTACGGGCAGTGTGTTTGTGGTAGATATTCCGGTGAAACATTCGGTGGTGAACGTAGCGACTCCACTCTCGGAAGAAGCTGCGGAAGAGGATGCGGTGGCACTTGCTTCGGTGGAAGAATTGAATGATGAAGAATGGAAGAAGCCACTTGCACTGATTGTGGATGATAATGAAGATTTTGTTTCTTTCATGCGCTATACATTAAGTCTGTATTTCCGCATAGAATCTGCCGGAAACGGAAAGATAGCCTGGCAGATGATACCGGAATTGATGCCGGATATCATCGTTTGTGATGTGATGATGCCTGAAATGGACGGGAACGAACTGTGCCGTTGGGTGAAGGCTGACAAGCGTACAAGTAATATTCCGTTTGTGTTGCTTACGGCCAAGCAATCCGTAGAGAATAAGGTGGAAGGTCTGACGATTGGTGCGGATGACTATGTGACGAAACCTTTCAATATGGAGGTACTAATTTTGCGCATGCGCAAACTGATAGATTTGAGTAGCAAAAATAAACTTCGCACCCGTATTGATCCCGAACCGAGTGAAATCGTTATCACTTCGATGGACGAAAAGCTGATTGAGAATGCGATAAAGTATGTGGAGACGCATATTGCCCGTCCCGATTTGTCTGTGGAAGAATTGAGTCATGAACTGGGCATGAGCCGGGTGCATCTCTATAAAAAGCTGTTGCAGATTACCGGTAAAACTCCGATAGAATTTATTCGTATTATCCGATTGAAACGTGCGGCACAACTTCTGCGCGAGAGCCAGCAGAATGTGTCGGAGGTTGCCTATCAGGTGGGCTTCAATAACCCCAAATATTTCAGTAAGTATTTCAAGGATGAATTTGGTGTTTTACCCTCTGTATATCAGGAAAAGGAGGGTAAATAACAAAAAGTACCCATTGTTGAAACATCTGATATTTCTATAAATCAAATAAGCCCTTTCCTTTCAACATCGGGAGGGCTTGTTTACTGTATGATTTCCTACTTTTACACTCGGAGAAAATAACTTTAAAAACAAAGATATGAAATTGAAAAACACTTCAGTTTGTTTGCTCGCAGGATGGATGCTGATGGCATGCTCCGGAGGCGGGTATGAGAAGACGAGTAACGGCATTATTGTAAATGTCGAACAACAGCAACCGACGGATGTGCGAAAGGTGAAGGTTGAAGTAATGGGAGAGAAGTTGATTCATGTGTCGGCCACTCCCGAAAAAAACTTTTCAAAGGCGGAAAGCCTGATTATAGTTCCTCAAAAAGATAAGACGGATTTCAGCGTGGAAGAAAGTGAAGATGTCGTTTCGGTAAAAACCTCAGAGGTGTGCGCCATCGTATCCAAATCTACGGGTGAAGTACGTTTTACCGATGCTTCCGGTAACCTGATTTTGGCGGAAGATGAGAAAGGCAGGAGTTTCCAGCCTATCGAAGTGCAGGGAACAAAGGCGTATACGGTACGTCAGGTATTCCAGTCACCCGATGATGAGGCGTTCTACGGACTGGGACAACACCAGGCTGATGAATTCAACTATAAAGGTAAGAACGAGGAACTTTTCCAGTATAATACAAAGGTTTCCGTACCTTTTATCGTTTCCAATAAGAATTACGGTATTCTGTGGGATAGTTATTCGCTTTGCCGTTTCGGCGATCCGCGTGATTATGCACAGTTAAGCACAGTTTTCAAACTCTATGATAAGGAGGGTAAGGAAGGTGCTTTGACAGGAACATACGTACCCTCTCAGAAATCAACAGCGGAAACACTGGTACGCCGGGAAGATTCTGTTTATTTTGAACATCTGAAATCGGAAGATTTGTCGAAAGTCGTGAACTTACCAGAAGGATTTCCTTTCATGGGTTCACAGGTGACGTATGAAGGAGAAATTGAGCCGATGGAGAGTGGCCGGTTCCGTTTCATCCTCTATTATGCAGGATATATGAAGGTGTATATTGACAATGAACTGGTGGTTCCCGAACGTTGGCGTACGGCTTGGAACCCGAACAGTTATAAGTTTGCCGTCGATTTGAAAGCCGGTAAACGTGTTCCATTGAAAATTGAATGGATTCCTGACGGATATGTATCCTATTGCGGTTTGCGTGCGTTGTCTCCTGTATCTGCTGAAGAACAGAATAAACAGTCGTGGTGGGGAGAAATGCAGAATGAAATTGATTATTATTTTGTTTATGGCGAGGATATGGACGAGGTAATCAGTGGCTATCGTGCTCTGACCGGAAAATCACAAATCATGCCGAAGTGGGCGATGGGATACTGGCAGAGCCGCGAACGTTATAAGACGCAGGAAGAAATACTGGATGCTTTGAAGGAATTCCGTAAACGTCAGATTCCCATTGATAATATTGTGCTCGATTGGAGCTACTGGCCGGAAAATTCCTGGGGTAGTCATGAGTTCGACAAAGCTCGTTTCCCTGATCCGAAAGGAATGGTAGATTCTATTCATGCCCTGAATGCCAAGATGATGATTTCCGTTTGGCCGAAATTCTATATGACTACGGAACATTATAAAGAGTTTGATGAAAAAGGCTGGATGTATCAGCAGGCCGTTAAAGACAGCATCCGTGACTGGATTGGCCCCGGCTACGTCGGTTCTTTCTATGATGCTTATGCTGAGGGTGCACGGAAGCTGTTCTGGAAACAGATGGAAGATCATCTTTATCCCCTCGGAATTGATGCCTGGTGGATGGATGCCAGTGAACCGAATGTACGCGACTGCACGGATTTGGCTTACCGGAAAGCTTTATGTGGTCCGACTGCTCTCGGTCCGTCCGATCAATATTTCAATGCGTATGCGTTGATGAATGCTGAGGCTATTTATGACGGGCAACGTGCCGTAGACAATGACAAGCGTGTATTCTTGCTGACTCGTTCGGGATTTGCCGGATTGCAACGTTATTCTACCGCAACGTGGAGTGGCGATATCGCTACCCGTTGGGAAGATATGAAGGCACAGATTTCTGCCGGACTGAATTTTGCAGTCAGCGGTATTCCTTACTGGACAATGGACATTGGCGGATTCTGCGTAGAAAAACGCTATGAAGACGGACAAAAGGAATTCAACAGGACCGGAAAAGAGAATGCGGACTATAAGGAATGGCGCGAGTTGAATACGCGTTGGTATCAGTTTGGCGCATTCTGCCCGTTGTTCCGTGCACATGGACAGTATCCGTTCCGTGAGGTGTGGAATATAGCTCCCGAAGGACATCCGGCTTATAGTTCTATAGTGTATTATACGAAGTTGCGCTATACGATGATGCCTTATATTTATTCATTGGCCGGGATGACTTATTTTGATGATTATACGATTATGCGTCCGCTGGTAATGGACTTTACGGCAGATACAAAGGTGAATAATATCAGTGACCAGTTTATGTTTGGTCCGGCGTTGATGGCGGCTCCGGTGTATGAGTATGGTGCACGCAATCGGGAAGTCTATTTCCCGGCAACTTGCGGTTGGTATGATTTCTATACTGGTAAGTACATGGCCGGTGGGCAACAGTTGAAAGTGGACGCTCCCTATGAACGCATGCCGCTCTATGTATGCGAAGGGGCTATTGTGCCTTACGGACCGGAAATGCAGTATAGTGATGAGAAGCCTGCGGAAGAAATTACACTGTATGTATATGCGGGTAAAGATGGTGAGTTCACTTTGTACGAGGATGAAGGTGTGAATTACAACTACGAAAAAGGACAGTATGCCACCATCCCGTTTACTTACAATGATGCGGAGGGTACTCTGACTATTGGTGACCGTGCAGGAGAATTTCCCGGTATGTTGAAAGAACGTATATTCAACGTTGTAAAGGTAAGTAAGGATAAGCCGCAACCTTTTGACGCGAAGGCTAAGGGGGTGACGGTGAAGTTTGATGGGAAGCGGCAGAGTGTAAAATTGTAAAACGAGTAAATGATAATTTAGCGGCGAAGCCGCTAAATTAAGTTACGAGCTACGAGCTACCAGTAACGAGTTGCTGCGCTGTACTCGTGGGTGAATAATAATTCGCCCGGCTATCACGCCGAAAGGTACTTGTCACTTGTCGCTTGTAGCTCGTTACTTATCGTGCAAAGCGCGATAAATTATCATTTATACAATCAATATCATGAAACAACTATTAATAATACCAATATCCTGTTTGCTCCTCTTCTTAGCATTGGGAGGTTGCACCTCCGCTGAACAGGTTACCGATAACCGTCGGCAGGACTTCACCGCTGACTGGACTTTTCATCTGGGAGATGACTCTGCGGCATCCCGTCCCGATTATGACGACACGGCATGGCGGATCCTCAATCTTCCACATGACTGGGCCATCGAGGGAGAGTTCAGCAGGGATAATCCTTCCGGAACAGGAGGCGGGGCATTACCCGGTGGTATCGGTTGGTATCGCAAAACGTTTACTGTTGACAAAGCGGATGAAGGCAAGCGCCTGTATATTGATTTTGACGGTGTATATATGAATTCGGAAGTCTTTATCAATGGTCATTCCCTTGGTGTACGTCCTTATGGATATGTCTCGTTCAGTTACGATCTGACTCCCCATATCAAGTGGGGCGGAAAGAATGTAGTTGCCGTGCGTGTGGACAATGCGGAACAACCTAATTCCCGCTGGTATTCGGGGTGTGGCATCTACCGTAATGTATGGCTTACGAAACTTAATCCTGTGCACATAGCGCAATGGGGCACTTTTATCACGGCGGAAGATGTGTCGAAGAACAGTGCCCGACTAAACATACGTACTAAAATACAGTATGATGCGGCAGCTCAGCTGCAAGATTCCGTGAAGCAGGCGGATGGTACGTATGTTGTTTTTGATTCGGAAATTGTTTCTTTGGCAGATGTTGTGTTGCAGTCACGGCTGATGGATGCAGAAGGGAATGTTGTGGGTGAGGTTGCATCGGAACTGCAAGTGATACCTGCCTGTCCGAACGAGGTAGAACAGGAAATTGTAGTGAAGAACCCTAATCTCTGGAGTGTAAACACTCCTTATATATATAAGGTGAACAGTATCCTTATTGATAAGACAACCGGTAAAGTACTGGATAATTACTGTACGAATACCGGTATCCGTACCTTCCGTTTTGATGCACAGAAAGGGTTTATTCTGAATGGAGAACAAGTGAAGATAAACGGCGTTTGTATGCACCATGACTTGGGATGTCTGGGAGCGGTGGTTAACGTCCGCGCCATCGAGCGGCAGTTGGAGATATTGAAAGAAATGGGATGTAATGGTATTCGTTGTTCTCATAATCCTCCCTCACCGGAATTGCTCGATCTTTGTGACCGTATGGGATTTATCGTAATGGACGAGACATTCGATATGTGGCGCAAAAGAAAAACGGCTCATGACTATTCCCGTTACTTCAACGAGTGGCACGAACGCGATCTGACCGACCTGATACTCCGCGACCGTAACCATCCCTCCGTATTTATGTGGAGCATTGGCAATGAAGTGCTTGAACAATGGTCGGACGCTAAAGCGGATACGCTGACCCTTGAAGAGGCAAACCTGATACTGAATTTCGGGCATGACAAAAGCATGCTGGCAAAGGAAGGCGAGATGAGTGTCAATTCCTTGCTGACGAAAAAGTTGGCGGATATGGTGAGGAACCTGGATTCCACCCGTCCCGTGACTGCAGGTTGCAATGAGCCGAACCCGAACAATCATCTATTCCGTTCGGAAGCGCTGGATATCATTGGCTTTAATTATCATGACGATTGGTTTGCAGGCGTACCCGAAAACTTTCCCGGTAAGCCGTTTATTGTGACGGAGAGTGTGTCGGCACTGATGACACGTGGTTATTACCATATGCCAAGTGATGAAACGGTGGTTTGTCCCGAACGTTGGGATAAGCCCTATTATGATGCTTCATTCTCTTGTTCTTCATACGATAATTGCCATGTCCCCTGGGGGAACAGCCATGAAGGAACCATGCGTCATGTGAAGAACAATGCTTTTATCAGCGGGCAATACGTTTGGACGGGATTCGACTATATCGGAGAACCTACTCCCTACGGATGGCCGGCACGCAGTTCTTATTTTGGAATTGTAGACCTGGCTGGTTTCCCGAAAGATGTGTATTACCTCTATCAGTCCGAATGGAATCCCGAAAAGAAAGTATTACATCTCTTTCCACATTGGAACTGGACGCCGGGTCAGGACATCGATATGTGGGCTTATTATAATAATGCCGATGAAGTGGAGCTTTTTGTGAATGGCAAGTCACAAGGCGTGCGTACGAAAGGTAAGGATGATTTTCATGTCGTATGGCGTGTGAAGTATGAACCGGGTGTGGTGCGTGCTGTTTCCCGCCGAGATGGAAAGACGGTGCTCGAACAGGAAATCCGCACTGCGGGTGAACCTGTGCAGATTCGGCTGACGGCTGACCGGAGTGAAATAAAATCGGATGGGAAAGACCTCAGTTTCATATCTGTAGAGATACTGGATAAGGATGGTAATCTTTGTCCGGATGCGGATAATCAGGTCGTATTTGATGTGCAAGGCGCGGGCTTCATTGCCGGTGTGGATAATGGCAGTCCCATTTCTATGGAGAAATTCAAGGCCGACCGTCGCAAGGCTTTCTATGGGAAGTGCCTGGTGGTGATTCAGAACGACGGAAAGTCCGGTGGTATAAAGTTGACCGCTAACTCTGAAGGACTAAAGACGGCTGTGACAGCAATTAAAGCGAAATGATAATTTAGCAGGGCGAATGATAGGCAGTACTATCTTAGTAGCTGATCGATAAAATCAAATAATTAATAGAACCTTTTATAAAATGATAGTATGAAGAAACAACTCTTTGCAACCCTTTTGCTTGCCTGTTCAGTGGGAACTCTGACTGCGCAGACTCCTGTATATCTAGATGATACCCAACCCATCGAAGCACGTGTGAAGGATGCTCTCGGCCGCATGACGCTGGAAGAAAAAGTAGCTCTTTGCCATGCTCAGAGTAAATTCAGCAGCCCTGGTGTTCCCCGGCTCGGCATTCCCGAACTTTGGATGAGTGATGGCCCTCACGGCGTTCGTGCCGAAATCAACTGGAATGACTGGGGGTATGCCGGATGGACTAACGATAGCATCACCGCATTTCCCGCCCTGACCTGTCTTGCAGCCACCTGGAATCCGGAAATGTCCGCCACCTACGGCAAGGCCATCGGTGAAGAAGCGCGTTATCGCGAAAAAGATGTGCTTCTCGGACCCGGCGTTAATATCTATCGAACTCCGTTGAATGGCCGGAACTTTGAGTATATGGGGGAGGACCCTTATCTGGCGGGAGTAATGTGTGTGCCTTATATTCAGGAAGTGCAGAAAAACGGTGTAGCCGTCAGTGTGAAACATTATGCGCTGAACAACCAGGAGCTATGGCGCGGGCATATCGACGTGGAACTTAGTGACCGTGCCCTGCACGAAATCTATCTGCCCGCTTTTAAAGCTGCTGTGCAGAAAGGCGGTGCTTGGACGGTGATGGGTGCTTACAATAAGATACGAGGTCAGCATGCCTGTCACAATGACTTGATACTGAATAAGATATTGAAAAACGACTGGGGCTTTGATGGCGTAGTCGTAACCGACTGGGGTGGTGCTCACGATACTTACGAAGCTGCCATGAACGGCCTGGACATTGAAATGGGCTCTTATACCAACGGTCTGACTTCTGAAAGCGCATTTACTTATAACGATTATTATCTGGCGGATCCTTATCTCCGGATGCTGAAGGATGGTAAAGTGCCTGTGAGTACGGTGGATGATAAAGCCTCCCGTATCCTCCGCCTGATATTCCGTACAGCGATGAATCGTCAGAAACCATACGGCTCATTGACTACCGAAGAGCATTACAAGGCAGCCCGTGAGATTGGCAACGAAGGTATTGTGCTTCTGAAGAATACACCTGTCCAGAAAAAAGGTACCCCTTTGCTGCCGCTTGATGGCTCCAAATACCAACGTATACTGGTAGTAGGTGACAATGCTGTCCGCTTGTTGAACGAAGGAGGCGGTTCTTCTGAACTGAAGGTAAGAGATATGATATCTCCACTCGATGGCATGCGCGCTCTTTATGGTGACAAGGTAGTTTATACGAAAGGTTACGCTGCCGGACGTCCGATGTATGGGCGTGCAGAAGAAATTCCCCAGTCGGTGATGGATTCCTTGCGCACAGCAGCGACTGAACTTGCCAAAGAAGCCGATCTTGTGATTTTGTTCGGTGGATTGAATAAGAATCATTTCCAGGATTGTGAAGCCGGCGACCGTGTGACATACGGTTTGCCATTCGGACAAAATGAACTGATTGAATCTCTGTTGGGAGTCAATAAAAATATGGTATTGGTATTGTTGAGTGGTAATGCCGTGGAAATGCCTTGGCTGAATAAAGTTCCGGCCGTCCTACAAGGTTGGTATCTGGGATCTATGGGTGGCAATTCACTTGCTGATGTACTGAGTGGTGCGGTGAATCCCAGCGGAAAACTTCCTTTCTCCTTCCCTGTGAAATTGACGGATTGCGGTGCGCATGCATTTGACGAATTGAGTTATCCGGGTGATAGTATCAAGCAGGTCTACAAAGAAGATATTCTGGTAGGTTATCGCTGGCATGATGCCAAGAAGATTCCCGCCTTATTCCCTTTCGGGTATGGTTTGAGTTATACGACTTTTGCCTATGGCAAACCAGTAGCTTCAGCTAAAACAATAACTGCTGACAACTCTCTGACTGTGACCATTCCTGTAAAGAATACGGGTAGTATTGCCGGAAAGGAAGTCGTGCAACTATATGTAGGAGATGAAAAATGTAGTGTTTTGCGTCCTGTGAAAGAGTTAAAGGCGTTCCAAAAGATAACTTTGGCACCGGGTGAAGAAAAAGAAGTAACCTTCACCATCACTCCGGATGATTTGAAGTTCTATGATGAAACTGTTGGCAGATGGACGGCAGAACCGGGTAAGTTTAAGGCTTATATCGGAGCCTCTTCCGCAGATATTCGTGGAACGGTTCCGTTCGAGTTGAAATAAGATAGTGATTGCTGAATGGGGAAGATTTGTGGAGTGTTTTTCGCATTTCTTCTCCATTTATTATATTCCCCTTTATTACAAGCCCTTTGCAGGGCTTTTTTACGATAATATCTATCGAACCTACAGTTAGAAATTTCTTTTTATTTTTCTGCAAAATCAATCAGTTTATCAGGCAATATGTTTCACAAACTCACGGATTCGTCTGCCACAGTATGTCTACTACTGGGGATGTTTTGCAAATCTTTATCTATTTTCTTAGGTATTTCTATTGCTTTTGTTGCGGGAGCTTAGTACATTTGTATACGAATACTATTTCTTTCCACCACGGTGATTTTTTCTTTCCTCCATGGTGGAAAGAAAAAATCACCGTGGTGGAAAGAAACTTTCTCCATGATAGAAAGAATAAGTGTTTACTGCGATTTTACTTAGCTGTCGTAGGAGAAAGAGATAGAAATGGCGGCGCGACCACTTAACCCCGGCACTTCATGTCTTCTGACGTGGAGTACCCCATAAAAAGCATATAGATGAGTGCATATTATGATCTTTTTGAGAAGCCTGACATTCGCCAAACCGGTGAACAGCAACCCCTTTATGCCCGTTTCATACCTAAAGGAACCATAGAACGGAAAGAATTTATAGACCGTGTCCATCTTTTTACCGGCATCAGCCGCAGCATGTTGGAAGGTGCGATGGCTGCCTTTATGGATGAGTTGCGTGACTGCCTTGCTGATGGTTGGACGGTGGAACTGGGCGAACTTGGCTATTTCACCCCTTCACTGAATTGTCGGCGTGAAGCAATGGAAAAAAAAGAACTGCGTGCCGCTTCGGTGACGCTTCGCGGTTTGAACTTCCGTTTGGGGAAGGAATTCTATAAAGAATTGGATAAAAAGATGCGGTTGGAACGCCATCCACAGTCGTCATCCAAGCCCGAATCTTCTACTCCGTTTCTGTCCGTGGAGCAACGTTTCCGGTTACTTGATGAGTATTTGCAGCAGGAACAGCCCTGCATCAATCGTGCACAGTATGCCCGTCTGACAGGACGCAGCGTGAAACAGGCGGTTACGGACTTGAACTTGTTTATTGAGGACGGGCTGCTGAAGAGGTACGGAGCGGGGAGGAATGTGGTGTATATGAAGAATAAATAGTCTGCTAATTAAATCATAAAACCGGAAATTTGGTTATTAAATCCGTAATTTATCTATTATGACATTGAAAATGACAGGCTATCTTTGCAAAAAAATAGAAACAGAACAATGGAAGAAATAAGAATAGACTGTGCCCACCAAAGTGAAGAGGATTTACTCTTGGCAAAGGAGCAGGCACAACTGCTTTTCCGGTTGAACCACACTATGCCGATGACAGAAGAATATGACGAACTACTTCACCAGCTTTTCCCTGATATGGGGGCGGGAAGCCGGATTAATACCCCGCTAACAGTGGTACGTGCCCATAATGTGAAAATCGGGAAAAGTGTCATTATAATGAATGGATGCCTGATGATGTCTGCCGGTGGCATTACTATTGATGATGAAGTACAGATAGCCGCCAATGTACAACTTATATCAAATAATCATGATCTTGAAAACAGAATGGTTATTACTTGTAAACCAGTGCATATCTGTCGTAGGGCATGGATAGGAGCAGGTGCTACTATTCTTCCCGGTGTAACTATTGGAGAAAATAGCGTAGTAGGTGCGGGAAGTGTGGTTACCCGCGATGTTGAGTCAAATACTATAGTAGCAGGAAATCCTGCACGCGTTATTAAAAAGATATGAAATAAATAGTGAATGAGCGATTCAATAAGTTTGTTGTAATGACTGCAAGATTCAATAAGGCTCACGTAATCAAGAGAAAGTCTGCTTGTAGAGATGCTCTCTAAAGCACCCATTCATTATCAGCTCTTTAGCTCTTTCTCTTGTAGAGCCTATTGCCAAATCTTCTTCTTTCCCGTCTTCTCTCGTTTTTCCTTCATTCTATCCCCTGTAGAGATGATGATATTGTAATGTGTTGTTTGATAGTGATTTACTTAAATTGTTGGTAGATGCTATTTTCTTGCTTTCCGATGCATCTCACCCTAACTTTGCAACATCGAATCTGAGAAAACAGAACGTCCGACTGTTGAGGCCTCACGGTAAAATGTTTCTTGCTTCCGGATCAGATAGGAGAAAAGTATTATACCTATTATTATTAAATCATTAAAAACAGAAAAAATTATGGCAATTAAGTATGAAGTGAAGAAGGTAGTATTTGGTTTTGACAAAACTAAAACTGAGAAATTTGTGGCTCAAGCTAAAGTATTGGGAATGGTAGAATTTAAGACACTCTGCGAAGAAGTACAGAAGGTGAGTATGGCTCCGCGTGGCGTAGTGAAGATGGTGATTGACGGGCTGATTGATACCTTGAATATGGATTTGGATAAAGGATATTCCGTACAGTTGGGGGATTTCGGATGCTTCCGTCCCGGGTTGAATGCGAAAAGTCAGGCGGGAGTGAAGGATGTGGATGCCAATACGGTGTATCGTCGTAAAATAATTTTCAGTTCAGGAGTCTACTTCAAGGAAATGCTGAGTAAGGTTAGTGTAGAAAGACTGGAATTGGGTAAGGGTACTGTGGTCAAAGATGCAGTCGTTAATCCGAAACCGGACGGCAGTGGTTCCGGTCAAGGAGGCTTGGACGAGAATCCTTTGGGATAATGAATTTAGCCTCTGATGCGAAGGGATAAATATATCGTATCGGAACTATCAAAAGAAATGGCATGAATCCACTGTTATGCAGTTGGATTCATGCCATTGGGGTTTTAAACAACTATATGTTAAAGACAACTTTTTCTTGGTCATAGATTTCTCTGGTATTTTTTTATTGTATATTTGCCCGGTGATATCATATCAGACCTTATATCTTATAATTAGTATTCTTATAAATGAAAAACTTTCTTTTAATAATTGCAGCCTTATTCTGGGTATACAACGGATACACGCAACCGTCTGATTTTAAGAATGTATGGGAGCATGCTCCTTTGCATGTTCCTAATGAACCATCGACAGATGCCCCATTGATGGGAAACGGGGATATCGGAATGTGTGTCGGATTTGAACAGGGAATATTGCGTTATTATCTGACAAAAAATGATTTTTGGCGTTTACAGTCGAAAGCGGAACACCTTTCCGGTCCCAGAGTATGCGGTTATGTAGATATTAAGATGAAGAGTCTTGTGGATGCAACGTTCAGGGCGGAGCAGTCATTAATGAATGGTAAGACAGAATGTTTCTTGAAACAGAATGATTGCAAGGTTAAGGCTTCTTCCTGGGTTTCGGCCACTGAAAATCTGATAACTGTTACTTTAACCGCCTTAGAAGCTCCTGTAGGGGTGGAATTGGAATTGAATGCACCTCAGAATGAAGTGGCTTTAGTAGAAAAAGGAGAGTCTGACGGAACAATCTATCTGACACGAAGCTTCATAAAGGAAACAGATATTCCTACAATGATTGCCTTTGCTGTACGGACAACTGCGGCTGATTCCAGGAAAGTGATTTTGAATCCCGGCGAACCTATCACTCTCTTTATTGCTCTTGAGAGCAAGTTTAAGAAAAAAAATCCGTTGAAGCATGTGGTGAAGGAAGTTCGTAACATGAATCCCGCAATGATGGAACGCTTGTGGGATGCACATAATATGTGGTGGAAATCTTATTGGGATAAATCCTCTTTCACAATAGGCGATAAAGTGCTGATGAAAGCTTATTATCAAGGGTTGTATACTATGGGTGCCTGTAGCCGTGACAAAAAGTTTCCACCTGCTCTGTTTGGTTGGGTGACGACAGATAAACCGACCTGGAATGGCGATTATCATCTGAACTATAATTTCTATGCTCCTTTTTATGGGTTGTACGGTGCCAATCGCATAGAGCAGGCTACCGGACAAGAAACACCGTTGCTTGATTTTATGCCAAGAGGACGATGGTATGCCGAGCATGTGACACGAACACGTGGAATTCTGTATCCGGTAGGTATCGGCCCGTTGGGAGTCGAGGTGACTAGAGATTTTCCTGTATTAACGGACAACGGTTATACTGAAGAGGGAGATGTGGAGTTCGGAGGATTGTTTTATAAACAACGTTCCCACGCTCTGTTTGGTACCGTAAATATGGCTCAACACTGGCGGCATACTTATGATTTGAGCTATGGGAAACGAATCTATCCTTATGTACTGGCTATTGCGGACTTTTGGGAGGACTTTCTGAAGTTTGAAGACGGACAGTATCAGATATATGGAGATGCAGAGAATGAAAAGTCCGGGTTCAGTAAAAACCCTGGAATGTCTATTGCCTTACTGAAGAATGCTTTGGAACTGGCAATAGAACTTAGCAAAGAACTTAAACGGGATGAATATAGACAGACTAAGTGGCAGGATATTATAAACCATTTAAGGGAGCTGCCTACGTGGGAACGAAAAGGGAAGCGTTTCCTTCGGGGGGCTGAAGAGGATGAGCATGGGAGGCAAGTGTCCGGAGTAAGTTTTTCAATGATATACCCTGCCAATGGAGTAACTTTGGACAGCGATTCGGTTTTGCTTGTTACTGGATTGAATACAGTGGATGCTATCCAGCAATGGCAGCATCATAATGCTACCAGTAGTTTTTATCCCGCTGCTGTAAGAGTTGGCTATGCTCCGAAGAAAATTATGGAGGAGTTACGTAAGTATGCGATTCATACCTATCCTAATGGTTTTCAATTGGACAATCCTCATGGCATAGAGAATAGTTGTACGGTGGCCAATACGCTGAATGAAATGGCTTGTATGAGTGTGGGAAATAAGATACGATTATTCACAGTATGGCCCAAAGCGGTCGATGCCAGTTTTGAGAAAATCAGAACGTGGGGGGCTTTTCTTGTCTCGGCAAGTTTTAAGGACGGAACAGTATGCGATGTTACGGTGTTTAGTGAAAAAGGGCGTTTCTGTACGGTTGTAAATCCCTGGAAAGGAAAGACGGTTTTATTGGTGCGTAATGGGAAACCGGATAAACAATTGCAAGGAGAGGAACTTATATTTTCCACTTCGGTGAATGAGACAATTGTACTGAAACCATTATAAAAAGATTTTTTAACTTGATATTTCATTAGTATATGCCGGTAACTGATTTACTATTATGGAAACGTTTTATAGGAGGAGATGAGGAAGCATATGCCTGCATTTACAAGCAGCATGTAGACTCACTTTATTCCTATGCTTCTTGCTTTATAAATGATAAGTGCTTGGTTGAAGACTGTATTCAGGATTTATTTATCAAAATCTACCAGAACCGTAAGAATCTTGGGGAAACGAACAATATAAAACTGTATCTGTTCGTGGCATTGAAGCGTCAGTTGTTTAATTCTATCAGGAATGAGGTAGAGTCTGTTTCCATCGAAGATGCCGGACCTGTATTTTCCATAGAATATACAGTTGAAGACAGGATGATAGAGCGGGAACATGATGCTTCCAAGAATGAGCGTATACTTGAGATGCTGAAGACGCTGACTCCGCACCAGAAAGAAATTATCTATTATCGTTTTGAAGAAGGACTGAGTTATGAAGAGATAGGAGTGCTGATGGATATGAAGGCTCAATCTGCCCAGAATATAATCCAGCGTGCTCTCAAAAAACTTCGTGAGACATTCTCTGCTGAAGACTTCTTCCTTTTCTTGCTGTTTTTTACCAAGCTTTAAGTAGTTATCGGAATATTCTTGTCTTACCCTGGATTAAGTTAGTAGTTGGCCAACTTAATTAGGGGTAAGACATTTTTTTTATAATTTTCTCCTAAAAGTGAGTATATTCCTGAAAAGTGTGTGTTTACCTATTGAAATGAAGATAGAAGTATGGAAACTGAGATGAAAAATTATGCAGGCTTTTCTGCTAAAGAGTTGTTGGATGATGATTATTTCATCCAATCGCATAAAGAAAGAACGCCGGAGTCCGATATTTTTTGGAATGAATGGTTGCGTTCAGGCAAGTTAGCCCGTACGGAATATGAACAGGCTTGTTTTGTGCTGAACGCTTTCCGCATGAAGAAAGAACGGATAACTCCGTCAGGAAAAGAAGAGCTTTGGAAAAGAATAACAGATGCTAACCGGCGTGTCAAACGATCCCGCCTCCTCCGTATGAGTGCGTTTGTCTCTGCGGCTGCATCTATACTGATCGTTTTATTGCTGAACATTACTGATATGTATGACCGTATTACCATCGACAAATCGTTGCAGTTGCTTTCTCAAAGAGAGGTGACGACGCAAGGAGATGAGATACAGCTTATCTTGCCGAAGAAATCCGTAGCAATCAAGGGGCAGAACTCAAAGATTCAATATGACTCAAAGGGTAATGTGACAGTCAATTCCAAGAAACTTCAGGAGACGGACACCGATGAGGGATACGGCTTTAACCAGCTGATTGTACCAAATGGTAAACGTTCTACTCTGGTTCTGGAGGATGGGACAAAGATGTGGGTTAATGCGGGTAGCCGTGTAATCTATCCCAATAAATTCAAGAAAAATAGAAGGGAGATTTTTGTGGATGGTGAGGTATATATGGAAGTGGCTCGTGATGAAAAGCGTCCTTTCGTAGTGGCTACAAATATGCTGGACGTGCAGGTACTGGGTACTTCGTTTAATGTAACAGCCTATAAGGATGATGCACAAAGTTCAGTTGTACTGGCATCGGGTTCTGTCCGCGTCAGCACCAAGGATGAACAGGTTAAATTGGTACCTAATGAGATGCTCTCTTACAGTGAGCAACGCGGTAGTCGGGTGAAAGAAGTGGTAGTGGCGGATTATATATCATGGAAAGATGGCATCTACATCTATCATAGCGAACCGCTTTCTTCTATTCTTAACCGTATTTCGCGTTACTACGGAAAGGAAATCAGCTATGATCCGGATGTGGCAATGTTCAGGTGTTCAGGTAAACTGAACTTACTGGAGGATTTGGACAGTCTGCTTGAAGGGCTGACACATACGGTTCCCGTGGATTACACGCATTCGGATGAAAAGTATACGTTTAGAAAAAGAAATTGATAATCAACCTCAAAAGAGTAAAGTGCTTATGAAGATAAAAAATTGAAAAACACCCAAATAATCATAGCAGTAAGACTGCTTCTATCTCATCTTTAATTTTAATCTTATACAATAATTATTCTTTAAATCCAATAATGAAAACATGAAAAAGGAATGTAGTTTATGGAAGGAAAAATATGACAAGATAAAATTCACTATATTATTGCTTCTGATAGGAATTAATGTCGGATTTGCCAATGAGGTATATTCACAGTCAACATTATTATCATTGAATGTGAATAAGGGCACAGTGAAGGATGTCTTTGCAGCGATAGAACGACAAAGTGAATATGTATTCTTTTACTATGATAATGTGCTGGACATTAATCGTAGGGTAAATATCAAAGCCGAAAATAAGACTGTGGAAGAAATACTGAGACAGGTCTTTGCCGGTACGGATAATTCATATGTTATTAAGGACCGCCAGATATTCATATCAAAGAATGATAAGAAGGACATTGTTGTTCCGGGAGTAACACAAGAGAGTAAAAAGATGTTCCGGGGCAAAGTTATGGATGACTTGGGAGAACCGTTGCCAGGCGCCACAATCGTGGTGGTGGGTAGTACACGTGGTGTTACTACCGACCTGGACGGTACTTTCGAGATTGAAGTGGCTGCTGCAGATAAGTTGAAAATATCTTTTCTCGGATTAGGGGATAAAATTATCACTGTAGGCAATCAGCAGAATATAGTTGTTCGTCTGGAGCAAAAAGTGAACGAACTGGCTGATGTGGTTGTGGTAGGTTATGGCCGTCAGAAAAAGGAAAGTGTAGTTGGTGCTATCTCAACTGTGGATGTAGCCGCGTTGAAAGTTCCCGGTGCTTCACTTTCTACTTCTTTGGCCGGGCAGTTGGCTGGTGTGGTTTCTATGTCACGTTCTGGTGAACCGGGAAAAAACAGTGCTGCCGAATTTTATATCCGTGGTGTGTCTTCTTTCAAAGGAACTTCTACTCCGCTGGTCTTGGTAGACGGTATTGAACGTGATCTTGATTTGGTAGATACGGAAGATATTGCTTCTTTCTCTATTCTTAAGGATGCTGCCGCATCAGCCGTTTATGGTGTTCGTGGTGCTAATGGTGTTATTCTGATAACGACGAAGAAAGGTCAAGAAGGGAAGCCCAGAATTAATGCTCGTGCCGAGTTTGGCTTTACCAATCCTACACGCCGTCCTTCTATGTTGGGAGCTGCTGAGTGGGCAGAATTATATAATGAAGCTTCTGCCTCCAATTATTATTCTCAGGATGAAATTCAGAAATATCGGGATGGTAGTGATTCCGATTTGTATCCGAATGTGGACTGGACAAAATCTTTGTTTGATAATGTGGCAGAAAATCAGCGTGTTAACTTGAGTGTTACAGGAGGTGGAGATGTCGTAAAGTATTACGTTGCCGGTTCATATTATCATGAGAACTCTATCTATAAGAATGCAGGTAACATTTATGGATATAATTCATCATTGCGTTACAATAAATTCAATTTCCGTGCTAATGTGGATATTAATGTAACTTCCAGTACTTTGCTGAATGTTAATTTGGCTAATATTTATGAGAAATCATTTGGCCCTGGCTATGGAAGTAATGACGATGATATATGGAGCTATACGCTTTCTACATCACCGAATGCTTTCCCGGTGAGATATTCGGATGGAACTTTATCAGGCCCGTCGACTGATGCGGGACAGAATCCCTGGAACTTGCTTGTACATTCTGGCTATAGGGAACAATTCTGGAATTCTGCTCAGTCTTTGATTGGTCTGACACAGGATATGGGTAAACTCTGGAAGCCGCTGGAAGGTCTGACCGCTAATGTGAAATTTTCATGGGATGCGTGGAATACCACTTCGCAAAGACGCTACAAGACACCTACTACTTATCATGCACACGGAAGGGCAGAAGATGGGAGTCTGATATATGATGATAATAATAATGATGGTATATGGGACCCTGTTCATACGGGAGATGAAAAATTAGGCTATACGGTGGGACGTAGCGGAACGATGACTACTTATTTGGAAGGTTCGTTGACTTATAACCGTATTTTTGCAGAGGAACACCGCGTAGGAGGGCTGTTTTTGTATAATCAGAAAATACGTACAAATACGCAGGCTGAAAGTGGGGATGACGCTTTGCCTTATAAGAATCAAGGCTTGGCAGGACGTCTGACATATGCTTTCCGGGATACTTACTTTGCGGAATTTAATATGGGATATAACGGTTCGGAGAATTTTGCCCGTGGTCATCGTTTTGGTTTTTTCCCTGCCGGTGCCATAGGTTGGATGGTCTCCAATGAAAAGTGGTTTGAACCGGTTACTAAAGTCGTTGATGTGCTCAAATTGAAAGCTTCTTACGGCTTGGTAGGAAATGATGACATAGGCGGACAACGTCGCTGGGTATACGAATCGACCATTGTTAATGGTGGTAGCTGGAACTATGGTGAAAGTGGAAATCAAGGTGGACAAGGTATCATTGTAGGTGAAGTGGAAAATTTATCAGCTTCCTGGGAAGAGGCGTTGAAACTCAATGTGGGTATTGAATTGTCTTTGTTTGAGAAAGCAAAACTGCAAGTAGACTATTTTCGTGAAAAACGCAGCGGAATCTTCTTGCAGCGTTCCGGACTTCCGATTATTGTGGGTATCTCTACAGTTCCATATATAAATGTCGGTGAAACCTTGAACCAAGGCATTGATGCTAATCTCGAATATTCACAGAAAATTAATAATGTATTTGTTACGGCACGCGGTAATTTTACTTATAACCGTAATAAGATGATTAATAATGATGATCCGGACTGGGAATATAAATATCAGAATCGTATAGGCAAACCCTTCGGGTCATACGGTTCCGTGCAGCCTTTCGGTCTGAAAGCACTGGGGTTGTTCACCAGCCAGGAAGAAATAGATTGCAGTCCGCGACAGACTTATGGTGAATATCGTGTAGGTGACATTAAATATCAGGATATCAATGGAGACGGTGTCATAGACTCTCAGGATGAAGTGGCATTGGGATATACTAATATGCCGGAAATAATATATGGTTTTGGAGCGACAGCACAATGGAAAAATTGGGACTTCAACGTATTCTTCCAAGGAGTGGCTCATACCAGTTTTTTCTTGGCAGGTGCTTCCCTTCGTAGCCCTTTCAGTAGCGGTAGCATGGAGCGTTCAGCGGTCAATGAAGATATATACGGCAATGTATGGATGTCTACCAATACTCCGGAGCAGAATGCCCGCGCTATTTATCCGCGTTTAAGTCTGTCAAACCAGGCAGGTTCTTCCAACAATAACCAGACTTCCGACTGGTGGATGAGAGATGGTAGTTTTATACGTCTGAAGAATCTGGAGATCGGTTATACATTACCCAAGAAATTGTTGGGTAAGAATTTTATTAGGTCTTTGCGCTTTTATGTGGCAGCAAATAATCTGCTGACATTCAGTAGCTTCAAACTGTGGGATCCGGAAAAGGGCAGTTCCGATGGTTCCGGTTATCCATTGAATAGAGTAATAACCTTAGGATTTAATATCAACTTATAATTTGTGCCATGATGAATTTATTGAAATATATTTATAGTTTATCTCTTGTTGCATTGTCGGGATTTCTTTTGATTGCTTGTGAAGATTTTCTAGACAGACAAGAGGATGAGAAGCTGACATTTGAGAAAATATGGGAGTCGAGGAATACGACTAAGCAGTATTGGTTAAATGCGATGTCTTTCCTTCCTAAAGAGAATTCGCGGGAAATAGGTAATGATGATCCATATATCGGGGCATCGGATGAAGGTACCATTGCTTTCGAACGTGATTTCCGTGCAATGAATTTCGGCTCGTGGAATCCTTCCAGTATTCCTTATTACAAGATGGACTATTATTATAAAGGTATCCGTGAATGTAATATCTTTCTGCAAAATGCAGATAAATGTTCGGATCCTCTGTTAGACAGACATGAACTGGCTAAATGGAAGATTCAGGCACGTTTTGCCCGGGCATATTACTATTTTATGATGATGCGCGACTTTGGTCCTGTATTTTTGCTTGGAGACGAACTTTTGGACTTTATGGCAAGTACGGAAGAACTGTATCGTCCTCGGGCTACTTGGGAGCAATGTGTAGATTATGTTGTCAGCGAAATGACCGCTTGCGCCGAAGACCCTGCAATGCAGAAACAGACGGAACTCAGTAATAGTGAGTGGGGATTTGCCACACAAGGTACATGTTATGCTGTTATTTCGCGTCTGACATTGTATTCTGCCCGTGATTTATTTAATGGAAATTCTCTTTACAGAGACATAAGCAATCCTGTTTGCGAAGAATTTCCTGAACAGTCGGGAAAACCTCTCTTCCCGCAGACTTATGATGCAAATAAGTGGCTTGTTGCAGCCCAGGCTGCACATAAGGTTTTTGAAGATGGCAGCTACAGACTTTATCGGGCCGGAAATGGAAATCCCTATGAAGATTATTATGGTATTGGTTATAAAGTGTGGAACAGTGAGTTAATTTGGACAGATGGTTATTTTAAGCGTTTCGGCTGGAGTGTTACGACTGTACCGACCGGAGTGGCGGGCACGGCCTATGGGGGGATCGGTCCTACTCAGCAATTAGTGGATGCTTATGCCATGAATACAGGACGCTATCCGATTACAGGATACAGTGTTGCAGGCAAACCCATTGTGGATGAAGAAGCTGGATATAATCTGGAGAATGAATTAGTGAAAACCGATTGGGAATATCCGGCAAAGGGCTGGTCCACTTCTGACAATTATTGGATTAAGGCTCCCAATATGTATAAAGACAGAGAACCACGTTTCTATATCACGGTTTTCTTTAGCGGAAATACATGGCTGCACGGTGAAGCTAAAACCTCTATCTCTTTTGCTAAAGGTGGCAATGGTAATAAGGCGCACGATTATCCGAAGAGCGGATATCTGTGTAACCGCTTCTACGATCATTATCAGAATTCTGCCAGTGACAACTGGGGAAATATCACTTTCCCTGTATTCCGTTTGGGAGAGATTTATCTGAATTTCATAGAATCAGTATTGGAATGTAAAAAGAGAGCTGTCACACTACCTACTGGATATTATGAAGAAGCAATGGAAAAGTGGAACGATTTGCGTAACCGTGCCGGAGTCCCTCCCATTCTGGAAGTTTATCCGGATGCATCTGTCGAAGAACTGATAGAACTCTGTCGTAAGGAACGTCGTGTGGAACTGGCATTTGAGAGACATCGCTATTTCGACACACGTACCTGGATGATTGCTGAAAAGACAGATGGTGGAAAAATGTATGGTATGGATACTACTTATCCTATCGGGAATATGAGTCCGACAGAAACTCCTGACGGATTTTGGAAGAGAGTGCCATTTGAAACTCGTGTATTTAATAGGAATCATTATTTGTATCCTTTTGCCCAGCGCGAAATAGACCGCAATAAGTTATTGGTTCAAAACTATGGTTGGTAATGGACAGGATATATTCCTGAATGTGTAAATGAGTTATGAATAGATTACAAACGCTCTTGTTTAGTATGGAGCACAACGATTATTTACGTATGAAAAAAAGTATATTATATATTGCTCTTGGCCTGTTTTCTGTTTTGCAGATATCTTGTGAGGATAACAGGGAACAATATCTGGACGACTATAGTACAATTCTTTATTTTCGGAACAGTGGTGAGATAGAGTATTCAATCTATAAGACAGAGGAGATGACTAAATATGCCGTTGCCATTGCTAAGGCTGGGTCTGATAAAAGTGCAAAGACTACCGTAGAAATGAAAGTAATGGATGAAGGTATGCTGGCTGAATATAATGAGAATCAGGGGACACACTATAAGATACTGCCGTCTGGCTGTTACTCGATAGAAACCGGAAATCTGACTTTTGCGGCTACGGAGATGTATAAGAAGATAGACTTGTCATTTTATACGGAAGCTATTAATACGTTGCAGGGAGAAGAACAAGAAAATGAATATATCGTTCCCTTGTTTTTGTGCAACTCGGCAGACTCTATTAATGCTGAGAAAAAATATATGTTCATTAAGCCGGAAGTGATAACACCTGTGGTTAGTTTTGAGAAAACTGGCTATGTGATGAATTCTTTTCCTGAAACGGGTGGTAATCACATTGATCTGACGTTGCCGTTGGGCCTTTCAATTGAAAATAAATGGTCGTTTGATTGCTATACGAAAGTGGATGAAACTTTACTGGATGAGTATAACCGTGAGCAAGGAGTCAACTTGATGTTGCTTCCTCCGTCTTCATATACAATGAATCAGGACGGAATTGTTAAAATGGCCCCCGATGGAGAAAATAAATTGAATGTAAGAGTGACGCGGGAAGGATTAAGTTACGGTAATTATGTACTGCCACTAGCATTGACCGGTACTTCTTTTGAAACGATTGATGTAGATCCGGCAAAAAAATCTTGTTTGTTAGGCGTATCTTATGTACCGGATGCTGGTAATCTGCCCTCAATACAATTGGTTGAAAGTATGATTTCTTATCATCCAAACAGCATCTGCGAGGGATCTGTTGCAGAATTGATTGACGGTGATCCGGGTACTTATTTCCACAGTGATTATTCGGTAGGGGTAGCTTTGCCACATTGGCTCCAGTTTGCACTTTCAGGTGAGATCTCAGCTTTCCGTTTCGAGTACGTAACTCGTAATGCGGGATCGCATGTAGTACCTCATAGAGTTTCACTTTATGGTAGTGCGGATGGGGTGGAATTTAAAAAGATTGTTGTTTTGAGTAGTGAACTACCTTATGATGTAGGGCAGACGTATACGTCACCTGTTTTGGTAACTGGGGAAAAGATTAAGCATATAAGAATGACGGTGGATGAGTCACCCAGTGGTAGCTTTGCTTTGGCTGAGTTCAGACTTTGGGCATTATAAGGTATCCTTGTATGATTGAAATCACATCTGAAACCTGCCTGAAATTTACTTGCTCCGTACGTTCTTTGTTCCAATGTATGGAGCAGGTGTATTTCAGGGTAGGTTACGGCTTATTTAAGAAAAACATAAATTGAATGAAAAAAGGAATTTCAATATTATATCTGGCTTTACTTCTTATATCCTGTACCCATATGAAAGAAAAGTCGGCTGACGCTCCTCGTCTGTCATCCTATGTGAATCCTTTCATCGGTGCCACTACCAATACGGAGGCGGCCGGAAGTTATCACGGACTTGGAAAGACATTTCCCGGTGCCACTGCACCGTTTGGAATGGTACAAGTAAGTCCCAATACAATCACCGGAGGTGACAACGGGAGCGGATACAGTGATGAACATACATCTATTGAAGGGTTTGCTTTCACGCAGATGTCGGGAATTGGCTGGTATGGCGATTTGGGAAATTTTCTGGTAATGCCAACTATTGGGTCATTGAAAACTTTTGCCGGGACTTTGGAGAATCCGGATGAAGGATACCGTTCCCGCTATGATAAACAAAGTGAGTATGCTTCTGCCGGATATTATTCTGTGCAGTTAGAGGATTATGGGATTCGTGCGGAAGCGACGGCATTGCCGCATAGTGGAATGTTACGGTTTACTTTTCCGGAAAGCAATGAAGCGCATATACAGATCGATTTGGCACGGCGTGTGGGTGGCACTTCTGTACGGCAGTTTATCGAGGTCGTTGCCGACAATAAAATCCGGGGGTGGATGAAGTGTACTCCCGAAGGCGGTGGCTGGGGAAATGGCGATGGTAAAGCCGATTATACGGTTTATTTCTGTGCGGAGTTTTCACGTCCTTTCAAGGCTCACGGCATATGGTCGGCCAACATACCCGATGAGTGCGGACGTAAACGTGAGAATATCGAAAGCGAAAGTTATCGGGATTGGATACGTCAATCTGATATTATCCCTTCGGTGACTGCCTATGAGGGAAAGCATCTCGGTTTTTATGCAGATTTTGATACCCGGAAGGATGAACAGATTCTTTTAAAAAGCGGAATCTCATTTACCAGTCTGAAAAATGCCGAAGAGAACCTGTATGCAGAGATGAAAGGATGGGATTTTGACGAAACGCATGAAACTTGTGCGCAACTATGGGATAAGGAATTGGCAAAAGTAACTGTAACAGGTGGTACGGAAGATGAAAAAACGGTCTTTTATACCGCTCTGTATCATACACTGATTGATCCTCGTATATGCAGTGACGTTAATGGTGAATATCTGGGAGCTGATAATCAGATTCATAAGACATCTGAATTCAATAAGCGGACGATATTCAGTGGTTGGGATGTATTCCGCAGCCAGATGCCGTTGCAGACATTGATAAATCCTGTGATGGTGAACGACCTGATTAATTCTTTGGTTGAAATAGCCGAACAAAGCGGGAATGAGTATCTGGAACGCTGGGAGATATTGAATGCTTTCTCCGGTTGCATGCTGGGCAATCCTGCCATTTCAATTTTATGTGATGCTTATGCCAAGGGGATACGTGGATATGATATTGAGAAGGCTTACCGGTATGCTTTGAACACCTCCCGGATGTTTCAGAATAACGACCAGGGATATTCACCCGGAAAGACGGGAATATCGCTGACGCTGGAGTATGCTTATACGGATTGGTGTATGGCCCGTTTGGCTGAGGCTTTAGGAAAGACGGAAGATCGTGATTATTTTGATAAACGTTCCCGCTCTTATGCCACTGTATTCGATTCTGAATTTGGCTGGTTCAGACCACGCGACGAGGAAGGGAATTTCATGCCTCTGCCGGAAGCCGGCCGTTTGGAAGAATGGTATGGCTGTATGGAATGTAATGCCTATCAGCAAGGGTGGTTTGTGCCTCATGATGTGCAAGGTTTGATTCAGTTGCTGGGAGGACGTGAGAAAGCTCTGGCCGAGTTACAGGATATGTTTGAGAAAACACCTAGAGATTATCTTTGGAACGCTTATTATAATCATGCTAACGAACCGGTACATCATGTCCCCTTTCTATTCAACCACTTGGACACTCCCTGGCTGACTCAGAAATGGACGCGTGATATCTGCCGGAATGCTTATCATAATTCGGTGAAGGGATTGGTTGGGAATGAAGATGTAGGCCAGATGTCTGCCTGGTATGTCCTGACTGCTGCGGGCATTCATCCGGTATGTCCGGGAGATTTGCGCTACGAGATTACCAGCCCGGTCTTTGAGAAGGTCGAAATCTGTCTGGACCCGATGATTGCATCCGGGAAGAGATTTATCATTGAGACGATTGACAATTCTCCTGAGAATGTTTATATCCAGAGTGCTACTCTTGATGGAAGGCCTTATGATAAGTGCTATTTGATGCAGGATGACATAGTCCGGGGTGGAAGATTGGTTTTAACGATGGGAGCACATCCATCCGGATGGGGAGTTCCCGATGATGTGAATTCACATAATTAATTGTATTTATGAAGAAAAATATATTGACCGGCAGTTTACTGCTATTGTGTACTGCTCTGTTTTCACAAAACTTTAATGAATGGAGAGATCCTGAGGTGAACGAAGTAAACAGGGTACCTATGCATACAAATTATTTTGCTTACCAGGATGAAGGCAGTGCATTGGGTAGATGCAAAGAAACCTCACAAAACTTCATGTCACTTAATGGAGTATGGAAATTCCTTTGGGTGAAAAATGCTGATATGCGTCCGACGGATTTTTATAAGATCGGTTATGATGATAAAAGTTGGAATAACATGCAAGTGCCCGGACTATGGGCATTGAATGGATATGGAGTTCCCCTTTATGTCAATTATGGTTATCCGTGGAGGAATCAGTTTGCGGGTGATCCTCCGGCTATACCCGTCGAAGGGAATCAGGTAGGTTCCTATCGTAAGGAAATAATTGTTCCGGCTGATTGGAAGGAGAAGGAGATTTTTGCTTATTTTGGTTCTGTGTCTTCCAATATCTACCTGTGGGTGAACGGACAATTCGTCGGTTATAGTGAAGACAGTAAGCTGGAGGCTGAGTTTAATTTGACGAAGCACCTCAAACCAGGGAAAAATCTGATTGCATTTCAGGTATTTCGCTGGTGTGACGGCTCTTATTTGGAAGATCAGGATTTTTTGCGGCTTGCCGGGGTAGGGCGCGATTGCTATTTGTATGCCCGCAATAAAAAGTATATCAGGGATATCCGCGTAACGCCTAATCTGGATGCTCAATATAAGGATGCGACGTTGGATGTAACAGTGGATATTAAAGGAAGTGGTAGTGTCGACTTGAAGTTGCTGGATGCATCGGGTAAGGAGGTAGTGACGATGTCTGTAAAAGGTTCGGGCAAAGTTTCGACTGTTATGGAAGTTCTCAATCCGGAGAAATGGTCGGCAGAGATTCCGGTGCTTTATACACTGCTTGCTACCTTGAAAGATAAGGATAATGTTCTGGAAGTGATTCCCGTTAATGTGGGATTCCGTAAAATAGAGCTGAGAGACTCACAGATATGGGTAAATGGGCAACCCGTGTTGTTTAAGGGAGTCAATCGTCATGAGATGGATCCGGATAATGGATACTACGTCTCTCCGCAACGGATGATTCAGGATATCAGGATTATGAAAGCTTTCAATATCAATGCTGTCCGCACCAGCCACTATCCCAATGATAATCTGTGGTATGACTTATGCGACCGGTACGGACTTTATGTGGTGGCCGAGGCGAATGTTGAGTCACATGGAATAGGGGGACATAAAACATTAGCTAAGAATCCGCTCTTTGCGAAAGCTCATCTGGAACGTAATCAGCGCAATGTGCAGCGCAGTTATAATCATCCTTCCATAATCTTTTGGTCGTTAGGAAATGAGGCCGGGTTCGGTCCGAACTTCGAGGCATGCTACACGTGGATAAAGAATGAAGATAAGACACGGGCTGTACAGTACGAACAGGCGGGAACAAATGAATTTACCGATGTGTATTGCCCTATGTATCAGGATTACGAGGGCAACAAGAAGTATTGTGAAGGAGATATAGAAAAACCTTTGATTCAGTGTGAATATACCCACGCGATGGGGAATTCTGTAGGGGGATTCAAAGAGTATTGGGATTTGATTCGTAAGTATCCGAAGTATCAGGGGGGCTTTATCTGGGACTTTGTCGATCAGTCACTGCATTGGAAAAACAAGGAAGGAATTTCTTTCTATGCTTATGGTGGTGACTGGAGTCCGTATGATGCATCCGATAACAATTTTATGGATAACGGGTTGATTAGCCCGGATCGGAAACCTAATCCCCATATGTATGAAGTCGGTCATTTTTATCAGTCCATTTGGGCGACCCCAGCAGACCTGGAAAGTGGCATAATTAATGTCTATAATGAAAATTTCTTTCGTGACCTAAGTGCATATTATGTAGAATGGGAATTTTTGGCGGATGGAGAAGCTATTCGAAAAGGTGTTGTAGATAATCTGGATGTTGCTCCTCAACAAACCGGAATAGTCCGGTTGGGATATGCTGCGGATGATATTTGCCGGGATAAGGAGGTACTGCTGAATATCTTGTTTAAACTAAGGAAAGCTGAGACTTTACTGCCAGCAGGACATATCGTGTCAAGAAATCAGTTGGTTGTCCAACATTATAAGAATCCAGAATGCTCTATTGATAATGTGAAGGGAAGCAAAACAAGAACAGATGCTCCGGCTATCAGGGATAATGATGTGAATTTCCTGATAGTGGAAGGCGAAAACTTCCGCCTGGATTTTGATAAACACGATGGTTACTTGTGCAGGTATGAGATGAAAGGCATGCGGTTGATGGAAGAGGGTGGCAAACTGAAACCTAATTTCTGGCGGGCTCCGACTGACAATGATTTGGGTGCCGGACTGCAAATGAAATATGCTGCCTGGAAAAACACAGGAATCTACTTGAATAAACTGGAACATATGGTAGCGGATAATCTTGTCCGGATAGATGCGGAATATACAATGGATGCAGTGAAAGCTAAATTGTATCTGACTTATGTCATTAATAACGAGGGTGCGGTCAAGGTGACTCAAAGGATGGTTGTTGACCAGTCGGCGGAAATTTCCGATTTATTCCGTTTTGGCATGCAGATGCAGTTACCTCAGGAATTGGAACAGATCAGTTATTATGGCAGGGGACCGGGTGAGAATTATTCGGACCGCAATCATGCAACTTTCCTGGGTAAATATCAGCAGAATGTTAGTAGTCAGTTCTATTTCTATATCCGTCCGCAGGAGAATGGGACGAAAACAGATATCCGCTGGTGGAAACAGACGGACTGGGGAGGGAATGGACTGAAGTTTGTAGCAGATACTCCTTGTTCGATGTCGGCTTTGCACTATACCATTGAATCTTTGGATGACGGTGAGCAAAAAGATCAAAGACATTCAGAATTTATTCCCCGTGTTGATTATGTCAATTTGTGTATAGATAAGGCTCAGATGGGAGTCGGAGGTGTTAATAGTTGGGGAGCATTGCCGTTGGAAGAGTATCGTCTTCCTTATAAGGATTATGAATTCTCATTTCTTTTACTGCCCTTGGAATCTGATGTAGAATAATTAATTTTATGGATAACAACTAAATAAGTTTGGACAGGAAGAAAATGGAAAAAATTTCTTCCTGTCCTATTTTCTTGTATCTTTGTCCGTGACATTGATATGGATGAGAATGTTTTTAATAACGCTTCTCTGATAAGGCGAGGCATATTTATATTTTACGTATGAGAGCACTAATTTTGTTTTTTCTAGTTTTTGCTTCTTCACTAATCGCAGTGGCTGATACGTTGGCGGATAACTATAACCATCAGCTTTATTACACTGCTCCGGCTACCATTTGGGAAGAAACCCTGCCTTTGGGTAACGGTCGTTTGGGTATGATGCCCGACGGAGGTATTGACAAGGAACATATTGTACTGAATGAAATTTCACTTTGGAGCGGTATGGAGGCCGATTACGGTAATCCCGATGCATCCCGTAGTTTGCCTGCCATTCAACAACTTTTGTTTGAAAGTAAGAATAAAGAGGCACAAGAGTTGATGTATAACAGTTTTGTCCCAAAGAAACCCGAATCAGGTGGTACTTACGGCAATTATCAGATGTTGGCTGACCTTATCCTGAATTTCAGTATTCCGGTCAAGAAGAAATTTGTTTCCGGTGATAGGGAGGCGGTAACCAATTACCGCCGTTGGCTCGATCTGCGTGATGCAGTTGCTTATACCTCATTCACGAAAGAAGGTATTGACTATCAACGTGAATATTTCACTTCACGCGATAAAGACGTTATGATCATACACCTGACTGCCAGTCGTCGCCGTGCCCTGTCCTTCTCGGCTCAACTTTCCCGTCCCAAACAAGGTGCGGTCTCTGTGCTTCCGGGCATTGGGAAGGAAGAAGGAACTTTGTTGTTGGAAGGTGCTTTAGATAGTGGAAAGCCCGGACGGGAAGGTATGAAGTATCGTGTTGCCATGCGATTAATATCTAAAGGTGGTAAACAGAATATTTCTGCCGAGCGGGGTATCACCCTGACTCAAGGGAGGGAAGCATGGCTGGTGCTTTCTGCCACTACTTCTTATGCTGCTTCCGGTACTGATTTTTCAGGAAACCGTTATAAAGAAGTTTGTGATAGTTTGCTGAATGCCGCTACTCAACATGTGCAAATTAAAGAGTCCCACATAGCCTCCCATCGTACCTTTTATGATCGTGTATCTCTAACTCTTCCGTTTACGGAAGATGATGTATTACCCACTAACGAGCGCATTACTCGTTTCACGGAGCGTGAGTCTCCAGCTTTGGCCGCTCTCTATTACAATTATGGTCGTTATCTATTTATCAGCAGCACCCGTCCGGGTAGCTTGCCTCCTAATCTGCAAGGATTGTGGGCAAATGGAGTAGAAACGCCTTGGAATGGCGATTATCATACCAATATTAATATCCAGATGAATCACTGGCCGCTTGAACAAGCCGGCCTTTCGGAACTTTACCAGCCTTTGACTGCGCTTATAGAACGTCTTATCCCCTCGGGAGAAGAGACTGCCCGTACTTTTTACGGTACTCATGCTCAAGGTTGGGTGCTTCACATGATGACGAATATCTGGAACTATACCGCTCCCGGTGAACATCCTTCCTGGGGGGCTACCAATACCGGTGGTGCCTGGCTTTGTGCTCATCTTTGGGAGCATTATCAATATACTCAGGATATTGAGTTTCTGAAACGAATTTATCCTGTGCTGAAAGGTGCTTCTGAGTTCTTTTACTCTACAATGGTGCGGGAACCTAAACATGGTTGGCTTGTAACAGCCCCTACCTCTTCTCCTGAAAATGCTTTTTTTGTCGGCAATGATCCGACTCCCGTCAGTGTATGCATGGGGCCTACGATGGATGTTCAATTACTGACTGAGCTATATACAAATGTAATTGAAGCAACTTCCATACTGGAATGTGATGCTGACTATGCCGCGAAGTTGCGGGAGGCATTAGATAAGTTCCCACCTATGCAGATCAGTAAAGGAGGATATCTGCAAGAATGGTTGGAAGATTATAAAGAGCAAGATGTACACCACCGCCATGTCTCCCATCTGTATGGTTTGCATCCGGGTAATCTGATTTCTCCTGATGCTACTCCTGAACTTGCCAATGCCTGTCGTGAGACGCTAAACCGTCGGGGTGATGGAGGAACCGGTTGGAGTCGTGCCTGGAAGGTAAATTTCTGGGCTCGCCTCGGTGATGGGGATCGGGCCTGGACACTGTTCAAGAGCCTTCTTTATCCGGCTGTTGATCCTCAGACAAAGCGTCATGGCAGCGGAACGTTTCCTAATTTGTTCTGTTCGCATCCCCCTTTCCAGATTGATGGGAATTATGGGGGGACCGCAGGAATTGGCGAGATGTTGTTGCAAAGTCATGAGGGTTTTATTCATCTGCTTCCTGCTTTGCCGAAAAGCTGGCATACTGGCAACTTTCATGGAATGAAGGCCCGTGGCGGGATCTCCGTTGATTTGGAGTGGAAAGATGGAAAGGCTGTGAAGGCTATACTTACGGCAACTATACCGGGAATATTTCATGTGAAAATGCCTGAAGGTGTCACTCGGGCAAAGGCGATTATAGACGGGCAAAGTAATAACTACACAGGTAAAACGATTTCTTTGTCATTGCCTGAAAAGGGAGAATGTATGTTATCGTTTGAGTAAATTATCTCTTAAAGATTTGCCTGCCCTATGTGAATACCTTACTTTTGCATGCGGTTAAACCTAATTGCTTGCTGCAACATGAATATGAAGAACAGAATTACTTTATTTCTCCTTGTGCTCTGCCTGTTGATACCTGCAACGACCAGTGCACAGATTCGCGAACTGGAACGTTCGATACCCGAAGTGGAAGGTGTTCCTTCCGGAGCACTTATAGCTTTGATGGACTCCCTGATGGGCTTGCCTAAAACGGACATACATAGTGTAATGGTACTACGTCATGGAAAGGTAATCGCGGAGATTTATCCTGAACCTTTCGCCCCGGAATATCGACATACCGTATATTCTTGCTCCAAGACCTTCGTTGGTGCCGCTGTAGGCCTCGCTATTTCTGAAAATCGCTTGCGGCTGACAGATCGGGTAGCTTCTTTCTTCCCTGACCAACTTCCGGATACTATTTCTGCAAATCTTGCCGATATGACCGTCCGCAACCTGCTGAATATGACTTCCGGTGTCACTCCTGACTGGAATATGCGTAATGGTCGTACAGACTGGATCAGAGGGTATCTGGGAAAAACGATAAAAGTTCCCGGCAAACATTTCGACTATGACTCCATGAGCTCGTATATGCTTTCCGCTATTGTGCAGAAAGTGACGGGAATGAAAGTATTGGATTACCTGCGGCTGAAACTGTTCAAACCGATGCATATCACCGATATATCCTGGGAAGTAAGCCCTGAAGGAATCAATACCGGAGGTTGGGGTGTGTATTTGCAGAGCGAATCGTTGGCTAAGTTCGGACAGCTGTTACTGAATCGTGGAGTATGGGAAGGCAAGCAGTTGCTTCCGGCAGAGTGGGTGGACAGGATGATGACTAAACAGTCGGATACCGGTAGTTTTGGCTACGGTTATGGGTATCAGATGTGGCTTTGTGAATATCCGGGTGCTGTCCGCATAGACGGTGCCCTGGGACAATATGCACTTCTCATACCGGACAAAGATATGGTAGTGGTCATCACTGAATGTACTTTGATAGATGGAGCTACACAGCGCCGTTTGGTGTGGAATCGCCTGTTGCCTGCCGTCGGCGATGATACATTGACACCGGGAAAGGATTATAAACGCTTGTTGAAAAAGCAATCTTCTTATCAGTTGCCTTTTGTACAGGGAAAAGCGAGTTCATCTCTTGCCCGTGATTATGCAGGAAAAAGTATAGTTCTCGAACCGAACAAGTTCGACTGGCAATCTCTGGACCTCCAGTTCAAGCAGAAGGAAGTAATCATGACCGTAACAGAGACTGACGGTACAAAATATAATCTCTCATTCGGTTATAAGCAATGGAAAAAAACTTCAACCGATGTCCATCCTCCCTATTCGATAGAAGCGAAAGGACGTTTTAATGGAATAGAGGGGCCGTTTTATGTAGCGGGCAGTTATGCCTGGCCATCGGCTGCGATGTTGGAACTCAAAGCACATTATGTTAACTGGATTACAGCTCTCAATATTACTTTCCGCTTTGACGGGGAGAATGTGCAGTTGACGGTTAAGGAGAACTACTCGTCGGAGCCGAAAGTTATCAAAGGAAAGGTATGCGACTAAGCAGAGTGTTACTTATCTTTGTGCCCAATAAAAGAATTTATATGTTATGAACCGTATCACACTAACCCTGAAACGCCCTTTTATCTGGTTGAGCCGTTTTCGCCATCGTTGCGGCTATGGGGTACATTCGCCTTTTGCTTTCAATCTGATTACGCAGGTGATTTACGAATCTACTCCTTATTATAAATATAAAGATCTGGCAGTAGAGCAGAAAAAACTGGCCCCACAGAAAGACAACTATTGGAAGTATGAATCGAAGAAAGTGAAACGCCTCTTGTTCCGGTTGGTAAATTACATCCAGCCGGATACGATAGTGGATGCCGGCAGGCTTGCTGCTTCGTCCCTCTATCTGAAAGCAGGAAAGGAGGGAGCGGACTATACAGCGGCATCCGAACTTTCCGAATTATTTCTGGAAGCCGGCGTACCCGTAGGTTTCCTTTATCTGCATGATTATCGTCACCCGGAATTTATGGAAGAAGTATTCCGTATCTGTGTAGCACGTGCCTGTGGAAAGTCGGTTTTCGTCATCGAAGGAATCCGCTATACTTCGCAAATGGAAGCGCTTTGGAAACGTATGCAACAAGATGAGCATGTGGGCATTACGTTCGACCTTTATGACCTTGGAATTCTCTTCTTCGATAAAACTAAGATAAAACAGAACTATATTGTCAACTTTTGATTATCTTTAGGCGTTTCAATAGTGATTAACGGTTAGTGACTGGTGATTAGCGTCACTTACTAACTGCTAAACACTAATTACTAAACACTAATCACTTATGAAGATATATACCAAAACCGGTGATAAAGGTACTACCTCATTGGTGGGCGGCACCCGCGTATCGAAAACTCATATTCGCTTGGAAGCTTACGGTACAGTAGACGAATTGAATGCCAATCTGGGAGTACTCATTACTTATCTGTCCGATGAAAGAGATAAAACATTAGTCCGTCATATTCAGGATCGTCTTTTCGCAGTAGGTTCCAATCTGGCTACCGATCTTGAAAAGACAGAATTGAATTGTGCCAGTGTTATCCATCCCGAAGAAATAGAGCGTATTGAGCATGAAATAGACCGTTTGGATAATCTGCTGCCTCCATTGCATGCGTTTATATTGCCCGGCGGTAGTCGTGGAGCATCTGTTTGTCATGTTTGCCGCACGGTCTGCCGCAGGGCGGAACGTCGTATTCTGGCCTTGGCTGAACAATGCGCAGTTGCTCCCGAATTGCTTGCTTATGTGAACCGTTTGTCCGATTATTTGTTTGTCTTGTCACGGAAAATCAACTGGGATGAGAAAAAAGATGAAATATTTTGGGATAATAGTTGTAAGTGAGAGATTTTATTATACTTTTGCCGAAAAATAGAAAGTAGGACTTAATATTCACAATTTTAATACTTAGGACTTATGTATTGGACATTGGAATTAGCATCTAAACTGGAAGATGCTCCCTGGCCGGCAACCAAGGACGAATTAATAGATTATGCCATTCGTTCGGGCGCTCCGCTCGAAGTGATTGAAAATTTGCAGGAAATGGAAGATGAAGGCGATATTTATGAAAGTATTGAAGATATATGGCCCGATTATCCCAGCAAAGAGGATTTCTTCTTTAACGAAGAGGAGTATTAGCATGCTTTTTAAGCCTTGCTCCGGTTGGAGAAATACAAGGTAGTTAACACATAGAAAGAGGTAGTCCGTTAGATCTGTTTGTAACAGGTTAGGAGGACTGCCTCTTTTTTATATTATTCCATTTATGACTGAAACACGAGAAAAAACGGCATGCCGCCTGCCGGAACTAAAAGAACGGCACTTACCCGGAGATTGCCGGGAAGCGGTATACACGCTTTTAAAAGAGACTTACGGTTACGAACAATTTCGTGATCTGGAAGTGTACGACGATTTGTTCAAGGGGAAGGACACGCTTCAAATTTCACAGGGACAATTGATAGAAAGTGTTATTGTCGAAGCAGAGAAAGCCCGGAATGGAGGAGAAGATGTGGATAACATCTTGCTTACAGCACCTACCGGTGCGGGAAAATCTCTGTTGTTCCAGTTGCCTGCCATCTATCTGGGTAACGAATACGGGATGCTTACCATTGTCGTATCTCCCTTGAAAGCATTGATTGTAGACCAGGTGGAAGGCTTGCAGGAATTGGGGTACATGCGTGTGGCGTATGCCTCTTCCGATTTGTCGCCTGAACAGAAGAACGAAGTGTACAGGCAGGTGCGTGAAAGTGAGGTGGATCTATTCTATCTTTCACCGGAGTTGTTGCTCTCGTATGATATCAAGCACTTTGCAGGTGAACGGCGTATCGGTCTGGTCGTAGTAGACGAAGCCCATACGGTAACTACATGGGGCAAGGAATTCCGTGTGGATTATTGGTTTCTGGGGCGTTATCTGCAAGGCTTGAAGAAAAGCCTTGGATATGCATTCCCGCTCTTTGCACTGACGGCTACGGCTGTATGGAATCCGAAAGGAGGGAATGACATGGTGTTCGAAACCATTCGTTCATTGCAAATGGAGCCATGTGTGCTTTATGCAGGTACAGTGAAACGCCGGAACATCGGCTTTGATATCCGGCAGATGGAGATAGAGGAAGGAGAAACCTATGATAAAGCCAAACAGCGTGTTGTGGCTGACCGTGTAGAGGATTTCCTCGACGGGCATAAGACTATTCTTTATTATCCTTTTGCAGGTGGTATCGACATGCGTCTGAAAACGTGGGTGAAATCGACGGATTGGCACCTGGTCGCCTCCTACTATGGTAAGAAGGACAAAGAACAAAAAGCTGCTATTGTACAGGAGTTCAAAGAAGGCGAGAAGCGCATGATTGTGGCTACAAAGGCATTCGGCATGGGGGTGGATATCAGTGATATTGACCGGGTGTATCATGTGGCGCCCTCCAGCACATTTGTGGACTATATACAGGAGATCGGACGTGCAGCCCGTGATACGGAGATTCATGGTATTTCGGCAACGGATTATCATGAAAGGGATTTCTATTATATGAAGCGCCTGCACATGGCGGGCAATATAGCACAGGAACAGTTGTCGCTGATTTTGAAGAAGCTGATGGAAGTGTACCGGATGAAAGGCGAAAAACAGGAAATGCTGGTGTCTTTGTCCGACTTTGAGTTTGTGGTGAAATTGCCAAGAATGAAGAACAAGCTGGAATATGAAGCGGAACTTGGGCAATTGATTAAGACTGCTCTGCTATGGTTGGAAGATGATTTGAGCCATCGTTATGGAAAGAAATTGTTGGAAGTGAGTCCGCAAAACCTGCTGACGGAAGGATATATTCAGGATAAGACTGGTGATGTTTTTATTCATGAGTTCAAGGATTATCTTACGAAGGTGAAGGGCACGGAAGATGTATACACGGCACGTTTGGAGAAACTGTGGGAAGAACGTTTCGCAGAGTTGGGATATAGAGAATTTAAACAGAAATTGAATGGTGGTACGTTGTGGGAAGGTTCCCGTGCAGTGTCTGTGGGTAAGCATGAAGTATTGCTGAAAGAAGATGCAGCCGTAATTCGCCAACGAATGGATGGACTGTTCTATAGTTTGAAGACTTTGCTTGTTGATAAGTTGCGGAAGACTAAAGGGCGTTTTGATGAAGAAGAATTGCGTGCGATATTTGCCGAGCATGGTATGGATGTGCCGTCAGCGAAACGTTTCATTGGTTCACTGCTGGAGTCACGTACGGAAGAAGGGCGTAGTGTGAGCTATATCAGTAGTGTGAAGAAGAAAGACTCCAATGAACTTTCTTTCACGGTGACGAAAGGATTTGACTTGTTGCTGTCGCGCTATCAGAAACTCTTTAGTCAGCGCATTGTGGGTAAAAAAGGTGACCGGTTATTGTTCTATAGCACTCCGTTCTCTGATTTGAATATGCTGCTTAATCTCCTTTCCATGCTCGATTGTCTTTCATTCAGTGTAGAAGGTGGCGGTACGCCTTGTGTGCAGGTGTGTTTCGATGACCCTGAGAGCTTACAGCAGATCGCGTCCTCCGATGAATATCACAATCTGATACTTGAGAATAATGAGCAGATATTCCAGGAGCAGATCGAACTGTTCTCTTTCTTCTTCGGAACGGATGGAATGGATGATACGAAACGCTGGGATTTTATTGAAGACTACTTTACCGGAATGGGAGTAGAGGAGCTGAAGGCGAAGTATGCTGCTCCACTATAAAACCAATTCTTTGAATAATCTTTCTAACGTCCTGTCCAGATCGTCGGAGAAACCGGCATGCGGACGGGACGTTTGAATACAGGAACTTCTTACGGCAGTCAGCCAGCGGAAACGTTCCGGTACATCAAGTTGGGCGATGGGGCCGCCGTCTTTGGCTCCCGAACATATTTTATTAAATACATCCAAATGGGCAAATACCAATTCCCGGTCTACTTCGGAAACATATAGCTTCAGTTTGTCCTCGTTTACCTGACAAACGGACTTGATGTAACCTGCTCTTTTCGAGAAAAGGATTACTCCCACATTGAAGAACTCCTCACGTTCTACTTTGGGAACCAGGCGAATAACTGCGTACTCATATAAGTGCTTTCCTTGCATTCTGTGCTTCTTTTATAAATATTTCGGAATGGGCCAGTCTTTCGGTCAGAAAGCGGGTATAGATATCTCTGATTTCTTCGGGCGTTTCATGGGTATCTTCCCAGTGCAGCCAGTCGTCAGGAATAAGTGCGACGATCTGCTGTATCTTTTCATCAGTCAGCATGGGACGAAGGACGGTATCGGCTTCTTCAAGTCGGGATGCTTCGGGTAGCAGCACGTGATTTTTGATATAGGTGAACGGACTTACCGCATGTTTCTCCCAGTTTTCCCATGAATGGTGAAAGTAAAGAGAAGCACCGTGGTCTATCAGCCAAAGTTCCTTGTGCCACATCAACATGTTGGTGTTGCGAAAAGTACGGTCTATATTGGTTAGGTAGGCATCCAGCCAGACAATACGTGAGGCAAGTTCCGGCTCTATCTTGGTTGCTACAGGATCGAATGTCAGGGCACCCGAAAGGAAGTGTAACCCCAGGTTCAGTCCGCGGCTGCCTTGCAATAAGTCTTGTATTTCTTCGTCTCCTTCGGTCCGTCCGAATGCTTCATCGAGGTTCAGAAACACCAGCTCCGGCACTCTGAATCCAAGTATATGCGCAACCTCTCCGCCAATTAGTTCGGATATCAATGCCTTTGTTCCATGGCCGGCACCACGAAACTTTACGACGTATTTGAATTCGTCATCAGCTTCCGCCAGTGCTGGCAGTGAACCGCCTTCGCGCAAAGGAGTGATGTAACGGGTCAGATTGACTGTTCGCAACTCTATCATGATTGTCCTTTCAGAAAATAGTTAGGCCGTCCGGCTCTTTTGAGGGGATGACTGCTGCAAAGATAGTGAATATTCACGATTGCCCAAGGTTGGCTTCCAGAAACTGTTGCAGAATGCGGGCATGATTACGGACAGGTTCTTTGGAGGCATATAGCAAAGTAACCGTTTTATAAGGTTTGATTGATGCCAGAAAGTTCCGTGTGGCTTCAGATGTTTCCAGTTCTTTCCGATACATATCTGAGAAAGCCTCCCAATGTCCTGCCGCATCTTCATGAAACCATTTCCTGAGTTCGGGGGAAGGCGTGATGTCTTTTTCCCAGACATCATATTTCAGATATTCTTTTTTCATGCCGCGAGGCCATAGACGATCTACCAATACGCGGTAACCGTCTTCTGCTTCGGGGTCTTCATAGACCCGTTTGATTTTTATCTGCGTCATAGCTTTCTTTTTTATATATACAAATAATTGGCGGAATTAGTTCATTATTGACGGGATATGAACAAAGAGTGATAAGCATGTACATCACTATTACCTTTCCCCCGCAAAAAGCTTGCATATCTACTGAAGCATGACTACCTTTGTTGCTCAAGATGCCATCTTGTGTTGTTTAAGATGGCATGTTGTGCTACACAAGATGCCATCTTGAGCAGCAAAGCAAAGGGAGTCCCGGTTCTCAAGGTAATAAGTTCCAAGTGTCATGTCCCTATGCTACTGACATTGAGAAGCATAGCCCCCCTCCGGATTGCATGTTGGGCCACAAAACGCTACACCCAAGAACCGCTACGCCCCGAAACGCTGGAGTGCGAACGTACACAGACCAAAAATACGCAGGAAGACGAAGCAAGGGATATTGATACGGCAACAGTCTGAAAGCCGATGAAAAAGATGAAAGTGAAAAACGGCATGATTATTCACACAAACCATGCCTAAAATGCGGACAGGCACTTAAAACAAGTCTTAATCTTCTGCAAGCGAGGCAAAAAAGATGTTTCCTTTCATCCTGTTTTGTGTATTTTTTCCGGGCTGAAGGTAAAGGAATAGCGGTGAAAATGTAAAGAATCAAAAAGGTCATTGTTTAAACGTAAACTTTCAGATGCATGATTGTATATCTCATATATGTGATATATATTTGCTAAAAATAAAGTCTTATACAGTAGGAACCTCAAAAAAAAGTATGGAGATTAATATACGGGAAGCTACTACCTCAGATTTCAATCAGATTAATGCTTTGTTCAGAGAGTTTGCTGAATTTGAGAATTTGCCTGAGAGAATGACAAATACGGTAGATCAGATGATGGAGGAGAAAGAATATTTCAATTGCTTCGTTGCGGAAACACCGGATGGAGAGATTGCCGGTTATGTTACTTACTTTTTTGGTTATTATACATGGGTCGGCAAGTCATTGTATATGGACGATTTGTATGTAAGGCCGGCTTTCAGAGGGCAGGGGGTAGGCTCACTGTTGATACATAAAATTATAACATACGCAAAAGTTTCAGGCTGCCACAGATTGCGCTGGCAAGTGTCAGGATGGAACAAGCCTGCTATTGGTTTTTATAAGAAGCTAGGAGCTACTATAAGTGGGGTAGAACAGAATTGTGATTTGTCTTTCTCTTTTTGATTCTGTTTTACACAATTTTTTCTCGTTTTATCAGTTCTTATATTGATGAAATGTAGCCGTATCCTGAAATATATAATTTTTATCTGTCTTTTCTTTTGTGCGGCAAAAGGTCAGGCGCAATTTGATGCACGCTTCAGTCAATACTGGGAGGTGAAGGGATATTATCATCCCGGCTGGGCGGGGCAGACAGATAATAAAATGAATATTTATGGTTCGTACGGTATGCAGTTGATGGGTTTTACACATGCTCCGCGCGTAATGTACTTTGGGGCTGATATGCCTTTTACTCTGTTCAATAAACAGCATGGTGTGGGTGTAGGCTTTTTCAATGAGGGGATCGGCCTGTTCCGTAACCAACGTTTCTGGGGACAATATGCCTATCAGATGAAAATCCGGAAAGGTAAGTTGGGCATTGGACTTCAAGTGGGGATGCTGACCGTATCGTTTGATCCATCTGATATCAATCTTGGAGATGAAACGGATGATGAAGCTTTTCCGACTGCTGCGGAGAGTGGAATGGCCGTTGATCTCGGACTGGGTGGATACTATTCGCACCCTAAGTTTTATGCAGGATTTTCTGCCCATCACCTGACAGCTCCCCGTGTCTCTCTGGGAGACAAAAGCCAGATAAAAATACATCCTATCTTTTATTTGACAGGTGGATACAATATTCAGACGCGTAATCCGTTAATTTCCATACAACCTTCTATGCAGTTGCAAAGTGATTTTACTTCTACAAGGCTGGATGTAACGGGACGATTGTTTTATACCTATCATTCCCGGGTGCTTAGTGGAGGATTGACTTATTCGCCGGATACCTCGGTGACATTCAGCTTCGGATTGACGGTGCGGGGCGTGACGTTAGGATATGCTTATGAGTGTTTTACTTCGAAGATAGGTGTCGCAAGTGGTAGCCACGATCTGGTAGTGAGGTATGCATTGGACTTGAATGTATTTAAGAAAAACCGGAACTTGCATAAGAGTGTACGGATTTTGTAAGAGAATATACGAACAATGGGAAAGAATAAAGGAATGAAAACAATTCATGCGTGGTACGGGGCGGCTTTATTGCTGTTCGGTTCGTTGGTTTCGTGCATGGGGACGGTGGGAAACAGTTCCATGAGAGGTGGCGAAGTGATAGGAGCCAGTGCCGTGGCATGGAATGAGCCTGCGCCTTACGGTATGGTGCTGGTGAAACGTGGTTCGGTGAAAATGGGACCCGACAAGCAAGACAGCTTGTGGGGAACAATCGTTCCTTCACGGGAAATTTCAGTCGAGTCTTTCTGGATGGATGATACGGAAGTGACGGTTGCCGAATATAAACAGTTTGTCAATTGGGTACGCGATTCCATTATCCGTGAACGTCTGGCAGATCCTGCTTATGGCGGTAATGAATTATATAAGATAGAAGAAGACCGGGAAGGAAATCCTATCAAACCTTATCTGAACTGGTCGAAGCCCATTCCCTGGAAGCGGGCGACAGAGGATGAGCAGATGGCTATCGAAAGCGTATATAAGCATCATCCTATCGATGGTACGCTGATGCTGGATGCCGGTCAGATGAATTATTATTATGAGATTTATGACTATGCTGAGGCTGCCAAGCGTCATAATCGCCTGAATCCCGCTGAACGTGTTAAGAATACCGATATACGGGTGAATCCGGAAGAGGTGATTATGATAACGAAGGATACGGCATACATTGATGATGAAGGGCGGATTGTGAACCGTACTATTACACGTCCGTTATCCAGCGAATGGGATTTTCTAAACAGCTATATAGTAAATGTTTATCCCGATACAACCTGTTGGGTGAATGACTTTCCGAACGCGAATAATGAACAATATATGCGTTTGTATTTCAACCATCCCAGTTACAACGAGCATCCGGTGGTGGGTGTCAGCTGGGAACAGGCGAATGCGTTTTGTGCATGGCGTACCAATTATTTACTTGCAGGTCTACGTGGACAGGCTAAATATATCCAGCGCTATCGCCTGCCGACCGAGGCCGAATGGGAATTTGCCGCACGCGGAAGGGAGGATAATAAATATCCCTGGAAAGAGAGTGAAGAAACCAAAGATGACCGTGGATGCTACAATGCGAACTATAAGCCGGGTAAAGGAAATTACACCAAAGACGGCAATCTGATTTCAACCCGTGTAGGAGCTTACACACCCAATTCGAACGGATTGTATGACATGGCAGGTAATGTGGCGGAGTGGACTTCAACGGCTTATACTGAGTCGGGAGTTCTGCAAGCAAGTGATATCAATCCGGATATTCAGTATAATGCCGCGCCGGATGATCCGTATGCGATGAAGAAGAAAGTGGTGCGTGGCGGTTCATGGAAAGATGTAAACGCGTTTATCCGTTCGGATGCCCGCACGGCGGAGTATCAGAATGAGCAACGTTCGTATGTGGGGTTCCGTTGCGTACGTACACAAGTGGGATATAATAAGAAGGGGAAATGATAAGATGGTAAAATGGTAAGATGATGGAAAAAGATACTGTAAATAAAAAGAGGAATTTTGGACAAAAGTTGCAGGATTTTATGGCGAGTTACCGTGGTAAGGTCATTATGAACTATGCCTATAGCTGGGGTGCTGCTATTGTCATTGCAGGTACATTGTTCAAGCTGACACACTTGCCTGGTGCCAACCTGATGTTGTGGATTGGTATGGGAACAGAGGTGCTGGTGTTTTTTATTTCTGCATTTGATTTGCCGAGAAGGCAGACGGAGACGGCTACATCCGGTGGTATCGTTGTGGTGGGAGATGGCACAATCGGCAGTGCCGGTGGATGGACAAATGATTTGCCGAAGACACAATCCGTCCCTTCAAATCAGCCGGTATCAGTGACTGTAGGAGCGAATCATTATTCACCCGGAACTCCGGCCCCTGCTTTTACTCCTGAAATGGAAGAAACTACGCAGGCTTACATTGCCCAACTGAAAGAAATGACAGAAATGCTTTCGCGCTTTACGGCACAGGCCGAATCTCTTTCACATGATGCTGAGCAGATGAGCGCTTTAAACCGTAATTTGGCAGGTATCAACGCCATCTATGAAATGCAGCTTCGTAGTGCCAGCACTCAGATCAATACAATCGATCAGGTGCATGAACAAACCCGCAAGATGGCGCGTCAGATAGAAGAACTGAATGCTGTCTATGCCCGTATGCTACAAGCCGTGCAGGTTAAGTGATAAAGTGGTGAAGCGATAGAACGAGAGTTAAAGCTATCGCGCAGCCAAATTGTAAATTATAAATTGTAAATAACCCCATGTCTCTGAACACTAACCCGGATTCTCCGCGTCAGAAGATGATAAACCTGATGTATATCGTCCTGATGGCGATGCTGGCACTCAATGTTTCGTCGGATGTGCTGAATGGTTTTTCATTGGTAGATGAAAGTCTTTCCCGTACAACGGCAAACTCTACCGTGCAGAATCAATCACTATATGACGGGCTTGCCGGTGCCAATGAACGTAATCCTGAGAAAATAGGACCGTGGTTTGAGAAAGCGGTACGTGTGAAGAATATGTCCGATTCGCTCTATACCTATGTGGATGAATTGAAACTACGCATTGTGAAGGAAGCGGATGGCAAGAATGGGGATGTTGCCAATATCTCCAATAAAGAAGACTTGGAAGCTGCTTCTTTTGTGATGCTTGCACCTGGTAGCGGACAGGGCAAAGCGCTGTTCAACCGCATCAATCAATACCGGGAAAATATTCTGACTCTTGTTACCGATCCGATACAACAGAAGATCATCCGTGATAATCTGGGTACTGAAGTACCGCGTAAGGCGTCAGCAGCAGGAAAAAACTGGCAGGAATATATCTTTGAAAATACTCCGGTGGCCGCAGCTGTCACGCTGTTAACCAAGCTGCAAAGTGATGTGCGCTATGCTGAAGGTGAAGTATTGCATTTGTTGACGCAGAATACCGATGTGCAGGATGTACGTGTAAATCAACTTCAAGCTTATGTCATTCCTACCTCTCAGAATGTGGTGCGCGGTGGTACGTACAGTGCCCGTGTCATTCTGGCTGCTGTGGACTCTACTCAGCGCCCTTCTATTTACATAGCCGGTGAAAAGCAACCGGATAATGCCGAAGGATGGTTCGAAACCGTTTGCAACCGTACAGGGGAGTTCTTTTTGGATGGTTATTTGGAGTTGGCGCAAGGGAATGGCGAAGTGCTTCGCAGAGAGTTCTCACAGAAATATACGGTGGTTGAACCTACTGCTACGGTTTCTGCTACAATGATGAATGTACTCTATGCCGGATATGATAATCCGATCAGTATTTCTGTTCCCGGAGTGCCGGGGGGACAGGTACAGGCAAGTATTGTGAATGGAAACGGAACTCTGAACCGTTCCGGAAATGGGTATATTGCTCATCCTACGACTATCGGTAAAGATGTAGTGATTCGTGTGACAGCATCCGTTGGCGGACGTACGCAGTCGATGGGGGATTATACTTATCGTGTACGCCAGTTGCCTGATCCTTCACCGTTTATAGAATATACGGAAGACGGGACACCTAAACGATATCGGGGGGAGCGTGGATTGTCTAAAGCAATTTTGATGAATACTCCCGGCATTGTAGCTGCTATTGATGATGGTTTGTTGAATATCAACTTCCGGGTGCTGGGATTTGAAACTGTTTTCTTTGATAATATGGGAAATGCCGTGCCGGAAGTGTCTTCGGGGGCTTCATTCTCTACACGTCAGAAAGATATGTTCCGCCGTTTATCCAGAGGTAAACGTTTCTATATTTCCCGAGTTCGTGCGGTGGGGCCGGATGGGGTGGAGCGTTTGCTGCCTACTACACTGGAAGTGATTGTGAATTAAAATTAGAAATCGAATATAATAAGGTATAAGACTATGAAACTTTCCTTGAAACTCATGATAGCTGTCGCACTCTGTGCACTGAATCTTTCAGTGGGGTGGGCGCAAAGGCAATATCCGGGTTCGCCTGGCTTGCCAGAGGATGTGGTGTGGATGCGTGAAATCTATCGTACGCTGGATTTGACAAAGGATACCAATGGTGCGTTATACTATCCGGTGGAACCGCAGGGAAATAAGATGAATCTTTTCGCTACCATGTTCCGCTTGTTGGCGCAAAAGAAAATTCCGGCTTATGAATATCAGCTGGATGGTACGGAGCGCTTTCAGAAAGATGCTGAGGTGACTTTCCGTGATGTGCTGGATCGCTTTCAAATTTATTATGAACTGAAGAAAGTGGCAAATCGCCGTGACAGTGTTTTGTCTATCAGTAATAGCGATATACCTTCAGCGGATGTATTGAGTTACTTTGTGAAGGAGGTCTGGTATTTTGACCAGCGCACTTCTACTTATGGTTCGGTGATAACGGCTATCTGTCCGGTGCTGCATCGTTCGGAAGAATTCAGTTCGGAGAAAGTGAAGTTACCTATGTTTTGGGTGAACTATAAAGACTTGGTTCCCTATCTGACTCAGACAAAAGTCTCCGTTAGCAATTATAATAATGCGGCAAACAGTACTTGGGATGACTTCTTTACGGCACGCTTGTATAAAGGAGATATTTATAAAACAACCAATCTGCAAAATCGTACTTTGTCACAATATTGCCCTACGGATAGCGCCATGGTGAAAGAGCAGAAGCGGATTGAAAAAGAACTGGTGGATTTTGAAAATACATTGTATGGCAGGGACCTTATAGAAGAAACGGATTCGGTTTCCACAGCTTCGGGAATAAAAACAGCGAAGACTAATTCGAAGAAAAGGGGGCGTGACAATGCTGTTACAACCAAAAGTAAATCTTCTTCCTCATCAAAGTTAAAAGCTTCCGCAGGTAAGTCTCAATCGGTATCTAAGCGGGAAGCAGCAGCCCCGAAGGCGTCAGTACGACGACAACGCCGTTGAACAAAAATGAATCTTTATTGTTCTTTTTAAGAATAAATCCATATATTTGTCCCGATAATTTAAACAAAAAAGAAGTATGAAGAAGATTTTTAGTGCTTTCATTATAGCTGTAGGCTGTATGTTTATGGCTATGCCTGCTCAGGCCCAACTCATTAAATGGGGTGTAAAGGGTGGTGTCAACTTGACAAAGATAGACTGGGATGGCGGATATAAAGGTAACAAGGACAACTCTGCCGGTTTCTTTATTGGTCCGATGGCTGAAATTACGATTCCTATTGTAGGCCTGGGTGTTGATGGTGCTTTGTTATTCTCGCAGAGAGGTAAGGGTGACGTAAAACAAATCGGAGCGGAAGTTCCAATCAATCTGAAATATACGATTGGCTTGGGTAGTTTGCTGGGTGTTTATTTTGCTGCCGGTCCTGATTTCTTCTTTGATTTTGACAAGAAGGACAACGTTGACCGGAAGAAAACTCAGGTAGGGCTTAATCTGGGAGTCGGTGTGAAGCTGATCAAGCACTTGCAAGTAGGCGTAAACTATCAGTTCCCGATGGGCGATAGCTTTAAATGGAAAGAGGTAGGTCATGCCATCGGTGCAAAGAATAAGACTTGGCAAATATCCGCTGCTTATCTCTTCTAAGAAAGTAGAATCTATTGCGATATAATAGCGTTGCTGATTTTGATTGGCAACGCTATTTTTTTATTGTATCTTTGTCGCTGCAATGAAGAAATTTGTGGATGTCATATTGCCTTTGCCTCTGCCCCGCTATTTTACCTATTCTTTGCCTGAGGAATGGGCGGATGAGGTGAAAATGGGATGTCGGGTAGTAGTTCCGTTCGGGCGCAAGAAGTACTATACAGCGATTGTACGTAACGTACATTATTGTGAGCCGACGGATTATGAGGTAAAAGAAGTATCTGCATTATTGGATGCTCATCCGATTTTATTGCCGGAACAATTTAAGTTTTGGGAGTGGCTGGCAGATTATTATCTCTGTACACAAGGCGATGTTTATAAGGCTGCTCTGCCTTCCGGTCTGAAATTGGAGAGCGAGACGATGGTAGAGTATAATCCGGATTTTGAATCGGAAGTTCGTTTGCCGGAGCGTGAGCAGAAGATATTGGATTTGCTCTCTGCGGAGCCCGAACAGTGTGTGACAAAACTGGAAAAAGACAGCGGTCTCAAGAATATACTTTCCGTAATTAAATCCTTATTGGATAAGGAGGCCATCTTTGTAAAAGAAGAACTTCGCCGGACTTATAAGCCAAAGACTGAAACGCGCGTGCGACTGGCGGACGAAGTACGGAATGAAAAACGGCTGCAAGAACTTTTTGATGAATTGGCGCGTGCTCCGAAGCAACTGGATTTACTGATGAAATACATCGAACTATCCGGTATTTTGGGAGGTGACGGGCTGAAAAGCTTTCCCAAAGAGGTTAATAAGAAAGAACTATTGCTGCGGGTATCTGCTTCGCCAGCTGTGTTCAATGGCTTGGTAGATAAACATATCTTTGAAGTTTACCAACAGGAAGTGGGACGGCTGAATTCCGTTCTTCGGGAAATTCTTCCCATTAATCCTTTGAATGAACATCAACAAATGGCACACGATGAGATTGTACGAAGCTTCCAATCCAAGAATGTGTGTCTGCTCCATGGGGTAACTGCCAGCGGGAAAACAGAAATCTATATTCATTTGATAGAAGAAACTATCCGGCAGGGAAAACAAGTGTTGTACCTGCTACCTGAAATAGCTCTTACCACTCAGATTACCGAACGTCTGCAACGGGTGTTCGGAGATCGTTTAGGAATTTATCATTCTAAATTTCCGGATGCCGAGCGTGTAGAAATCTGGCAGAAGCAGCTGACGGAAAAAGGATATGATATTATCCTTGGAGTTCGTTCTTCTGTTTTCCTGCCTTTTCGTAACCTCGGGTTGGTGATTGTGGATGAAGAACATGAGAATACCTATAAACAACAGGATCCGGCTCCCCGTTATCATGCCCGAAATGCGGCAATCATATTGGCGGCCATGTATGGTGCCAAGACCTTGCTGGGCACAGCTACCCCTTCTATTGAAACCTGGCATAATGCTTCTTCCGGAAAGTATGGACTGGTGGAGCTGAAAGAGCGGTATAAAGAAATTCAATTACCGGAAATTATCCCCGTGGATATCCATGAGTTGCATCGCAAGAAGCGTATGAACGGACCATTCTCGCCACTGTTGCTTCAATATATTCATGAGGCTTTGGATCAAAAGCAACAAGTCATTTTGTTTCAGAACCGGCGTGGCTTTGCTCCGATGATTGAGTGTAATACATGCGGGTGGGTGCCGAAGTGCAAAAACTGTGATGTGAGCCTGACATTTCACAAAGGATTGAATCAGTTGACTTGCCATTACTGCGGTTATACCTATCAACTGCCCCATAAGTGTCCAGCTTGCGAGGGTACTGACTTGCGTAATCGTGGGTTTGGTACAGAGAAGATAGAAGATGATATCAAGATTTTATTTCCCGAAGCCGCTGTTGCCCGTATGGATTTGGATACCACTCGTACCCGTTCTGCTTATGAACGTATTATTGCAGATTTTGAGCAGGGGAAAACGGATATATTGATAGGTACACAGATGGTTTCTAAAGGATTGGACTTTGATCATGTCAGTGTGGTAGGTATTCTGAACGCAGATACGATGTTGAATTATCCTGATTTCCGTTCGTATGAGCGTGCTTTTCAGTTGATGGCACAAGTGGCAGGACGTGCCGGACGGAAGAATAAACGCGGACGTGTAATTTTGCAGACAAAAAGTATCGATCACCCTATTATAGCTCAGGTCATCCATAACGATTTTGACCAGATGGTGGCGGGACAGCTTGCTGAACGTCAGATGTTCCACTACCCGCCTTACTATCGTCTGGTGTATGTCTATCTGAAAAACCGCAATGAGCAATTGCTTGACTTGATGGCACAAACCATGTCAGGCAAGTTGCGTGCAGTCTTCGGTAATCGTGTATTGGGACCGGATAAACCGCCTGTTGCTCGGATACAAACATTATTTATCCGAAAGATTATTGTCAAGATAGAGTATAATGCTCCGATGGCTCGCGCCCGTGAACTGCTGGTGCAGGTTCAGAAAGAGATGGTGGCGGAGGATCGTTTTAAATCTTTAATCGTCTATTATGATGTAGATCCAATGTAACGGCTACTCTTTGGTTCCTTGCAGAATACCGGAATCTGTATCCATATTCTGAATTCTCTTATTGGCATCCTTGTATTGTCGTCCGAAGTTTAGGTTGAAGTTGAGCTTGACGGCAAAGGTATTTGACATGTTATTGTTGTGTATGTCCGACTTAACTGGTGTCAATGCTGACCAGTTTTCGTTTTCGGAGCGATAGGTCTTCATAAAGGGATTGAGTATTCCTGCCATAATGGACCATGCAGGCTGTTTATAACCTACCATCAAGGTATGCATCAACTCGCCCTTCATTAATTGTTCGCCATATACATATCGGTTAGGCGGTGTGATAGTCATAAAATTCAGGAGCCAGTTCTTATAGGAAGCGTCCAGGTTGATGCGCAGTTCTTTCAGGGTATAGGTATGGAGGTAATTGTTTCCTGTACTGATGTACCGGTTAATACCCGGTGTGACGGAAAGACTGATGTGATCTTTCCAGGGCTTTATCTTGAATGTGACCTCGGCGGCTAAATATTGGAAAGACTTCTGGTTTTCATAGGTCTGAATAAACATAGCCTCTTCATAAAGTACGGATTGCATGATTGGATTCTTTTCGTATGTATAACTGATCAGTGCGTCGATACTGCAAATGCCTGCACTAAATACTGCATTGAAATCCTGTATGGTACTACGGAATGATTTTAATGACGGATTCCCTCTGCGCGTTTGTAAATTGTCGATTTTTTGTTCCACATTATTCAGATAAGCTATGGAAGGAGCATTGTTCTTCAGGTTAATGTGATAGCGGAAATGTAGTTTGTCCAGAGGAGTGTAAGATACCAGGAGCGAAGGTTGCAGGCCGTATCTTTCATTTTGATTGTTCCTTTGGCTATAGTAGAAGCGACTGAGTGCAAGATTGGCCACGTATCCCCAATGTTGCGTTTTGCCTTTATATTCGGCATATGCATAGCTCTCCGCTTGTTTCAAGACCACGTCCATCCATTCTTCTCCCTTGTATTGATTGTCTGTGTACGATTGTATGTGCCTGAGACCTCCTATCAATGTTCCTTGTCCTAACTTCTTCTCATAGGTTCCTTCGGCTATCAGCGAATACTTTTGTCCGGTGATATCGGAGTCTAATTCTGTATAACTTACGTTTTCTTGCTTTTCCTGATAAATGCGTGTGCTGCTGCTCTTGATGTACGTACCTACAAAGTTGAATATAAGCCGTTGGTCGTTTTTCAGTTCTTGCTGATAATAAAAGTCGAGGGCAGGCAGGTGGTTTCGTTCCTTGGTGTGGTCGTAGATGGATAGTGGAATGTCGGAATCGGAGATGTAAAGTTTACTTTTCCGATCTTCATATCCGGCGGGATTATCTTGCAGGATATATCTGCACTGTGCATTAAAGAGATATTTTCCCTTTTCCTGCAGACTGTAGCTAAGGTTGGAGGTGAGTAGCTTTTTATTAAACAAGGTCGGTTCTCCGACTTCCAGACGATGTAATTCTTTGTCGGGAAAAATAAAGCGTTCATCGTACTCACGTGTCCAATCTCCTCTCCGTTGTATGTATCGCACGTTGGCTGATATTTCGGATTTTCCGTAGTTGTATCTGCCAGCCAATACGTCGTCGATGGAAGAACGCTTTCCGCTGATGCTGTGGATGGCAGCTCCGCTGATGCTACCTCCTACTTTGGCGGTTTTGGTTATATAATCTATCACGGCAGCAGCGTTTCCGTAGCGTACCCCCGGAGTATCGTGATATTCTATACGAAGAATATTTTCGGGATTGAGGGAGGATATCTCGGTATAAGTAACTTGAACGCCATTAATCCGTAACTGTACTTCTCCGTTGCCGGAGGTGGTTATTTCGCCCGACATGATATCAACTGTGATTCGGGGAAGTTGTAGTTTGCCTAATAAGTCTATGCCACTGGATGACATTTTCAGTTGATTCTGGGTCGGAAGAATGACTTTCCGGTCGCCTTTTTCGATGACAGACTGTGCCTGGATGGTTATTTCATCCAGAGAAATAGCCATGACTCCAGTGGAATCTTTAGCAATGAGTTGGGCATAGGAAGAGCTGGCCATACACAGTAGTATGGTCAAAATTGACACTGTTGTTTTCATAAATATTTGTGGAAATAGCTGTTATCCGGTGGGTAAACAGAGAGTTAAAAATGAGATTAGTAATTTAGAAGATCGTTATACAGTCCTTTCAATCGTTTGCGAAGGTGGATGACGGCATAATGTTTTCGTGATAATAAAGTGTTGACTGACATTCCGGTGGCACTGGCAACTTCTTTGGCTGACAATCCTTCCATTTCCAGTAGCTCGAATGCTTCCCGTTGCTCGGGCGGTAGCTCGGCAAGAGCTGTTTCAAGCTCTTGCCACACGAGTGACCGCATATATTCTATTTCCGGAGTAGGCGGAGCATCGCTGAACAGCACTTCCGAAAACTCGCTCAGTACATTGTCTTCTTTATCATAGCTCGAAGCGGGTAGTTCTTCTTCCTGCATCTTTTTGCCTTTATTGATAATCGTATTTCGTGCTACGCGATATAGCCATGCTGTTACCTGTTCGATAGGATTGAAAGTGCTTTCAATGGTTTTCACCAATTGATACAGTACATCTTGCAGAATATCTTCGGCATCTTCTTTAGTGGAAACCCGCTTGCGGATAAATGCTTTCAAGCGGGGTTGATGTTCTACAATCAGTTCTTCCAAACTGTTGCTTTTGCCGGTCAGATTATTCATTCTCTTTGGGAGTTTCGCTACCGTTGTTTCTATCAAAGTTTCTCTCGTTGAAGAATCCGTCTCTTCCGAAAGGACCACCGAATCCGAACTTCTTTCTTTTATTAATGAAATCCTTGCGTTCTTCCGGAGACATCTTCTCCCATTTAGCGCGGAATGGGTTACCTTCTTTACCACCGGATATTCCTCTTCGACCGGGGAAAGCTCCTCTACCAGGGAAACCTCCGAAGAAAATGCGTGCAAGTACGAATAATGCCAAAGCTTGCCAGAAATTGATGGCTGCCAGTCCTAAGACTCCGGGCACTACGAAATTCCATAATAGCATGACTATTGCTCCAAAAGCCGCAATGGCTAATATCCAAAACAAAGATATAATAAAAAGTCTTTTTTTCATGATGTTCTAATTTTATAGATTTACATATTACTTTGAAAACGTTCTCTGTATATGCTGACAACTGAGAAGAAGAAATATTTTAAGAGAATGTAGAAAACTTCTATATTTGCGTTCCTAAATAAAAAAATGTGCTTATGAAGCCTTGTAGAATACTGTTTGTTTGCTTGGGTAATATTTGCCGTTCTTCCTCTGCGGAAGGTGTGATGAATCATTTGGTTTCAAAAGCCGGACTGGAAGATCGGTTTGTGATAGATTCTGCCGGTATTCTCTCTTATCATCGAGGAGAGTTACCTGACAGTCGGATGCGTGCTCACGCTATTCGTCGAGGTTACGAACTCACACATCGTTCGCGTCCCGTACAGACGGAAGACTTTTATAACTTCGATTTGATAATAGGGATGGATGACCGGAATATTGAAGATTTGAAAGACCGTGCGCCCTCCCCTGAAGAATGGAAGAAGATACACCGTATGACGGAATTCTGTACTCGCTTTACGCATGCCGACCACGTGCCCGATCCGTATTATGGTGGGGCGGAAGGATTTGAGTATGTGCTCGACTTGCTGGAGGATGCTTGTGCCGGGCTGTTGGAATATCTGAAATAATCGGGTTCGTCAGTGCGTGGTGTCTTGATAGAACCTCTTGTCTTCATTCAGGCTGCATGTTGCATCCACTCCTGCACTTTGTAGTACTTCGGCAATATCATTCAGGGTTCGGCGCGATACTCTTCCTATATAATAGAGGCGATAGTGATAGTCTTTATCCAATATCTCCATAACATGCGTAAAAGCCTGTTCGCGTGCAAAGTCAAAATTGGCTTTGAGTATATCTTCGTAAGGATACTTAATTTCACGTCCTACGCTGTATATCCTAAGGCTTTCGTTATCTACTTTCAGATAACAGAAACGTGTCATCAACATGTGTATAAAGTAGATACTCAGGCCGAATGAAATGATTCCGAGAATATATGCCCACCAACTTCCGAATGCTACAGCCTGATATCCCAATATCATAAACGTGATGAAAAGCACAAAGAAGTAGAACATATAGAGTGATGGGCGCTGATAGGTCGTGGTAGGAATCTCTGCTGCTGTCCGTTTTCGGTTGATATGGTTCTCAAAAGGTATATCTTGTGAAATCAGATAGCGGATAACAGATGACGGCTTTTGAAACGGATGGACATAAAAAGCTCTTTGAATACCCTGTTTCAGACGCAATGTTAATATGCCCGCGCCATATTTATCTTTGACCTTCAGGTTGCTCTTGCGCGGAACTTCATGAAAACGTTTCATGAAACTGAAACTTTGGATGTCGTGTATCCGGATACCTTTGCGTTGTAGCAGGCTTTCGGTACGTTTCTGGTCTTGTGCGATTGTTTTCATATCTTTTATTTTTTAAGTTCGGGGTAGCTGATGCGGGTATGATAAATTGTTTTCAGTTTCTCTTTGAACACCGATTTCACGATAGCAATGTCCTTGAATGTAATAGGACATTCTTTGAAGAAACCTTCTTCTACCTGAGAGTCTATAATCTTTTCCACCAGGTTGTTGATGCTTTCTTCCGTATATTCGGGCAGACTACGGGATGCAGCTTCTACTGCATCCGCCATCATTAGAATGGCCGTTTCGCGGGTGAACGGGTTTGGACCGGGGTAAGTGAATAATTCCTCGTTCGGCTCTTCATCGGGATGCTCGTTCTTCCAAGAGATATAGAAGTATTTAGTCTTTCCCTTACCGTGATGGGTACTGATGAAGTCTTTTATCACTTTAGGCAAATTGTTTTTTTCCGCCAGTTTCAGTCCGTCCGTCACGTGACTGATTATCACCTGTGCACTTTGCTCGTAACTAAGATTTTTATGCGGATTGACACCTCCTGATTGGTTTTCAGTAAAGAATACCGGATTTTCCATTTTCCCGATGTCGTGGTACAAAGCTCCGGTACGCACCAGCTGGCTTTTAGCTCCAATACGGTTGGCAGCTTCTGCGGCAAGATTAGCCACTTGCATGGAATGTTGGAAAGTTCCCGGAACAGTCTCTGACAAACGGCGCAGCAACGGGCTGTTGATATTGGAAAGTTCTACCAGAGTAACGTTGGAAGTAAATCCAAATGTTTTCTCCAACAAGAACAGAAGCGGATAGGTGAACAATAGAAGTACACCATTGACTATAAAGTAACTATACATACTTCCGTTTAATTTCGATAAATCGTTTTCGGTGATTAGTTCGAAAGCGAAGTAAAGAGCAGCATAGGTCAGTATCACTAATAATGCCGTACGGAAGAGTTGCGAACGTTGTGACAATTCGCGCAAACTGAAAATAGCGACCAGACCGGCAGCCAGTTGCAGCAATATAAATTCGTGTGGGTAGCGTAAACAAATGGAGCAGATCAGTATAGTGACCACTTGCGTAAGGAATGCTGTGCGTGAGTCGAGGAATACGCGGATAATGATAGGCAGCATGGCATACGGAATGATATAAACATTGTATATGTTATTCGATACCATGAGTGCTGTCACTACACAATAGAACATAATCAGTGTAAATAGTAGGGATAAACTCCCCTTGCGTTCGTAATAATCCTTGCGGAATAAATCGAGGTACAGCATAAAACACAGCATGAAAATGCTGACAAACAAGATTTGTCCGGTCAGTATCAAACGTTTTTGTCCGATGGATTCACTACGTTGGATAGACTCCTTTCTCAGACTTTCAAGGATATTGTAAGTTTCCTTATCTACGATTTCCCCCCGATCAATAATCTTCTGGCCACTTTGTACAACGCCATTGGCCCAGGCATAATTATCCAGCGCTTCCTTTTTGGCTGTTTCGGTGCGTTGCTCATCGTAAGTCAGATTCGGGTACAAATATTCGTTGAGTGAGCACTGACGCAGGATATACGGAGAATAATGTGCCGTGTCCGCAGTGAGCAGGTAGGCATATGCATCTTTTACGGAAAAAAGCTGTTCGGTCCCCCGCTGGTTGGCCAGCTTATCATCAATCACCATGATGACAGCGGTGCTGTCTTTTTGTAATTTGCTGCGTTCTTCGGTAGAAAGTATACCTGCTTTATAAATTTCGGATAACCTTTTCTCCAGATAGCGCATATAGTCAGAAGACGGAACAATGTCGCGCAAGTGACTTTGATAATCTGTTTTTAATTTGCTAAGCACGGTTTTTTCTACACTTTTATCCAACTGATAGTAGGGTTGGAAACTAGCAAGCATGCTGTCTTGTTCATGTTTTACTACAGCATCATCTTTATATATGGGGAAATTGAATGTGGCCATAAGTTGCCCATACTTCCACGGTTTGTCAATATCGAACTGATAATTAAACTTGCCGTCACGCGGTAAGAAGTATACTATGATGGCTACCGTGCCGATAAAAATGAGTGCTTTGTATAGCAAATCTCTGTAAGAAAAGCTTTTTTTAGTCTTGGATTTATTCATATCGGTTGAATTTTTTGCGAAAAGTACAAAAAAAAACATTAGTGTGGAAAAAAAGGTTTAATTTTGCCGTCTAATTATCTCATAAGTAATGCAAAATATGACAGAAAGAAGAGTCAGAGTCCGTTTTGCCCCGAGTCCTACGGGGGCTTTGCACATTGGTGGTGTGCGTACAGCATTATATAATTATCTCTTTGCGCGCCAGCATGGGGGAGACATGATTTTCCGTATTGAAGATACTGATAGTAACCGTTTTGTACCGGGTGCAGAAGAATATATCCTTGAGTCTTTCAAGTGGTTGGGCATTCCGTTTGATGAGGGTGTCAGCTTTGGTGGGGAGTATGGTCCGTACCGTCAGTCCGAACGTCGCGAAATATACAAGAAGTATGTGAAGGTATTATTGGAGAATGATAAAGCTTATATCGCTTTTGATACTCCTGAAGAACTGGATGCGAAACGTGCCGAGATAGCCAATTTCCAATATGATGCTTCTACTCGTATGCAAATGCGTAATTCATTGACACTTTTGAAAGAAGAAGTGGATGCATTGATTGCTGAAGGTAAGCAGTACGTAGTTCGTTTCAAGATAGAACCCAATGAAGATGTACATGTAAACGACCTGATTCGTGGTGAGGTAATAATCAATTCTTCCATTCTGGACGATAAAGTACTTTATAAATCAGCTGACGAACTGCCAACTTATCATCTTGCCAATATTGTAGATGACCACTTGATGGAAGTTTCCCATGTGATTCGTGGTGAGGAGTGGTTACCTTCTGCACCTCTGCATGTATTGTTGTACCGTGCTTTCGGGTGGGAAGATACAATGCCGGCTTTTGCTCATCTGCCTTTGCTGTTGAAACCGGAAGGTAACGGCAAATTGAGCAAACGTGACGGTGACCGCCTCGGTTTTCCTGTATTCCCGTTGGAATGGCATGATCCAAAAACCGGTGAAATATCTTCTGGATATCGCGAATCGGGATATTTACCTGAAGCTGTAATTAATTTCCTGGCTTTGCTGGGTTGGAATCCGGGTAATGATCAAGAGCTGATGTCAATGGATGAGTTGATCAAATTGTTCGATTTGAGTCATTGTAGCAAGTCTGGCGCTAAATTTGATTATAAAAAAGGCATCTGGTTCAACCATGAATATATATTGTTGAAGCCTGATGAAGAAATAGCGGAACATTTTGTTCCAGTTCTGAAAGAACATGGAGTAGAAGTTCCGTTCGAGAAAGTAGTAACGGTGGTAGGCATGATGAAGAATCGTGTAAGTTTCGTGCGGGAACTTTGGGAAGCATCCAGTTTCTTCTTTGTTGCTCCAACGGAATATGATGAGAAAACTGTGAAGAAACGCTGGAAAGAAGATTCGGCCCAGTGTATGACTGAATTGATGGAGGTACTGGCAGGAATTGAAGATTTTAGCATCGAGAATCAGGAAAAGATTGTAATGGACTGGATTGCCGAAAAAGGATATCATACCGGAAACATTATGAATGCTTTCCGCCTGACATTGGTAGGCGAGGGGAAAGGCCCGCATATGTTCGACATCTCTTGGGTGCTGGGCAAAGAAGAGACACTGGCGCGTATGAAGCGTGCAATTGAAGTACTTTCTTAATTCAATAAGTATGCTTTACGACCTTGCGATAGGTATCTATGACCTTTTGGTGCATCTTGCGGCTCCATTTAGCCGCAAGCCCCGTAAAATGATGAAGGGGCATTGGGTAGTGTATGAACTTCTCAGGCAGCAATTGGAAAAAGATGTACGTTATATTTGGTTTCATGCCGCTTCCTTAGGCGAATTTGAACAGGGGCGTCCCCTAATTGAAAAAATTCGTGCCAAATATCCCGATTATGGTATATTGCTGACATTCTTTTCTCCTTCGGGATACGAGGTACGCAAGAATTATCGCGGGGCGGATGTAGTGTGCTACCTACCGTTCGACAAGCCTCGGAATGTGAAGAAATTCCTGGATATAGCCAATCCTTGCATGGCATTCTTCATTAAATATGAGTTCTGGAAGAATTATCTCGATGAATTACATAAGCGTCGTATTCCGGTGTACAGTGTGTCATCTATATTTCGTCGTGGCCAGGTGTTCTTTAAGTGGTATGGTGGTACGTATCGCCATGTTCTTCGTAATTTCGACCACTTATTCGTACAGAATGAACGTTCCAAACGTTATTTGAGTAAGATTGGCATCAACCGTGTGACAGTGGTCGGCGATACGCGTTTCGACCGGGTGTTGCAGATACGTGAGGAGGCGAAAGATTTGCCTTTGGTGAAACTCTTTAAGAATAACACCATGACCTTCGTAGCAGGTAGTTCCTGGCAACCGGATGAAGATCTGTTTATTGAATATTTCAATAATCATCCGGAAGTGAAATTGATTATTGCTCCACATGTGATAGATGAGAATCATCTGGTAGAGATTATCCGGAAGTTGAAACGCCCATATGTTCGTTATACGCGTGCGGATGAAAAGAATGTGCTGAAAGCGGATTGTCTGATTATAGATTGTTTCGGCCTGCTTTCTTCTATTTACCGTTATGGTGAAATTGCGTATATCGGAGGCGGCTTCGGGGTCGGTATTCATAATACGTTGGAAGCAGCTGTTTATGGTATTCCTGTAATATTCGGACCTAAGTACCAGAAGTTTATGGAAGCAATTCAACTTTTAGAAGCACAGGGTGCATTCTCTATCAAGAATTATGAAGAACTGAAAGAATTGTTGGACCGTATGTTGGCTGATGAGGTTTTCTTGCGCGAAACCGGAATGAATGCCGGATACTACGTCACTAGTAATGCTGGGGCTACGGATAAGATATTAAGTATGATTAATTTCTAAGGAATACGAAATAATAAGAACAGCGGGCGGATAGATTTCTATTCGTCCGCTGTCGTATATGGAAGTTCATCTGGCTTTATTCTTTATACCAGTTAGAATACATCAGATAATTATGTGCTATCTTCTGATTCAGTTCTTTAGCCTGAGCCGGATCTACTTTTTTTATGAACTTGGCAGGTACACCGCCCCAGATGCTTCCTGGTTCAATAACTGTATTGCTTAAGACTAGTGAACCGGCGGCAACGATAGCTCCTTCACCTATCACTGCATGGTCAAGGATTGTAGAACCCATTCCCACTAATGCATAGTCTTTGATAGTGGCTCCGTGAATAGTAACATTATGTCCTACAGAAACGTAGTCACCTATTTCAATTGTTGACTTTTCATATAATGTGTGTAGCACACTTCCGTCTTGTATATTGACTCCATTCCCGATACGGATAGAATTTACATCTCCGCGCAATACTGTGCTGAACCAAATGCTGCAATCGCGCCCCATTTTTACGTCTCCGAGGATGGCTGCGTTATCAGCTAAAAAACAATTTTCGCCAAACTCAGGAGTAAAACCTCTTACTGATTTAATTAATGCCATTTTATATAGTGATTAATTTTTTGATTATAATTGATTCGTTGCTTCTTTCAACCATGCCTGCTCTTCTTTGTTCAAGCCGGGCGATAATTTTTCATATACAGTCTGATGATATTGGTTAAGCCAATTGATTTCTTCTGATGTGAGCAATTCTTTGATAATTCCCTTTTTACAAATAGGGCAAAGGGTTACTGTTTCAAATTGTAGATAGTTGCCAAACATTCCTTCTCCGGCTGGTACTACTAAAACCAGGTTCTCCGTACGAATCCCATGACTTCCGGCTTTATATACTCCCGGTTCATTGGAAGTCAGCATACCCAATTGCAATGTTACCGGATTTTCATTCATACGAATACTCTGAGGTCCTTCGTGTACATTCAGAAAGTGGCCTACACCATGCCCTGTGCCATGCAGGAAGTTCATTCTTCTTTGCCATATCGGCATACGTGCCAGCACATCCAGTTGCGCACCCCGTGTGCCGGCAGGGAATACAGCCATTGCCAGTGCAATGTGCCCCTTCAATATCAATGTATAATCTGTCTTTTCTTCTTCTGTCAGTTTTCCTAAAGCAATGGTACGTGTGATATCTGTTGTTCCATCCAGATATTGTGCACCTGAATCCAATAACAAAAAACCTTCCGGTTTTAGCTGGACATCTGTTTCGGGAGTGGCTTCATAGTGCACGATGGCTCCATGTTCCTTGTATCCAGCAATCGTATCGAAACTTTCTCCCATATATAAATCCTGCTCCGCACGAAATTCATGCAGTTTTTTATCTACGCTGATTTCAGTTTCCTTACCTGTGGGAACAGATGCTTCTAACCATTTCAGAAACTTAACCAAAGCTACTCCATCCCGTTGCATGGCAGCATGTATTCCAGCTATTTCCTGTTCGTTGCGGACGGCTTTCAATAAGGTGACCGGAGAAGCGCCATGAATAATCCTGCAATCAGGGTTGACAGCCGAATACATAGCATAATTTGTTTTAGCCGGATTAAGAAGTAGGCTCTCAACATTGATTCGGCTGAGGTATGTTTCTGCTTCCTCGTAGGCGTGCAGGTTTACTCCTGTTTCTTTCATATAAGTAGCAACCTCAGCGGTTATCTTTTGAGGTTGAATGAAATAGTGAGTTTCGTTCTCTTCGATAAGTAGATAGCTGACAAGCACGGGATTGCAATGCACATCGTTTCCACGCAGATTAAGAGTCCATGAGATTTCATCTAAAGCGGATAAGAACAATGCCTTCGCATTGCACTTTTTTAGTTCTTTTCGAATAATGGCAATCTTTTCTATGCTGTTTTTTCCTGCATATTGGGTTTCATAAATAAAAGCAGGAGTTTCCGGCATTGGCGGACGATCCGTCCATAATTTATCTAAGGGATCTGAAATGCTTTTTACTTCTATCTGGCATTTCTGCAACTCGGCTTGCATCCTTTCTACTTCTTCTGCAGAAAACATCTTTCCATCTATGCCGACAGCATCGCCAGGAGTTAGCTGTGTACTTAAAAAAGCTGAAATACTGGGTGTTTCGGGAAGCATCTCCTTATAAAGTTTTATTTCCGTGCCTTCTAATTGCTGGGCAGCCTGGAGAAAATAGCGAGAGTCAGTCCATAGTCCTGCTTGGCTTGTAGTAATAACAACGGTTCCTGCCGAACCAGTAAAGCCAGAAATCCATTCCCGGGATTTCCAGTGGGGAGCAACATATTCGCTCAGATGAGGGTCGGTACTTGGGATAATAAAGGCTTGTATGCCTTCCTGGCTGAACAATGCCCGTAGGTCTTGTAGCCGATCATTGATAGTTTGACTCATATACTATATATAATAAGGTGTAATATTCACTCTTCAAAGATACTCACTTTCTCTGAATTTTTTCGAAGGATAGCTACACTTTATCTGTACCAGCAATTCGTTTTTGGCGGGTTATGAATTAATTCACCACAGATTTCCACAGAATTTTATTTCTCTGATTTTACATTGATTAAACTCTGTGAGACTCTGTGTTACTGTGGTGGCAAATTCATTACTATCCCGTAACGAGTGATTTCGGCGTTTCTATAGTTTTTTCTTATAAGTTTTAGTTTTTTTATTAGTAGGGATTTATTCTTTCTATCACGGAGAAAGAATAAGTATTTGCTACGGTCGCGCTTAGTTGTCACAAGAGAAAGAGATAAAAGTGACGGTGCGGTGATTTAATTTGGCATTTTGCAGCTTATTCTTTACCTGTTTCCTCTTTTATTGACTCGGATTTACTTTTCTGTAGGTCTAATCTTGTTTCTTTTTGCAGAATTTTCGGCAGAAAGTTTTGTGAATAAAGAAACTATGTGTAATTTTGCCGCTCAATTTAATCGTGAGATTTTTAAACCATTAACATTTTAATAAAAAGAAAATGATTGTAGTACCTGTAAAAGAAGGCGAAAACATTGAAAAAGCGCTGAAGAAGTTTAAAAGAAAATTTGAGAAAACTGGTATCGTTAAGGAATTAAGAAGCAGACAGCAGTTTGATAAACCGTCTGTTGTTAAAAGACTTAAGAAAGAACGTGCAGTTTACGTACAACAACTTCAGCAAGTAGAAGATTAATAATTCGTAATTTCCTTTGAATTATTGAATTCTTTTCATACATTCGTTGCATGATTTTTGATGTAGCGATATATGTGGTTGACAAACTCTTTTCTTGACTATCTCCAGTATGAACGGAATTATTCTGAAGAGACTATAAAGTCTTATCGGGAGGATTTACGTCAATTTGAGAAATTTGCAAGAGAAGAAATTGGAGATTCTGCTCTATCGGAAGTAAAGGCTGAACTTGTTCGTGAATGGATTGTTTCTTTAATGGACAAGGGATATACTTCTACTTCAATTAATCGGAAGTTAAGTTCGCTCAGGTCATTTTATAAATTCCTTTTAAGGAAAGGTGAAGTGTGCGTGAATCCATTGCAAAAGATAACGGGGCCTAAAAATAAGAAGCCGTTACCTACTTTTCTAAGGGAAAGTGAGATGGATAAATTACTGGACGAAGTGGATTTCGGTGAAGGATTTAAGGGGTGTCGTGATCATATGATTATTGAAATGTTTTATGCTACAGGCATGAGACTTTCAGAATTGATAGGATTAGATAATAAAAATGTAGATTTCTCTTCTTTGCTTATTAAAGTAACGGGGAAAAGAAATAAACAACGCTTGATACCTTTTGGCGAAGAGTTGAAGGATGCAATGGTAGAGTATGTCAATGTAAGGAATGAGACTGTTCTGGCTCGTACGGATGCTTTTTTTGTTCGTGAGAGTGGAGAACGACTTTCCCGCAGTATTGTAGAAAATCTAGTGAAACGAAACCTTTCGAAGGTAGTGACGTTGAAAAAACGTAGTCCTCATGTGCTCAGGCATACTTTTGCTACGACGATGCTGAATCATGATGCAGAACTCGGGGCGATAAAAGAACTTCTTGGTCACGAGAGTTTGGCGACAACGGAGGTTTATACGCATACTACTTTTGAAGAACTTAAAAAAGTGTATAACCAGGCTCATCCTCGAGCCTAAAAGTAAGGAGGTAAGTATGGAAGTAAGAATTCAGTCAATTCACTTTGATGCGTCAGAGCAATTGCAGGCTTTTGTTCAGAAGAAAGCAGTAAAATTGGAAAAGTATTACGATGATATAAAGAAAGTAGAGGTGTCATTAAAGGTTGTGAAGCCGGAGACTGCAGAAAATAAAGAAGCAGGTATAAAAGTGATTATTCCCAATGGGGAGTTTTATGCAAGCAAAATCTGCAATACGTTTGAAGAGGCGATTGATTTGAGTGTTGAAGCCTTGGAAAAACAGCTGGTTAAACACAAGGAAAAACAACGGAGCAAATAAAAATTCGCTAAAATTTTGCGGAAAAGAAATAAATGCCTAAATTTGCAGCCGTTTCGCTCACGATAGAACGTAACGGTTGCATTTTTTGAGTAATTGCCTCTTTAGCTCAGCTGGCCAGAGCACGTGATTTGTAATCTCGGGGTCGTTGGTTCGAATCCGACAAGAGGCTCGAAAAAAAAATAAGGAAAAAAGAGTTCTTTGTTTAAATGTAAGGGCAAATACCAGAGTGGCCAAATGGGGCAGACTGTAAATCTGCTGGCTTACGCCTTCGGTGGTTCGAATCCATCTTTGCCCACACCTCTTTTTCTCCTTGCTGTTATAGCTCAGTGGTAGAGCACTTCCTTGGTAAGGAAGAGGTCCCGGGTTCAAATCCCGGTAACAGCTCGTAAGGATGTAAATGCTGATTATTAATCAAATAAATAACAAGTAAAGCTATGGCTAAAGAGAAATTCGAACGTACCAAACCGCACGTAAACATTGGTACAATTGGTCATGTTGACCACGGTAAAACCACGTTGACTGCTGCTATCACTACAGTGTTGGCAAAAAAAGGTCTTTCAGAAGTTAAGTCTTTCGATCAGATCGATAACGCTCCTGAGGAAAAAGAAAGAGGTATCACTATTAATACTTCTCACGTAGAGTATGAAACTGCTAACCGTCACTATGCTCACGTAGACTGTCCGGGTCACGCCGACTACGTAAAGAATATGGTAACTGGTGCTGCTCAGATGGACGGTGCTATCATCGTAGTTGCTGCTACTGATGGTCCGATGCCTCAAACTCGTGAGCACATCTTGTTGGCTCGTCAGGTAAACGTACCGAAGCTTGTTGTATTCATGAACAAGTGCGATATGGTTGACGATGAGGAAATGTTGGAACTCGTTGAAATGGAAATGCGCGAACTGTTGGCTGCATACGAATTTGACGGTGACAATACTCCTATTATCCGTGGTTCTGCTCTTGGTGCATTGAACGGTGTAGAAAAATGGGAAGATAAAGTTATGGAGTTGATGGATGCAGTTGACACTTGGATTCCGTTGCCTCCGCGTGATATCGACAAACCGTTCTTGATGCCGGTTGAAGACGTATTCTCTATTACTGGTCGTGGTACTGTTGCTACTGGTCGTATCGAAGCTGGTATCATTCACGTAGGTGATGAAGTTGAAATCCTTGGTTTGGGTGAAGATAAGAAATCTGTTGTAACTGGCGTTGAAATGTTCCGCAAATTGCTGGATCAGGGTGAAGCTGGTGATAACGTAGGTTTGTTGCTTCGTGGTATCGATAAGGAATCTATCAAACGTGGTATGGTTCTTTGTAAACCGGGACAGATTAAACCTCACTCTAAATTCAAAGCTTCTATTTATGTTTTGAAGAAAGAAGAAGGTGGTCGTCATACTCCATTCCACAACAAATACCGTCCTCAATTCTATCTGCGTACTATGGACTGTACAGGTGAAATTACTCTTCCGGAAGGAACTGAAATGGTAATGCCTGGTGATAACGTAGAAATCAACGTAGAATTGATCTATCCGGTAGCTTTGAACGTAGGTTTGCGTTTCGCTATCCGTGAAGGTGGTCGTACGGTAGGTTCTGGTCAGATTACTGAAATCCTTGACTAATTACCAAATATATTAATCAGTTCCCGGTTTATATCGGGAACTGATTATATTCACACGGGAGTAGCTCAGTTGGTAGAGCACCGGTCTCCAAAACCGGGTGTCGGGAGTTCGAGCCTCTCCTCCCGTGCTAATATTTTTGAAATGAAGAAGATTGTAGCTTATTTTAAAGAAACTTACGACGAACTTGTACATAAAGTATCGTGGCCTACGTATTCTGAACTTACTAACAGTGCAGTAGTTGTTTTATATGCTTCCCTGCTTATTGCTCTGGTAGTATTTGCGATGGACTTCTGTTTCCAGAACGTAATGGAGAAAATTATTTATCCACACTAAAAACGAGGGAAAATGTCTGAGATTGAGAAAAAATGGTACGTTTTGCGTGCTATTAGCGGAAAAGAAGCTAAGGTAAGGGAATACCTTGAAGCTGATATTAAAAACAGCGACCTTGGTGATTATGTATCTCAGGTATTGATTCCTACCGAAAAGGTTTATCAGGTTCGCAATGGAAAGAAAATTGTGAAAGAGAGAAGTTATCTCCCTGGTTACGTTTTGGTGGAGGCTGCTCTGGTAGGTGAGGTCGCTCATCACTTGAGAAATACTCCTAATGTGATTGGATTCTTGGGTGGATCGGATAAACCTGTTCCTCTGAGACAATCGGAAGTGAATCGTATACTTGGTACGGTGGACGAATTGCAGGATGCCGGTGAAGAACTGAACATCCCGTATATAGTCGGTGAAACTGTGAAAGTAAATTACGGCCCGTTCAGCGGATTCAGTGGTATCATTGAAGAAGTGAACACCGAGAAGAAGAAACTTAAGGTTATGGTAAAGATATTCGGACGGAAAACTCCGCTCGAATTGGGCTTTATGCAAGTTGAAAAAGAATAATGCAGGTGTTACGCTGTGGTATTCTTTATTAATGTTTATATATAAATCAATAAAAAAATGGCTAAAGAAGTTGCTGGACTAATCAAATTACAGATTAAAGGAGGCGCGGCAAACCCATCACCTCCCGTAGGCCCCGCTTTGGGTTCTAAGGGTATTAATATCATGGAGTTTTGCAAGCAATTCAACGCCAGAACCCAGGACAAAGCAGGAAAGATCCTTCCTGTGATTATCACTTACTACGCAGATAAGTCTTTCGATTTTGTAATCAAGACTCCTCCCGTTGCTATTCAATTACTTGAAATGGCTAAGGTAAAGAGTGGTTCTGCTGAGCCTAACCGCAAGAAAGTTGCCGAGCTTACTTGGGAACAAGTTCGTGCGATTGCTCAGGACAAGATGGTTGACTTAAACTGTTTCACTGTAGAAGCTGCCATGTCAATGGTTGCCGGTACAGCTAGAAGTATGGGTATCGCTGTAAAAGGGGAGTTCCCGGTTAATAACTAATAAACTTCAATTAGAATGGGTAAACTGACAAAAAAACAAAAGTTGGCTGCAGAAAAAATTGAAGCAGGGAAAGCATACTCACTGAAAGAAGCTGCATCTTTGGTAAAGGAAATTACTTATACCAAGTTTGATGCTTCACTGGATATCGACGTGCGTTTGGGCGTTGATCCGCGTAAGGCGAACCAGATGGTGAGAGGTGTTGTATCACTTCCTCATGGTACTGGTAAAGTTGTGCGCGTTTTGGTGCTTTGTACACCGGATGCTGAAGCTGCTGCAAAAGAAGCCGGAGCTGACTACGTTGGTCTTGACGAATATATTGAAAAGATCAAAGGTGGATGGACAGATGTGGATGTAATCATCACTATGCCTTCTATCATGGGTAAAATTGGTGCACTCGGTCGTGTGCTCGGTCCTCGCGGATTGATGCCTAACCCGAAGAGTGGTACTGTAACTATGGATGTTGCTAAAGCTGTAAGAGAAGTAAAACAAGGTAAGATCGACTTCAAGGTTGACAAGAGTGGTATTGTTCATACTTCAGTTGGTAAAGTTTCATTTAGCGTTGATCAAATTCGTGATAATGCGAAAGAATTCATCTCTACTTTGAATAAATTGAAACCGACCGCAGCCAAGGGTACATATATTAAGAGTATTTATCTTTCTAGCACAATGAGTGCAGGTATCAAGATTGACCCGAAATCAGTAGAAGAAATCTAATAAAACGGAGTAATAATGAGAAAGGAAGATAAAAGTACGATTATTGAGCAGATTGCTGCTACAGTAAAGGAATATAATCACTTCTATTTGATAGACATCACTGCAATGAACGCTGCCGCTACAAGCGCGTTGAGAAGAGAATGTTTCAAATCAGACATCAAATTGATGCTGATTAAGAATACATTGCTTCACAAAGCATTGGAGAGTCTGGAAGAAGATTATTCTCCGCTTTATAATTGCTTGAAGGGTACTACAGCTATTATGTTCTGTAATACTGCCAACTTACCAGCTAAGTTGATTAAAGCAAAAGCTAAAGACGGTATTCCCGGACTGAAAGCTGCATATGCAGAAGAAAGCTTCTATGTTGGTGCTGACCAGTTGGATGCTCTCGTTAGTATTAAGAGTAAGAATGAAGTTATTGCCGATATCGTTGCTTTGTTGCAATCACCGGCCAAGAATGTTATTTCTGCTCTCCAATCAGGTGGAAACACTCTTCACGGAGTTCTCAAAACTCTTGGTGAACGTACCGAAGCGTAAAAATGGGAAAGGTGTCACGACCTTGGGAGTAACGTCCCGAATCAATTTTTCATAAACAAATTAGTAATTAAACAATTAAAATCATACAAAAATGGCAGATTTGAAAGCTTTTGCAGAACAATTAGTTAACTTGACAGTAAAAGAAGTTAATGAACTTGCAACTATCCTTAAAGAAGAATATGGTATTGAACCTGCTGCTGCAGCTGTAGCTGTTGCTGCTGGTCCTGCAGCTGGTGGTGCTGCTGCCGCTGAAGAAAAAACTTCTTTTGATGTAGTATTGAAGAGCGCTGGATCAGCTAAACTTCAGGTTGTTAAAGCCGTGAAGGAAGCTTGTGGTCTTGGCTTGAAAGAAGCTAAGGACTTGGTAGACGGTGCTCCTAGCGTAGTAAAAGAAGGTTTGGCTAAAGACGAAGCAGAATCATTGAAGAAAACATTGGAAGAAGCTGGAGCTGAAGTTGAACTTAAATAACATTAGCCTGTAAATCAGGTAATTCGGTTAAGAACCCTTCTGAAGAGGGTTCTTAACCTTTTTGTGTATATATTTAAAATTAAGTTCTACAAATCCATTAACAGATGTCTTCAAATACTGTAAACCAAAGAATTAATTTTGCTTCGACTAAAAATCCACTTGAATATCCGGATTTTTTGGAAGTACAATTGAAGTCATTCAAAGACTTTTTACAACTGGATACCCCACCCGAAAAGCGTAAGAACGAGGGACTGTATAAAGTATTTGCTGAAAACTTCCCCATTGCCGATACAAGAAACAATTTTGTTCTTGAGTTTTTGGACTACTATATTGATCCGCCGCGTTATACTATTGATGATTGTATAGAGCGAGGGCTTACTTATAGTGTGCCTTTGAAAGCAAAATTGAAATTATACTGTACAGATCCCGATCATGAGGATTTTGATACAGTTATTCAGGACGTATTCCTTGGCCCTATTCCTTATATGACGGATAAGGCGACTTTCGTCATCAACGGTGCGGAACGTGTTGTTGTATCCCAACTTCACCGTTCTCCAGGCGTATTCTTCGGTCAGAGCGTACATGCTAATGGTACCAAACTTTATTCTGCCCGTATCATCCCGTTCAAAGGTTCTTGGATTGAGTTTGCTACTGATATTAACAATGTCATGTATGCGTACATCGACCGTAAAAAGAAGTTGCCCGTTACTACTTTGTTGAGAGCTATCGGTTTTGAGAATGATAAGGATATTCTTGAAATTTTCAATCTGGCCGAAGATATTAAAGTCAATAAGACTAATCTTAAGAGAGTGTTGGGACGTAAATTGGCGGCTCGTGTTTTGAAAACATGGATTGAGGATTTTGTAGACGAAGATACCGGTGAAGTAGTTTCTATTGAACGTAACGAAGTTGTGATCGATCGTGAAACTGTGATCGAACCGGAACATGTTGATATTATCTTAGAGTCGGGTGTTCAGAACATTCTTGTACACAAGGAAGAGCCGAATCAGTCCGACTATTCTATTATATATAACACGCTCCAGAAAGACCCGAGTAACTCGGAGAAGGAAGCTGTATTGTATATCTATCGCCAGTTGCGTAATGCAGACCCTGCCGATGATGCCAGTGCACGTGAGGTTATCAATAACCTGTTCTTCTCTGAAAAGAGATATGACTTGGGTAATGTAGGTCGCTACAGAATTAACAAGAAGTTGAATCTGACGACTGATATGGATGTGCGTGTTCTGACGAAGGAAGATATTATTGAAATCATTAAGTACTTGATAGAGTTGATTAACTCGAAGGCTGATGTGGATGATATTGACCACTTGAGTAACCGTCGTGTACGTACTGTAGGAGAGCAATTGTCTAATCAGTTTGCTGTTGGTTTGGCCCGTATGTCACGTACGATTCGTGAACGTATGAACGTACGCGATAATGAAGTGTTTACTCCGATTGATTTGATCAACGCCAAGACTATTTCTTCCGTAATCAATTCATTCTTCGGAACGAATGCTTTGTCGCAGTTTATGGACCAGACGAATCCGTTGGCTGAAATTACGCACAAACGTCGTATGTCTGCCCTCGGTCCTGGTGGTTTGTCTCGTGAGCGTGCCGGATTTGAGGTACGTGACGTTCACTACACTCACTATGGTCGTCTTTGTCCAATTGAAACGCCGGAAGGTCCGAACATTGGTTTGATTTCTTCTTTGTGCGTGTTCGCTAAGATCAATGTACTTGGTTTCATTGAAACTCCATATCGTAAGGTTGAAAACGGTAAGGTTGACCTTTCTGATGAAGGTTTGGCATATTTGACTGCGGAAGAAGAAGAAGCTAAGATTATTGCTCAAGGTAATGCACCGTTGAATGATGATGGTACTTTCATCCGCGATAAAGTAAAAGCTCGTCAGGATGCTGACTATCCGGTGGTAACTCCGGATGAAGTAGAGTTGATGGACGTTTCTCCCCAGCAGATTGCTTCAATCGCTGCATCTCTGATTCCTTTCTTGGAACATGACGATGCTAACCGTGCGTTGATGGGGTCAAACATGATGCGCCAGGCAGTTCCTTTGTTGAAGAGTGAAGCTCCTATTGTAGGTACAGGTATCGAACGACAGTTGGTTCGCGACTCTCGTACGCAGATTACCGCTGAAGGTGATGGTGTAATCGAATTTGTGGACGCTACTGTTATCCGTATTTTGTATGATCGTACGGAGGACGAAGAATTTGTAAGCTTCGAACCGGCATTGAAGGAATACCGTATTCCGAAGTGGCGTCGTACGAATCAAAATATGACGATTGATCTTCGTCCTATTTGTGAAATTGGTCAGCGTGTAACGAAAGGCCAGATTTTGACAGAAGGATATTCTACGGAGAAAGGTGAGTTGGCTTTGGGTAAAAACTTGTTGGTTGCTTACATGCCGTGGAAGGGTTACAACTATGAGGATGCTATCGTATTGAACGAACGTGTGGTTCGTGAAGATATATTGACTTCAATTCATGTAGAAGAATATTCACTGGAAGTTCGTGAAACGAAACGCGGTATGGAAGAATTAACTTCCGATATTCCGAATGTGAGTGAAGAAGCTACTAAAGATTTGGACGAAAATGGTATTGTACGTGTGGGTGCTCGCATTCAGCCGGGTGATATCTTGATTGGTAAGATTACACCGAAAGGTGAGTCTGATCCTTCACCGGAAGAAAAATTGCTTCGTGCAATTTTCGGTGATAAGGCAGGTGATGTGAAAGATGCTTCTTTGAAAGCTTCTCCTTCTTTGAAAGGTGTTGTTATCGATAAGCGTTTGTTCTCACGTGTAATCAAGAGCCGTAGTTCCAAATTGGCTGATAAGGCTTTGTTGCCGAAGATTGATGATGAGTTTGATGCGAAGGTTGCTGATTTAAGAGGTGTCTTAATTAGAAAACTGTTGAAGTTGACTGAAAATCACGTATCAGAGGGTGTAAAAGATTATATGGGTGCTGATATTATTTCAAAAGGTGCCAAATTCTCTCCTTCTGATTTTGGTGATCTGGACTTTACTTCAATACAATTGAGCAACTGGACGAATGATGACCGTATCAACGGCATGATTCGTGATTTGGTGATGAACTTCATCAAGAAATATAAAGAACTGGATGCCGAACTGAAACGTAAAAAGTTTGCTATTACCATTGGTGATGAACTTCCGGCTGGTATCATTCAGATGGCGAAAGTTTATATTGCTAAGAAACGTAAGATCGGTGTAGGTGATAAGATGGCAGGTCGCCATGGTAATAAGGGTATTGTTTCACGCGTTGTTCGTCAGGAAGATATGCCATTCCTAGCTGATGGTACTCCGGTAGATATTGTATTGAATCCGTTGGGTGTGCCTTCTCGTATGAACATCGGTCAGATATTCGAAGCTGTATTAGGTCGTGCCGGTAAGAATCTGGGTGTTAAATTTGCGACTCCTATTTTTGACGGTGCTACATTGGATGACTTGAATGAGTGGACTGACAAGGCTGGTTTGCCACGTTATGGCAAGACTAAGTTGTATGATGGGGGTACGGGTGAACCGTTTGACCAACATGCTACGGTTGGTGTTACCTATATGTTGAAGTTGGGGCACATGGTTGAAGATAAGATGCACGCACGTTCTATTGGTCCGTACTCTCTGATTACTCAACAACCGTTGGGTGGTAAGGCACAATTCGGTGGTCAGCGTTTTGGAGAAATGGAGGTTTGGGCGCTTGAGGCATTCGGTGCCGCGCATATCCTGCAGGAAATTTTGACTATCAAATCCGATGACGTTGTAGGTCGTTCTAAAGCTTATGAAGCAATTGTGAAGGGTGAACCGATGCCGCAACCCGGTATTCCTGAATCACTTAATGTATTGTTGCATGAGTTGAGAGGTTTGGGCCTTAGCATCAACCTGGAATAAATCTAAAATTGATAGTTGGGAGTGATAATCTATTTGCTCCCGGCTATTAATTCTCAATATTCAATTGTCAATTTTCAATTATATATAATAAAGTATGGCTTTTAGAAAAGATAACAAGATAAAGAGTAATTTCTCGAAGATCTCTATTGGTTTGGCTTCTCCGGAAGAAATCCTTGAGAATTCGAGTGGTGAAGTTTTAAAGCCTGAAACTATCAACTATCGTACGTATAAGCCTGAACGTGACGGTTTGTTCTGTGAACGTATTTTTGGTCCTATCAAGGATTATGAATGCCATTGCGGTAAATATAAACGTATCCGTTATAAAGGTATTGTCTGCGACCGTTGTGGTGTGGAAGTGACAGAGAAAAAAGTACGTCGTGAGCGTATGGGACACATCCAGCTGGTTGTGCCGGTAGCTCATATTTGGTATTTTCGTTCACTTCCTAATAAAATTGGTTATTTGCTGGGTCTGCCTACAAAGAAACTTGATTCTATTATTTACTATGAGCGTTATGTGGTAATCCAGGCTGGTGTGATGGCTGGTGAGATTGCTGAATATGACTTGCTCTCGGAAGAAGAATATCTGGATTTGATGGAGAAGTTGCCGAAAGACAATCAATTCCTGGAAGATTCAGATCCTAATAAGTTCATAGCTAGGATGGGTGCCGAAGCCATTTATGACTTGCTGGCTCGTCTAGATTTGGATGCATTGTCTTATGATTTGCGTCACCGTGCTGGTAACGACGCTTCTCAACAGCGTAAGAATGAGGCTTTAAAGCGTCTCCAGGTTGTTGAATCGTTCCGTGCATCTCGCGGACGCAATAAGCCGGAATGGATGATTGTACGTATCGTACCGGTTATCCCGCCCGAACTTCGTCCATTGGTTCCGTTGGATGGTGGTCGTTTTGCCACTTCTGACTTGAATGATCTTTATCGCCGCGTAATTATTCGTAACAATCGTCTGAAAAGATTGATTGAGATAAAGGCTCCTGAAGTAATTTTGCGTAATGAAAAGCGTATGTTACAGGAAGCGGTTGACTCGTTGTTCGATAATTCACGTAAATCCAGTGCAGTAAAAACGGATGCTAACCGTCCTTTGAAATCTCTTTCTGATAGTTTGAAAGGTAAGCAGGGGCGTTTCCGTCAGAACTTATTGGGTAAACGTGTTGACTACTCTGCGCGTTCGGTTATCGTTGTAGGTCCGGAACTGAAAATGGGGGAGTGTGGTATTCCTAAATTGATGGCAGCTGAACTGTACAAACCGTTCATTATACGTAAGCTGATTGAACGTGGTATTGTAAAGACCGTGAAGAGTGCCAAGAAGATTGTAGATCGCAAAGAAGCTGTTATCTGGGATATTCTGGAACATGTAATGAAAGGTCATCCGGTACTGTTGAACCGTGCACCGACATTGCACCGTTTGGGTATTCAGGCATTCCAGCCTAAGATGATTGAAGGAAAAGCTATTCAGTTGCACCCGTTGGCATGTACGGCTTTCAATGCCGACTTTGACGGTGACCAGATGGCTGTTCACTTGCCGTTGAGTAATGAAGCTGTCTTGGAGGCTCAGATGTTGATGCTTCAATCTCATAATATCTTGAATCCGGCGAATGGTGCTCCTATTACTGTACCTTCTCAGGATATGGTTCTTGGTTTGTACTACATTACTAAATTACGTAAGGGTGCAAAAGGCGAAGGCTTGATATTCTATGGCCCGGAAGAAGCTTTGATTGCTTACAATGAGGGTAAGGTTGATATTCATGCTCCGATCAGCGTTGTTGTAAAGGATGTGGATGAGAATGGCAATGTAGTTGACGTAATGATGCATGATACTTCAGTAGGTCGTGTAATTGTTAACGAAATTGTTCCCCCTGAAGCTGGCTATATCAATACTATTATTTCTAAAAAATCACTTCGTGATATTATTAGTGATGTAATTAAGGTATGTGGTGTGGCTAAAGCTGCTGATTTCCTTGATGGCATCAAGAACTTAGGTTATCAGATGGCCTTTAAGGGTGGTTTGTCATTTAACTTGGGTGATATTATCATCCCGGAACAAAAAGAGGCATTGGTACAGAAAGGTTATGATGAAGTTGAGCAAGTTATCAACAACTATAACATGGGTTTCATTACCAACAATGAACGTTATAATCAGGTAATTGATATTTGGACACATGTTAACTCAGAGCTGTCTAATATATTGATGAAGACCATTTCGAGTGATGACCAAGGATTCAATGCTGTATATATGATGCTGGATTCTGGTGCCCGTGGTTCTAAAGAGCAGATCCGTCAGTTGTCTGGTATGCGTGGTTTGATGGCAAAACCGCAGAAGGCAGGTGCAGAAGGTGGACAGATTATTGAAAACCCGATTCTTTCAAACTTTAAAGAGGGGCTTTCGGTGTTGGAGTACTTTATCTCTACCCACGGTGCCCGTAAAGGTTTGGCGGATACAGCGTTGAAGACGGCTGATGCCGGATATTTAACTCGTCGTCTGGTTGACGTATCTCATGATGTGATTATTAATGAAGAAGACTGCGGCACACTCCGTGGGTTGGTTTGTACAGACTTGAAGAATAATGATGAAATCATTGCTACGCTGTATGAACGTATCCTTGGTCGAGTATCTGTACATGATATTGTTCATCCTACAACAGGTGAATTGTTGGTTGCCGGTGGTGAAGAAATAACAGAAGAAGTAGCTAAGAAGATACAGGATTCTCCGATAGAAAGTGTTGAAATACGTTCGGTATTGACTTGTGAATCGAAGAAGGGTGTTTGTGCGAAATGTTATGGACGTAACCTTGCATCAAGCCAGATGGTTCAAAGAGGTGAGGCTGTTGGGGTAATTGCTGCACAGTCTATCGGTGAGCCGGGTACACAGTTGACGTTGCGTACTTTCCATGCCGGTGGTACGGCTGCCAATATCGCAGCCAATGCAAGTATTATGGCTAAGAATCCGGCACGCCTGGAATTTGAAGAACTCCGTACTGTAGACGTTGTGGACGAAGCTGGTGAACCTGCAAAAGTTGTGGTAGGCCGTTTGGCTGAAGTACGTTTTGTAGATGTAAATACTGGGATTGTTCTTTCTACTCATAATGTGCCCTATGGTTCTACACTTTATGCTGCTGATGGCGAAGTCGTAGAAAAAGGTAAAATGATTGCCCGTTGGGATCCGTTTAACGCTGTTATTATAACGGAAGCTACAGGTAAGATTGAGTTTGAAGGCGTAATTGAAAATATTACTTATAAAGTAGAGTCTGACGAGTCTACCGGTTTGCGTGAAATCATCATTATTGAGTCCAAGGATAAGACGAAAGTTCCGACTGCTCATATCATGACAGAGGATGGCGAACTGATTCGTACGTATAATCTCCCTGTGGGTGGTCACGTAGTAGTGGAAAACGGACAAAAAGTGAAAGCTGGTGAGGTTATTGTGAAGATACCTCGTGCCGTTGGTAAAGCCGGTGATATCACGGGTGGTCTTCCGCGTGTAACTGAGTTGTTCGAAGCTCGTAATCCGTCTAATCCTGCTGTTGTTTCTGAAATCGATGGCGAGGTTACAATGGGTAAGGTGAAGCGTGGTAACCGCGAAATTGTTGTAACTTCTAAAACTGGTGAGGTTAAGAAGTATCTGGTACCGTTATCTAAACAGATTCTGGTACAAGAGAATGACTATGTGCGGGCCGGTACTCCGTTGTCTGATGGTGCTATAACTCCTGCTGATATTCTTGCTATTAAGGGGCCTACGGCTGTGCAGGAATATATCGTGAACGAAGTGCAGGATGTATACCGTTTGCAGGGTGTGAAGATTAATGATAAACACTTTGAGATCATTGTTCGTCAGATGATGCGTAAAGTTCAAATTGATGAGCCTGGCGATACACGCTTCTTGGAACAACAGGTAGTGGACAAGTTGGAGTTCATGGAAGAAAACGATCGTATCTGGGGTAAAAAAGTTGTGGTTGATGCTGGTGATTCCCAGAATCTGCAACCAGGTCAGATTGTAACCGCTCGTAAGTTGCGTGATGAAAATAGTATGTTGAAACGTCGCGACTTGAAACCTGTTGAAGTACGTGATGCTGTCCCTGCAACTTCTACTCAGATTCTTCAGGGTATTACGCGTGCAGCTCTGCAAACTTCAAGCTTTATGTCTGCTGCTTCATTCCAGGAGACTACTAAGGTCTTGAACGAAGCAGCTATCAACGGTAAGGTTGATAAATTGGAAGGTATGAAGGAGAACGTTATTTGTGGTCATTTGATACCCGCAGGTACTGGTCAGCGTGAGTTTGAAAAGATTATTGTTGGCTCCAAAGAAGAGTATGACCGTATTCTTGCTAATAAGAAGACGGTACTGGATTACAATTCAATGGATGTTGAAGAATAAAATGTAATAAATACAGTCAGTTGATTATTAAATAGGAAAGGGGAGGTGTCTTTTTTAGGATGTCTCCTCTTTTGTTTTTGGAATAAAATATTATTCTTACCTTTGAATACTCAAAAGCTTAATCGTAAAACGAAAATGGAAAACAGAGAAATGAATAATCAGTTACAAATAGAACTGAAAGAAGATGTTGCGCAAGGTACGTATGCTAATTTAGCTGTGATCACACATTCCAGTTCTGAATTTATAGTAGATTTTGTACGTGTAATGCCGGGAATGCCTAAAGCCAGTGTGAAGTCTCGTATTGTACTGGCTCCGGAACATGCAAAGAGATTATTGCGTGCTTTGGAAGAAAATATAGGTAAATATGAACGTACATTTGGCTCCATCAGATTGTTGGATGAACAATCAATTCCACCTATGACGAACCTCAAAGGGGAGGCATAAAATCAAAAAAAAACTTGTAGTGCATTGATTATTCAAATATTATTCGTATTTTTGCAGCCCAAAAGTGTATAGCTACGAAATTAATATAACAATAATATATAATTAAAAACAATTAAAATGCCTACAATTCAGCAATTAGTAAGAAAAGGACGCGAGGTGTTGGTGGAGAAAAGTAAGTCACCGGCTCTTGATTCATGTCCTCAAAGACGTGGCGTTTGCGTGAGAGTGTATACAACCACTCCGAAAAAACCGAATTCTGCAATGCGTAAAGTTGCGCGTGTACGTTTGACCAATGGCAAAGAGGTGAACTCTTACATTCCGGGAGAAGGACATAACTTGCAGGAGCACTCTATTGTATTAGTACGTGGTGGTCGTGTAAAAGACCTTCCGGGTGTACGTTATCACATTGTTCGTGGTACATTGGATACTGCGGGTGTTGCAGGTCGTACTCAAAGACGTTCTAAATACGGATCTAAACGTCCGAAACCGGGACAACAGGCTGCACCGGCTAAGAAGAAAAAATAAATAGTAGCCTTACACTGTAAGCAGTTAAATTAAAAGTAATAACTTACGTTTTAGTTTATTGGAAATGCTAAAGGTTGAGTAAATTCTCCAGAGGGAGAGTTGAAGAAGTCAAGAAGTAAACAACCAAGAACGAAAAACATTATTCTTTCAAACAAATGAGAAAAGCAAAACCCAAAAAACGCGTTATCCTGCCGGATCCCGTGTTTAATGATCAAAAGGTTTCAAAATTCGTAAACCATCTGATGTATGACGGAAAGAAGAATACCTCTTATGAAATCTTCTACGCCGCTCTGGAAACAGTAAAAACAAAACTTCCTAACGAAGAAAAATCAGCCCTTGAAATTTGGAAAAAGGCATTGGATAATGTAACTCCGCAGGTTGAAGTTAAGTCTCGTCGTGTAGGTGGTGCTACATTCCAAGTTCCTACTGAAATCCGCCCGGATCGTAAAGAGTCAGTTTCTATGAAGAACTTGATCCTTTTTGCTCGCAAGCGTGGTGGTAAATCAATGGCTGATAAATTGGCCGCTGAGATTATGGATGCGTATAATGAACAAGGTGGTGCTTTCAAACGTAAAGAAGATATGCACAGAATGGCTGAAGCTAACCGTGCATTTGCTCATTTCAGATTCTAATACTATAAGAATAACCGATAGATTAAAAACTTAAAGTAAAAGGAATTTAAAAATGGCTAAGCAAGATTTACATTTGACGCGTAATATTGGTATCATGGCTCACATTGATGCCGGAAAAACAACAACCTCTGAACGTATCCTGTTTTATACGGGTTTGACTCACAAAATTGGAGAAGTACATGATGGTGCTGCTACAATGGACTGGATGGCGCAGGAACAGGAACGTGGTATTACTATTACTTCTGCTGCTACTACAACTCGTTGGAAATATGCAGGTGATACTTATAAGATCAACTTGATTGATACTCCGGGACACGTTGACTTTACTGCTGAAGTAGAGCGTTCTTTGCGTATCTTGGATGGTGCTGTTGCTGCATATTGTGCAGTGGGTGGTGTTGAACCGCAGTCTGAGACTGTATGGCGCCAGGCTGATAAGTACAATGTGCCGCGTATTGCTTATGTGAACAAGATGGACCGTTCTGGAGCTGACTTCTTTGAGGTCGTTCGCCAGATGAAGGCCGTTTTGGGTGCTAATCCTTGCCCGATTGTTATTCCTATAGGCGCTGAAGAGTCTTTCAAAGGTCTGGTTGATCTGATCAAGATGAAAGCTATCTATTGGCATGACGAAACTATGGGTGCTGACTACACTGCAGAGGAAATCCCTGCTAATTTGGTTGACGAAGCTAACGAATGGAGAGATAAGATGCTCGAAAAGGTGGCAGAGTTTGACGATGCTTTGATGGAGAAATATTTCGATGATCCTTCTACTATTACAGAAGAAGAAGTATTGAGAGCTCTTCGTAAGGCTACTGTACAGATGGCTGTAGTTCCGATGCTGTGTGGTTCTTCATTTAAGAATAAAGGTGTACAGACGCTGCTTGACTATGTTTGCGCATTCTTGCCTTCTCCATTGGACACTGAAAATGTAGTTGGAACAAATCCTGATACCGGTGCTGAAGAAGATCGTAAGCCCAGTGATGATGAAAAGACTTCTGCATTGGCATTTAAGATTGCTACTGACCCGTATGTAGGTCGTTTGACTTTCTTCCGAGTTTACTCTGGTAAGATTGAAGCAGGCTCTTATATTTATAACTCTCGTTCTGGTAAGAAAGAACGCGTGTCTCGTCTGTTCCAGATGCATTCAAACAAACAGAATCCTGTTGAAGTAATCGGTGCTGGTGATATTGGTGCAGGTGTTGGATTCAAGGATATTCATACTGGTGATACATTGTGTGATGAAGATGCACCGATTGTATTGGAGTCTATGGACTTCCCTGAACCGGTTATTGGTATCGCAATAGAGCCGAAGACTCAGAAGGATATGGACAAACTGTCTAACGGTTTGGCTAAATTGGCTGAAGAAGATCCGACGTTTACTGTGAAGACTGACGAACAAACAGGTCAGACTGTTATCTCTGGTATGGGTGAACTTCACTTGGATATCATTATTGACCGTTTGAAACGTGAGTTTAAAGTAGAATGTAATCAGGGTAAACCTCAGGTAAATTACAAAGAGGCTATCACGAAGACAGTTAACTTGCGTGAAGTTTATAAGAAACAATCTGGTGGACGTGGTAAATTTGCGGATATTATCGTAAATATTGGCCCTGTAGATGAAGACTTTACTCAAGGCGGCTTGCAGTTTATAGATGAAGTAAAAGGTGGTAATATTCCTAAAGAATTTATTCCGTCTGTTCAGAAAGGCTTTACTACTGCAATGAAGAATGGTGTGTTGGCAGGTTATCCTTTGGATTCACTGAAGGTTACTTTGCTTGATGGTTCTTTCCACCCTGTTGACTCTGATCAGTTATCATTCGAAATCTGTGCTATCCAGGCATATAAAAGTGCCTGCGCTAAGGCAGGTCCTGTGCTTATGGAGCCTATTATGAAACTGGAAGTTGTAACTCCGGAAGAAAACATGGGTGATGTAATCGGTGACTTGAATAAGCGCCGTGGTCAGGTAGAGGGTATGGAGTCCAGTCGTTCAGGTGCTCGTATCGTGAAGGCAATGGTACCGTTGTCAGAAATGTTTGGTTACGTAACTGCATTACGTACAATTACTTCTGGTCGAGCTACTTCATCAATGGTTTATTCTCATCATGCTCAAGTTTCTAACTCTATTGCTAAGGCAGTGTTGGAAGAAGTCAAAGGGCGTGCTGATTTGATCTAAAATATTTAGAATCCGTAGGCTAGCGAATGACTCTTAGCCTACGGAATTTTATCTTGTTATAATATTAATAATTAATCAAACTAATGAGTCAGAAAATTAGAATTAAATTGAAATCTTACGACCACAACTTGGTTGATAAATCAGCTGAGAAGATTGTAAGAACGGTGAAGGCAACGGGTGCCATCGTTAGCGGTCCGATTCCTCTCCCTACGCACAAGCGTATCTTTACCGTGAACCGTTCGACTTTCGTAAACAAGAAGTCGCGTGAACAGTTTGAACTCTCTTCTTATAAGAGACTGATCGACATCTATAGCTCAACTGCTAAGACTGTAGACGCTCTGATGAAGTTGGAGTTACCGAGTGGTGTGGAAGTAGAAATCAAAGTTTAGTATTTAAATTTTAAGTGAAATGCCAGGATTATTAGGAAAAAAAATCGGAATGACATCCGTTTTCAGTGCCGAGGGTAAGAATGTACCATGCACTGTTATCGAAGCAGGTCCTTGTGTTGTTACTCAAGTTAAAAGTGTCGAAAAAGATGGCTATGCAGCTGTTCAGTTGGGCTTCCAGGATAAGAAGGAGAAGCATACGACTAAACCGTTGATGGGGCACTTTAAGAAGGCTGGAGTAACTCCCAAGAAACACTTGGCTGAGTTCAAAGAATTTGAAACAGAGTTAAATCTGGGTGACACTGTTACCGTAGAATTGTTCAATGATGTAACGTTCGTTGATGTTATCGGAACTTCTAAAGGTAAGGGTTTTCAAGGTGTAGTTAAAAGACATGGTTTTGGTGGTGTAGGTCAAGCTACTCACGGTCAACACAATCGTGCTCGTAAACCGGGTTCTATCGGTGCCTGTTCATACCCTGCAAAAGTATTCAAAGGAATGCGTATGGGTGGTCAACTTGGCGGCGACAGAGTGACTGTTCAAAACTTACAGGTATTAAAGGTTCTTCCGGATCACAACCTTCTTTTGATTAAGGGGTCTGTTCCCGGTTGCAAAGGTTCAATCGTAATAATTGAAAAATAATGGAAGTTAACGTATATAACATTAAAGGTGAAGACACTGGGAGAAAGATTACGTTAAACGAGTCTATCTTCGGAATTGAGCCCAACGACCATGCTATCTATTTAGACGTAAAACAATTTATGGCTAATCAGCGTCAGGGTACACACAAATCAAAAGAAAGAAGTGAGATAAGTGGTTCTACTCGTAAAATCGGTCGTCAGAAAGGCGGTGGCGGTGCACGTCGTGGTGACATGAATTCACCGGTACTTGTTGGTGGTGCTCGTGCTTTCGGTCCTAAACCTAGAGATTACTACTTCAAGTTGAATAAAAAAGTAAAGACATTAGCTCGTAAGTCAGCTTTGGCATATAAAGCTCAGAACAATGCAGTTGTTATTGTAGAAGACTTTAATTTTGAAGCTCCGAAAACGAAAGATTTTGTTGCTATGACAAAAAAACTTAAAGTTTCTGACAAAAAGCTGCTTGTAATTTTACCAGAAGCAAATAAAAACGTATATTTGTCGGCTCGTAACGTGGAAAGTGCAAATGTACAGACGGTCTCAGGATTAAATACTTACAGAGTATTGAATGCGGGGGTTGTTGTGTTTACTGAAAGCGCTCTTTCGGCTATTGACAATATCTTAATGTAAAAAGGAGGCTTAAATAATGGGAATTATTATTAAACCGTTAGTAACAGAGAAAATGACAGCAATTACTGATAAGGCGAACAACCGTTTCGGCTTTATTGTGCGTCCTGATGCTAACAAACTGGAAATTAAGAGTGAAGTTGAAGCCTTATATAACGTTACGGTAGTTGATGTAAATACGGTTAAGTATGCAGGCAAAAATAAAAGCCGTTATACAAAAGCTGGTATCATCAATGGTCGTACGAGTGCTTATAAAAAAGCAATCGTTACGTTGAAAGAAGGAGATACTATTGATTTTTATAGCAATATTTAAAAGAAATGGCAGTACGTAAATTTAAGCCCACAACACCGGGGCAAAGACATAAAATTATTGGTACCTTTGAGGGAATTACTGCGCGGGTACCAGAAAAATCTCTTGTTTATGGCAAGAAGTCTTCAGGTGGTCGTAACAGCGAAGGTAAGATGACTATGCGCTACATCGGTGGCGGTCATAAGAAGATTATCAGAATTGTAGATTTCAAGAGAAATAAGGACGGTGTGCCTGCAGTGGTTAAAACAATAGAATATGACCCGAATCGTTCAGCTCGTATTGCTTTGTTGTTTTATGCAGATGGAGAAAAAAGATATATAATTGCTCCCAATGGATTGCAAGTAGGTGCGACTTTGATGTCAGGTGAAAATGCAGCTCCGGAAATTGGTAATGCACTTCCTCTTCAGAATATTCCGGTTGGTACTGTAATTCATAACATTGAATTACGTCCGGGTCAAGGCGCTGCTTTGGTTCGTTCGGCTGGTAATTTTGCTCAGCTAACTTCAAGAGAAGGTAAATATTGTGTTATCAAGTTGCCTTCAGGTGAAGTTAGACAAATACTTAGCACTTGTAAAGCTACTATCGGTAGTGTTGGTAATTCAGATCATGGATTGGAAAGTTCAGGTAAAGCTGGACGTTCTCGTTGGATGGGCCGTCGCCCACGTAACCGTGGTGTTGTGATGAACCCGGTTGATCACCCAATGGGTGGTGGTGAAGGACGTGCTTCAGGAGGACACCCAAGATCTCGTAAGGGATTGTATGCTAAGGGACTTAAGACTAGAGCTCCGAAGAAACAATCGTCTAAGTATATTATTGAGAGAAGAAAGAAGTAATCTGATTAATTGAGTAAACTATGAGTCGTTCATTAAAAAAAGGTCCGTATATTAACGTTAAGCTTGAGAAGAAAGTTCTTGCTATGAATGAATCAGGCAAGAAAATTGTTGTTAAGACTTGGGCCAGAGCTTCAATGATTTCGCCTGATTTCGTAGGCCATACAGTTGCAGTTCATAACGGAAATAAATTTATTCCTGTATACGTTACCGAAAATATGGTAGGGCACAAGTTGGGCGAATTTGCTCCAACTCGTACTTTCAGAGGACACGCTGGTAATAAGAAAAGATAACAGGATTTATCTGAAATAATAAAGTATAAATATAATGGGAGCAAGAAAAAAAATATCGGCTGAAAAAAGAAAAGAAGCCCTTAAGACCATGTATTTTGCAAAGTTGCAGAATGTTCCTACTTCCCCTCGCAAAATGCGTCTCGTGGCTGACATGATTCGCGGGATGGAAGTGAATAGAGCACTTGGCGTTTTGAAGTTTTCTTCAAAAGAAGCAGCTGCCAGAGTTGAGAAATTACTGCGCTCTGCAATTGCTAACTGGGAGCAGAAAAACGAACGTAAAGCTGAAAGTGGCGAATTATTTGTAACGAAGATTTTTGTTGATGGTGGTGCTACACTCAAAAGAATGAGACCGGCTCCGCAGGGTAGAGGTTACAGAATTCGTAAGCGTTCAAATCACGTAACGTTGTTCGTTGGTTCTAAAAGTAATAACGAAGATCAAAATTAAGGTAAATGGGACAAAAAGTTAATCCAATAAGCAACCGTTTAGGAATTATCAGAGGATGGGATTCCAATTGGTATGGTGGAAATAATTACGGCGATTCTCTGCTGGAAGATAGCAAGATTCGTAAATATTTGAACGCTAGACTTGCAAAAGCCAGTGTCTCAAGAATCGTAATTGAACGTACACTGAAACTCGTGACTATTACCGTTTGTACTGCACGTCCGGGTATTATTATCGGTAAAGGTGGCCAAGAAGTTGATAAGTTGAAAGAAGAGTTGAAGAAGGTTACCGATAAGGATATTCAGATCAATATCTTCGAAGTGAAAAGGCCAGAGTTGGATGCTGTTATAGTTGCAAACAACATCGCTCGTCAGGTAGAGGGAAAGATTGCCTATCGCCGTGCCATTAAAATGGCTATCGCTAATACAATGCGTATGGGTGCTGAAGGTATCAAAATTCAGATTTCAGGACGTTTGAATGGAGCTGAAATGGCTCGTTCTGAAATGTATAAGGAAGGAAGAACTCCGTTGCACACTTTCAGAGCAGATATTGACTACTGTCATGCAGAAGCATTGACTAAGGTTGGTCTTCTCGGTATTAAAGTTTGGATCTGTAGAGGTGAAGTTTTCGGTAAGAGAGAATTAGCTCCGAACTTTACGCAAAGCAAAGAAAGCGGTCGTGGAAGCAATAGCGGAAACAATGGCGGAAAGAACTTCAAAAGAAAGAAAAATAATCGCTAAACGAATTTGAATTTTTAGGAATTATGTTACAACCGAAAAAGACAAAATTCAGAAGACAACAAAAAGGCCGTCAAAAAGGTATTGCCCAGAGAGGTAATCAGTTGGCTTTCGGTTCTTTTGGAATTAAGGCTTTGGAAACAAAATGGATTACAGGCCGTCAGATCGAAGCTGCTCGTATTGCAGTGACAAGATATATGCAACGTCAAGGACAAATTTGGATTCGTATTTTCCCGGATAAACCTATTACCAGAAAACCAGCTGATGTACGTATGGGTAAAGGTAAAGGTGCTCCAGAGGGCTTTGTTGCCCCTGTTACTCCGGGAAGAATTATTATCGAAGCCGAAGGGGTATCTTATGAAATCGCAAAAGAAGCTTTGCGCTTAGCTGCACAGAAGCTTCCTATTACAACTAAGTTTGTTGTAAGACGTGATTATGATATTCAAAATCAAAATGCGTAATGGATATGAAAATAGCAGAAATTAAAGAAATACCTACCAATGATCTGGTAGAAAGAGTAGAGGCAGAAGTGACAAACTATAATCAAATGGTTCTGAATCATTCTATTTCTCCTTTGGACAATCCTGCTCAGATTAAACAATTACGCAGGACTATTGCGCGTATGAAAACTGAATTACGCCAAAGAGAACTTAACAATAAATGATGAGCTTGATGGAAGCAAGAAATTTAAGAAAAGAAAGAACTGGGGTTGTGCTGAGCAATAAAATGGAGAAGACCATTACAGTGGCAGCTAAGTTTAAAGAAAAACACCCCATATATGGTAAGTTCGTTAGCAAGACTAAGAAGTACCATGCTCATGATGAAAATAATGAGTGCAATATCGGTGATACTGTACTTATTATGGAGACTCGTCCTTTGAGCAAGACTAAAAGATGGAGATTGGTAGAAATAATTGAAAGAGCTAAGTAATTATGATACAAGTAGAATCCAGAATTACAGTATGTGATAACAGTGGAGCAAAAGAGGCCCTCTGTATTCGCGTTTTGGGCGGTACGGGTCGTCGTTATGCTTCAGTGGGGGACGTGATTGTTGTTTCTGTAAAGAGCGTCATTCCTTCAAGTGATATTAAAAAAGGTGCAGTGTCTAAAGCTTTGATCGTACGTACTAAGAAAGAAATCCGTCGTCCCGATGGCTCTTATATACGTTTTGATGATAATGCTTGCGTATTGTTGAACAATGCAGGCGAGATTAGAGGTAGTCGTATTTTCGGTCCGGTAGCTCGTGAACTTCGTGCTACCAACATGAAAGTTGTGTCACTCGCTCCTGAAGTACTTTAATTTTGTAAAAGATTTAAGTAATGAGTAAATTACATATTAAAAAAGGCGATACAGTTTACGTAAATGCTGGTGAAGACAAAGGCAAAACTGGTCGTGTGTTGAAGGTTCTTGTTGATAAAAATCGTGCAATTGTTGAAGGTGTCAACATGGTGTCCAAGAGCACTAAGCCTAATGCAAAGAACCCTCAGGGTGGTATTGTGAAGCAGGAAGCTTCTATCCATTTGTCTAACTTGAATCCCGTAGATCCTAAGACGGGTAAAGCTACGCGTATCAGTCGTAAAGTAACTATTGGTGAAAACGGTAAGAAGACTATTGCACGTGTTTCTAAAAAATCAGGAGAGGAGATTAAGTAATGAGTAATACTGCAAGCCTTAAGAAAGAATATGTAGAGCGTATTGCGCCTGCATTGAAATCACAGTTCCAGTATTCTTCTTCGATGCAGGTACCCGTACTTAAGAAGATTGTTATCAATCAGGGTTTGGGTATGGCTGTTGCTGATAAGAAGATTATCGAAGTGGCAATTAATGAAATGACTGCTATCACAGGTCAGAAAGCTGTTGCAACCATTTCTCGTAAAGATATCGCTAACTTTAAGTTGCGTAAGAAAATGCCGATTGGCGTTATGGTAACTTTGCGTCGTGAGAGAATGTACGAATTTCTTGAAAAATTGGTTCGTGTAGCTCTTCCCCGTATCCGTGACTTCAAGGGTATTGAAAGTAAGTTTGATGGAAAAGGTAACTATACTCTTGGTATTCAGGAGCAAATCATTTTCCCTGAAATTAATATCGATAGTATTACCAGAATTCTCGGAATGAATATTACCTTTGTAACCTCTGCACAAACAGATGAAGAAGGTTATGCCTTGTTGAAAGAATTCGGTTTACCGTTTAAAAACGCTAAAAAAGATTGATAATATGGCAAAGGAATCAATGAAAGCACGTGAAGTAAGACGTGCTAAATTAGTAGCCAAATATGCCGAGAAGAGAGCTGCATTGAAGCAAATCGTTAGAATTGGTGACCCTGCTGAAGCTTTTGAAGCTGCACAGAAATTGCAGGAGTTGCCTAAGAATTCTAATCCGATTCGTATGCATAACCGTTGCAAGTTGACTGGTCGTCCTAAAGGATATATCCGTCAATTCGGTATCTCCAGAATTCAATTCCGTGAGATGGCTTCTAACGGTCTTATTCCCGGTATTAAGAAAGCAAGCTGGTAATTTTTGTTTTAAATATTGTCAGGGTAGGCCTGATTAATTTAATTTTTTATTATATGACTGATCCAATAGCAGATTATTTGACGAGGTTGCGGAACGCTATTCAAGCAAAGCACAGAGTTGTAGAAGTTCCCGCTTCAAATTTGAAAAAAGAAATCACTAAGATTCTTTTTGAGAAAGGCTACATCCTTAATTATAAGTTTGTAGAAGATGGTCCTCAAGGTACAATTAAGGTTGCCTTGAAGTATGATCCGGTTAATAAGGTAAACGCAATTAAGAAACTGGAAAGAATTTCTTCTCCGGGTTTGCGCCAGTACACCGGCTACAAGGACATGCCGCGAGTTATTAATGGTTTGGGTATTGCTATAATATCTACTTCCAAAGGTGTAATGACCAACAAAGAAGCCGCTGAACTGAAAATAGGTGGTGAAGTTTTGTGTTATGTATATTAATAGGAGGAATTAGCAATGTCAAGAATAGGAAAATTACCCATTAGTATTCCCGCTGGAGTAACAATTACTCTGAAAGAAAATGTGGTTACCGTGAAGGGACCCAAAGGCGAACTTAGCCAATATATAGATCCTGCTATCAATGTTGCCATCGAAGATGGTCATGTGACTTTGAGTGAGAATGAAAATGCAATGTTGGATAATCCCAAACAAAAGCATGCATTCCATGGTTTGTACCGCTCTTTGGTTCACAACATGGTTGTTGGTGTATCTGAAGGATATAAAAAAGAATTGGAACTTGTAGGTGTAGGTTATCGTGCTTCTAATCAAGGCAATATTATTGAGTTGTCTTTAGGTTATACGCATAGTATCTTCATACAGTTGCCTCCTGAAGTTAAGGTAGAGACAAAATCTGAAAGAAATAAGAACCCTCTTATTATTTTAGAGTCTTGCGATAAACAATTGCTGGGTCAAGTTTGCTCTAAGATACGTTCTTTCCGTAAGCCCGAACCGTATAAAGGTAAAGGTGTTAAGTTTGTTGGTGAAGAAATTCGTAGAAAGTCAGGTAAATCTGCCGGCGCTAAGTAATTTACATAAAATAAGAATGTTATGACAACAAAAATAGAAAGACGAATTAAAATCAAATATAGAGTACGCAATAAAATTTCAGGTACTGCTGAACGTCCGCGTATGAGTGTATTTAGAAGTAATAAGCAAATCTATGTCCAGCTTATCGACGATTTGGGTGGTAAGACTTTGGCTGCTGCTTCTTCTTTGGGTATAACTGAGAAGTTGCCAAAGAAAGAACAAGCTGCAAAGGTTGGAGAGTTGATTGCTAAAAAAGCTCAGGAAGCAGGTATTACTACTGTTGTTTTCGACCGTAATGGTTACTTGTATCATGGGAGAGTAAAAGAAGTAGCTGATGCTGCTCGTAACGGTGGACTTAAATTTTAATCATTATGGCAATTAATAATAGAGTTAAGATTACAAACGATATAGAACTAAAAGACCGTTTGGTTGCTATCAATCGTGTAACCAAAGTAACCAAAGGTGGTAGAACTTTTAGTTTCTCTGCAATTGTTGTTGTAGGTAACGAAGAAGGTATCATCGGTTGGGGTCTTGGTAAAGCTGGTGAAGTTACCGCTGCTATTGCTAAGGGTGTTGAATCAGCTAAGAAGAATCTGACGAAAGTACCTGTACTGAAAGGTACTGTTCCTCACGAACAGTCCGCTAAGTTTGGTGGCGCGGAAGTATTCATCAAGCCTGCTTCTCATGGTACAGGTGTAGTTGCCGGTGGTGCAATGCGTGCAGTACTTGAAAGTGTTGGTATTACAGACGTTTTGGCTAAGTCAAAAGGATCTTCTAATCCACACAACTTGGTGAAGGCTACTATTCTGGCGTTGGGTGAAATGCGTGACGCACGTATGGTTGCTCAAAACAGAGGAATTAGTATTGAAAAAGTATTTAGAGGATAAGGAGGAATATATGTCGACTATAAAGATTAAACAAGTTAAAAGTAGAATTGGTGCTCCGGCTGATCAGAAAAGAACTCTCGATGCACTGGGACTTCGTAAGTTGAATCGTGTGGTTGAACACGAGTGTACTCCTTCAATTCTTGGAATGGTGGATAAGGTTAAACACTTGGTTACCATTGTTAAGTAATTATTTGTTGAATATAAAACGAATTACAATATGAACTTAAGTAATTTAAAACCTGCAGAAGGATCTACTAAAACAAGAAAGAGAATTGGACGCGGTCCAGGTTCTGGCTTGGGAGGTACTTCTACCAGAGGTCATAAGGGAGCTAAATCAAGATCTGGTTATTCTAAGAAGATCGGTTTTGAAGGTGGTCAGATGCCTCTCCAACGTCGTGTTCCTAAATTTGGTTTTAAGAACATTAATCGTGTAGAGTATAAGGCTATCAACTTGGATACAATTCAGAAACTTGCTGAAGCTAAGAAGTTGGAATCAGTTGGAATTAATGACTTTATCGCTGCTGGTTTTATTTCTTCAAATCAGTTGGTGAAAGTATTAGGTAATGGAACTTTGACTACAAAGTTGGATGTGCAAGCTCATGCATTCTCTAAGACTGCTATTGCTGCCATTGAAGCTGCTGGTGGAAGTGTAGTAAAACTCTAATTCGATGAGAAAAGCTATTGAAACATTAAAGAATATATGGAAAATTGAGGATCTGAGACAACGGATCCTCATTACCATATTGTTTGTGGCAATCTACCGTTTTGGCTCGTATGTCGTACTGCCTGGTATTAATCCGGCTATGTTGACACAATTGCATCAACAAACAAGCGAGGGCCTCTTAGCCTTATTAAACATGTTTTCGGGAGGAGCATTCTCTAATGCATCTATTTTTGCGTTAGGAATTATGCCTTATATCTCTGCTTCAATCGTTATTCAGTTGTTGGGGATTGCGGTTCCGTATTTCCAGAAACTTCAACGTGAAGGTGAGAGTGGTAGAAGAAAAATGAACCAGTATACTCGTTATTTGACGATTATTATTTTGTTGGTTCAGGCTCCTTCTTATTTGCTCAATCTTAAAATGCAGGCCGGTCCTTCCTTAAATGCTTCATTAGATTGGACTCTGTTCATGATTACCTCTACCATTATCTTGGCAGCTGGTAGTATGTTTATTTTGTGGCTTGGTGAGAGAATCACTGATAAGGGTATCGGTAATGGTATTTCATTTATCATCTTAATCGGTATTATTGCCCGTTTGCCTCAGTCCTTATTCCAGGAATTAATTTCCCGTATGACTGATAAGACAGGTGGTTTGGTTATGTTCTTAATTGAAATCGTATTCCTGTTGCTGGTAATTGCAGCTGCAATTTTGTTGGTGCAAGGTACAAGAAAAATTCCTGTACAATATGCTAAAAGAATTGTAGGAAACAAACAATATGGTGGTGCAAGACAATACATTCCTTTGAAAGTGAATGCAGCTGGTGTAATGCCTATCATCTTTGCTCAGGCAATTATGTTTATCCCTATCACCTTTATTGGTTTTTCAAATGTAGATCATGTGAGCGGTTTTGTACGTGCATTTACTGATCATACAAGCTTCTGGTATAATTTCGTATTTGCAATAATGATTATACTGTTTACGTATTTTTATACTGCAATTACGATTAACCCGACTCAGATGGCTGAGGATATGAAGAGAAATAATGGTTTCATTCCGGGTATCAAGCCGGGAAAGAAGACAGCCGAATATATTGATGATATTATGTCTCGTATAACATTGCCTGGTTCTTTCTTCTTGGCTTTGGTAGCTATTATGCCAGCGTTTGCTGGTATTTTTGGTGTGAAAGCTGAATTTGCTCAATTCTTCGGCGGTACATCTTTGTTAATTCTTGTAGGTGTGGTTCTTGATACACTCCAGCAGATTGAAAGTCACTTGTTGATGAGACATTATGACGGTCTGTTGAAATCTGGTCGTATTAAAGGACGTAGTAATGTAGCTGCATATTAATCTTTTTATAAGATGATATTTCTTAAAACGGAAGATGAAATAGAGCTGCTCCGTGAGAGTAATTTGCTTGTCGGGAGGACATTGGCTGAAGTTGCAAAACTGGTAGGGCCGGGAGTTACTACAAAGGAACTGGATAAAGTAGCGGAAGAGTTTATCAGAGATCATGGTGCTGTTCCTACTTTCAAAGGTTTTCCAAATCAATATGGTGATCCATTTCCAGCTTCGTTGTGTACATCGGTCAATGAACAGGTGGTACATGGTATTCCTGGAGATATAGTACTGAAAGAAGGTGATATTGTATCGGTTGATTGTGGTACTTATATGAATGGGTTTTGTGGTGATTCTGCCTATACATTTTGTGTAGGAGAAGTAGATGAGGAAGTTCGCAAATTACTGAAGGTTACTAAAGAGGCATTATACATCGGAATAGAAAATGCCGTTCAAGGAAAACGGTTGGGTGATATTGGATATGCAATACAAGAACATTGTGAGTCCAATTCATTCGGTGTAGTGCGTGAGTTTGTTGGTCATGGTATAGGTAAAGAGATGCACGAAGATCCTCAGGTTCCTAATTATGGAAAACGTGGTTATGGAACTATGTTAAAGAAAGGTCTTTGTATTGCTATTGAACCAATGATTACGCAAGGTAGTCGCCAAATAGTAATGGAGCGTGATGGTTGGACGGTGAGAACTAAGGATTGGAAGTATGCAGCTCATTTTGAGCATACAGTGGCTGTTGGCACTGGTAAAGCTGATATCTTATCATCGTTTGAGTTCATAGAAGAAGTATTAGGAGATAAAGCAATTTAAAAAAATAATATGGCTAAGCAATCTGCAATAGAACAAGATGGAGTTATTGTTGAAGCATTGTCTAATGCAATGTTTCGTGTTGAATTAGAAAACGGACATGAGATTACTGCACATATTTCCGGTAAGATGCGAATGCATTACATTAAAATCCTGCCGGGGGATAAAGTAAGAGTCGAAATGTCTCCTTACGATTTATCGAAAGGAAGAATTGTATTTAGATATAAATAAAATTAAGATATGAAAGTAAGAGCATCTTTAAAGAAACGTACGCCAGAATGTAAGATCGTTAGACGCAATGGCCGTTTGTATGTTATTAACAAGAAAAATCCTAAGTATAAACAACGTCAAGGATAATATTATTATTTTTGCAAAAAAAATAATTTAGTATATGGCTATAAGAATAGTTGGTGTCGATTTGCCTCAGAATAAGAGAGGTGAAGTTGCGTTGACCTATATCTATGGAATAGGTCGTAGTAGTTCAGCAAAGATTTTGGATAAAGCTGGTGTAGATAAAGACCTGAAGGTGAAAGACTGGACGGACGATCAAGCTGCCAAGATTCGTGAGATCATTGGTGCAGAATTTAAAGTAGAAGGTGACCTTCGCTCGGAAGTTCAATTGAACATCAAACGTTTGATGGATATTGGTTGTTACCGTGGTGTACGTCATCGTATCGGTTTGCCTGTAAGAGGACAGAGCACAAAGAATAATGCTCGTACTCGTAAGGGTAGAAAGAAAACCGTTGCAAATAAGAAAAAAGCTACTAAATAATAATTGTTGATATGGCAAAAAAAACAGTTGCAGCAAAGAAGAGAAATGTGAAAGTTGACGCTAATGGACAGTTGCATGTTCATTCATCTTTCAACAATATTATTGTTTCTCTTGCAAACAGTGAAGGGCAGATTATTTCTTGGTCATCTGCTGGTAAAATGGGATTTAGAGGTTCTAAGAAGAACACTCCTTATGCAGCACAGATGGCTGCCCAGGATTGTGCGAAGATAGCATTTGATCTTGGCCTGAGAAAGGTAAAAGCATATGTGAAGGGTCCAGGTAACGGACGTGAGTCTGCTATTAGAACTATTCACGGTGCAGGTATCGAAGTTACTGAAATCGTTGATGTAACTCCGCTTCCACATAATGGTTGTCGTCCTCCGAAAAGACGTAGAGTTTAAGATTTACCTTTAATAAAAATGATCTTGATTTTGTTTTTGGATTACATTAATTTCTCTCTGTAATCGCGGCTGCAACAAATTGAGTTCATGAATAAAACAATTAAAATTTAAAAGAAATGGCTAGATATACTGGACCAAAATCAAGAATAGCCCGTAAATTCGGTGAAGGTATCTTCGGAGCAGATAAAGTATTGTCAAAGAAGAACTATCCCCCCGGACAACACGGTAATTCCAGAAAAAGAAAAACTTCTGAGTATGGTGTTCAACTTCGTGAGAAACAGAAGGCCAAATACACCTATGGAGTTTTAGAGAAACAATTCCGCAACCTGTTTGAAAAGGCAGAAACAGCTAAAGGTATTACCGGTGAAATTCTGCTTCAGTTGCTCGAAGGTCGTCTTGATAACATTGTATTCCGTTTAGGTATTGCTCCTACTCGTGCAGCTGCTCGTCAGTTGGTGGGTCACAAGCATATTACTGTGGATGGTGAAGTGGTAAATATTCCTTCATTTGCAGTAAAACCGGGTCAGGTAATTGGTGTTCGTGAAAGATCTAAATCTTTGGAAGTAATTGCTAATTCACTGGCTGGCTTTAACCACAGCAAATATCCTTGGTTGGAATGGGATGATAACTCTAAGGTTGGTAAATTGTTGCATGTACCTGAAAGAGCAGACATTCCTGAAAACATTAAAGAGCATTTGATCGTAGAATTGTATTCTAAATAAAATAATTAATTTCATGGCGATATTAGCATTTCAAAAACCTGATAAAGTATTAATGTTGGAAGCGGATTCTAGATTCGGTAAATTCGAATTTCGTCCGTTGGAGCCCGGTTTTGGTATTACCGTTGGTAATGCGCTACGCCGCATCCTGCTTTCGTCATTAGAGGGTTTTGCTATCACTACTATCAAAATAGATGGTGTTGAGCATGAGTTCTCTAGCGTACCGGGAGTTAAAGAGGATGTTACTAACATTATCTTGAATCTGAAACAGGTGAGATTCAAGCAAGTAGTTGAAGAATTCGAAAGTGAGAAAGTAAGTATTACAATCGAAAATTCTAGTGAATTTAAAGCAGGTGACATAGGTAAGTATTTGACTGGATTTGAAGTGTTAAATCCTGAATTAGTTATTTGTCATTTAGATTCTAAAGCAACTATGCAAATCGATATTACGATTAACAAAGGTCGTGGATATGTTCCGGCTGATGAAAACCGCGAATATTGCACGGATGTTAACGTAATTCCTATCGATTCCATTTATACACCGATACGTAATGTGAAGTATCAGATTGAACCGTTCCGTGTTGAACAAAAGACGGACTACGACAAATTGGTACTTGAGATTACTACCGACGGTTCTATTCATCCGAAGGAAGCGCTGAAAGAAGCTGCAAAGATTCTGATTTATCACTTCATGCTCTTCTCTGACGAGAAGATTACATTGGAAAGCAATGATGTGGATGGCAATGAAGAATTTGATGAAGAAGTATTGCACATGCGTCAATTGTTGAAAACTAAACTTGTTGATATGGACTTATCGGTTCGTGCCCTCAACTGCTTGAAAGCTGCCGATGTAGAAACATTGGGTGATTTGGTACAATTCAATAAGACGGATTTGCTGAAATTCAGAAACTTCGGAAAGAAATCGCTTACTGAGCTTGATGATTTGCTGGAAAGTCTGAATCTTTCGTTTGGAACCGATATTTCTAAATATAAATTAGATAAAGAATAAAAAATGAGACATAATAAGAAATTCAATCATTTAGGTCGTACTGCTTCTCACAGAAACGCGATGTTATCTAACATGGCATGTTCTTTGATTAAGCACAAAAGAATCACTACGACTGTTGCAAAGGCTAAAGCTCTGAAGAAGTTTGTTGAGCCTTTGATTACAAAGTCAAAGGATGACACGACTAACTCTCGTCGTGTTGTATTCAGCAATCTGCAAGACAAGCAAGTTGTAACGGAACTGTTCAAGGAAATCTCTGTGAAGATTGCTGACCGTCCGGGTGGTTATACTCGTATCATCAAGACAGGACACCGTCTAGGTGACAATGCTGAAATGTGCTTTATTGAACTCGTTGATTACAACGAAAACATGGCTAAGGAAAAGGTTGCTAAGAAAGCTACTCGTACCCGCCGTTCTAAGAAAGCAGCTACTGAAGCTGCTGCTCCGGCAGAAGCTCCGGTTGCTGAAGCACCGGCAGTTGAAGAGGCAAAAGCTGAAGAAGCTAAAGCTGAATAAATCGACTATTCTTTTCAATATAAAAGCCGTCTCTTGTGAAAGGGACGGCTTTTTTTACTCTGCATTCGGATATTTTGGGAGGAAAGAAGATATATCTTTCCTAAACATTCATTAAAAGGTTCTACTATTAAACAATTAAATGAAACAAACTGTTATCTTTGCAGATAGATATGGCAAAGTTTCTAAAGGTGATATTATTCCTGGTCCTTGCTACTGCCTTTTGTGGAAGTGTGAGTGATGCATTTACCGTACAGACGGTAGATGAAATGGTTATTGCCGCTCAAGTTAGTTTAGGAGAAGAGGGGAATACACAGCGAAATGATGTTCGGCAAGGAAGTTATATTCCGGCTCCTAAACTGCCATACTTGTCAGATGCAGAACTTGCAAGTTCCGCTGGAACTACTCAGTTGCTCACCTTTTCACGTGCGCAACGTTCGTATACAACAGAATATATCCTTTCGTTAAAAGACATGATAGAGCGGCTGGCTCATCGTGACGATGTATTGTCATTGCATCGCTCGAAGTTATTTGATACCAGTACCTCTTATCGCTGCCATCCTGCGTGTGAATATTATGTATTTACGCTCAGGCGAATTATCATTTAGACGTTTAATGAATTTAGATTTTTTTGCCTTATATGGTCATAGACTGTACGAGGTGATTATTGGTATGTTTTATCAGTTAAACTTTTATTCATTTTAAACGATTTAAATTATGGCAACTCAAGCAATTGACGCAACTATTTTTGCGTCTACACACCCCGATATCGCAAAACGCACAAGTGTCTCCGGACTAATTCTTTCAGTGGCAATGCTGCTGTTAGGTATCCTTGTATTCGTATCAACTTTTGAAGTAACTGACCGCTCATCTACGCTTAGTATGTTGTTGATGGTGTTAGGTACGGCATTTTTCCTCTTAGGAATATTCCGTTTGTTCTGGAAATCTAAAGAAGTGGTATATATTCCGACAGGAAGTATTACTAAGGAACGCAGTGTGTTCTTCGATTTGAAACACATGGGTAAGTTGAAAGAGATGATTGAAAAAGGCCAACTTTCTATTGAAGAAGGTGTAAAGAGTGAAGGAAGCGGTAATGTACGTTTGGATGTTATACTTTCTCAAGATAATAAATTTGCAGCCGTTCAGCTGTTCCAGTTTGTGCCTTATACATACACTCCAGTAACCTCTGTACATTATTATACAGGGAATGACGCAGCAACCATATCGGCTTTCTTGGCGAAGTGCAAAGTGAACTAACCCTCAGGGTTTCTGGACTTAACTTTGAAGTTATGGGGATCAGTCGGTAACGGCTATCCCCATTTTTTTCATCAGGAAACAGGCATTCATATTCTGAGCTACTCCTTCGCGCAGACGATAAGAAAAGGTCAGTTCATTACCTGTGATGTCGGCTTCGAATCGGTAATTATGGATGTCATCAGGATAAATGTCGGCAAGCGTGCCGAGCATCAGGTCGTGAGTAGCGATGATACCATTTGCCTGTAAAGTCATGAATTGTTTGATAAGGGCGAGCGAGCCTTTTTGCTTATCCATGGAGTTGGTGCCTTTTAGAATCTCATCAAGGATGATGAAAAACTCTTCACCGGCTTGCAGTTTGTCGATGATAAGTTTCAGACGTTTCAGTTCTGCAAAGAAATAGGATTCGTTATCATTCAGGGAGTCGCTGGTGCGCAGACTGGTGATGAGCTGAACAGGATACAGTTCCATACTCCGGGCACAAACGGGGGTGCCGATGCAAGCTAGCAAATAGTTGATGCCTACCGTACGAAGATACGTACTTTTGCCTGCCATATTTGCTCCGGTGATAATAATGAAGAAAGGCCGTTTTTCTATATCAATGTCATTGCGTACACATTTGTCGCGGTTCATCAGTGGATGTCCCATAGATGCGGCGCGGAGGCTGAAAGACCGGGTGCTAATAATAGGGTAGGAGTAATCTGGATGATTATAGGCGAATGTGGCCAGTGAACACAGTGCATCCATGTGAGCGATAGCTGTCAGCCAGCGTGGCAGTTCAGAAGCATATTGCTCTTTCCATCCTTCAATTTGTATGATTTTGCGGATTTCCCAGAAGAATAATCCGTTGAGGGTGGCATATATGTAGGCGTTGTTTCGCTGATCGAGTTCGTTCATAAGCTTACTTAGACGCTGGATGGAGTGAGAAGCCGTCTGTTTTTCATCACCGATCCACTCTCTCACTTCCTTCAATATCGGACTTTTCATGGGTTGGTTCTCTATAAGTCGGAGCAGATTGGCATACGTTGCTAATATCTGTAGCTTCTTTCCGTAGACAGCTTGCATTTTAGTGATTTTACTAGTGAAGCAAAAGCTAGCAAAAACAAAGCATAACCATAGAATACCGAAAACTGTGAGCGGAATAATGCCTGCAATAGCCAATGCTATACATAAGATATTTATTCCACCCGCCAATAGCGGTAGCATGCGAAAGAAAATATTCTTCCGGAAGACACTGGGACTCTTAGCCCATGCCTTTAATTCATCTTCATCAGCAGCTTTTCCTTTATAGAGCAGTCCCAGAATACGGAATTCTTGTCGAAAGTTCAATTCCGATGCCAGTTCGCGAATGGCTTCCTGTCGGGATTCTATCTCTTTCTTATTTACCAGATGCGTACCCAGCCAATTGGCTAACAAGCTTTTTCCAAGTTGCGTACAGGTACGGTTTATATACTGAAAAAGAGAATGTGGACCAAACACATCCAGGTCATAACTGTACAGGTGTGCCGGATTGATAAATTCTGTTCCGTCTTCAAAAGAGGATGTGTCATAATTCTGCGCCGAAAGTTCTTGTTCATTGATTGCTATCTTTTTTTCCAGATAATCTTTCCGGTGAAACAGCCGGTTGTGATACTTTATCAACAGGATAAAAGGCAGAAGTGTAACGGCAATGATCCCTATCAATACTATCCAGCCTGATGACCAGAAATATATAATTCCCGCAATTCCTGCAACAAATAACAATAATCGCAGTGAGCCTATGCGGTAAATCTTGTTTTGTACTTTATTTAATTCCGAACGTCCTTCTTCAGCGATGCGCTGATAAGTGGCGGTTATTTCATTGGTTGTGTTCATTCTATTGTCTCTTTGCCGCAAAGGTAAAATAAGCCTGCTTTATAACCAAATGCTTCATCTGCTTTCTCTTGCTCTAATTAAGAACTTAGCATCCATATTTATGTTTCCTTTAAGAGT
>NZ_CBVI010000015.1 GCF_000513195.1 Bacteroides timonensis | reverse complement strand
GTATTAGGGAGAGACTTATTACAAGTGGGGAACTTTTTCAGTGCCCTCACATCATGTATCCCCCTTTTTGTTATACTTTATAGAGTTATTTGATAACAAACTTATAAAATGATGCATTTTTAGAGAAAAAAGTAACGAATTTGTTTGTATGCTACGAAATTATCTATACCTTTGCACCGTCATAATAAAAACAAGAAGATAAAAATGATACAGAACTTTACATATATTCTACTGTGTGGTATTATTATTCTACTGGCAAGGTTTAGTGGAAGTGAGTGCTGTGCGTGAATATATGTAACGATTAGGATATTCGAAAGCCTTTCTCACTTCCAAGTGTGAAAGGCTTTTTTTAATGGCAATAATTTATAAAAACTATAAGAAATGAGTGACAAGTTATTTATTTTCGACACAACGCTCCGCGATGGCGAGCAGGTTCCGGGATGCCAATTGAATACAGTGGAAAAGATTCAGGTAGCAAAGGCATTGGAACTGCTGGGCGTGGATGTTATTGAAGCCGGATTCCCGATTTCCAGTCCGGGAGATTTCAACTCTGTTATTGAAATATCCAAAGCGGTGACATGGCCTACTATTTGCGCATTGACCCGTGCGGTACAAAAAGATATAGATGTAGCTGCGGATGCTCTGAAGTTTGCCAAGCACAAACGTATTCATACAGGTATCGGTACATCGGATTCGCATATCAAGTATAAATTCAATTCCAATCGTGAGGAAATCATCGAGCGTGCAGTAGCTGCCGTGAAGTATGCCCGCCGTTACGTGGATGATGTGGAGTTCTATGCAGAAGATGCAGGTCGTACGGACAATGAATATCTGGCTCGTGTGGTGGAAGCTGTAATTAAAGCGGGGGCTACAGTAGTGAACATCCCGGATACGACCGGTTACTGTCTGCCGGATGAATATGGAGCGAAGATCAAGTATTTGATGGAGCATGTGAGTGGTATTGAAAAAGCGATCCTCTCTACACACTGTCATAATGACCTGGGAATGGCTACTGCAAATACGATGGCCGGTGTACTGAATGGTGCCCGCCAGGTAGAGGTTACTATCAATGGTATCGGTGAACGCGCAGGTAATACTTCACTTGAGGAAGTGGCTATGATTATCAAATGCCATAAAGATATTGAAATTGAAACGAACATCAATACACAGAAGATTTATCCGACAAGCCGCATGGTTTCAAGTTTGATGAACATGCCGGTGCAGCCTAACAAGGCTATCGTAGGTCGCAATGCCTTTGCACACTCATCGGGTATCCATCAGGATGGTGTGTTGAAGAATGTGCAGACTTACGAAATCATCGACCCGCACGATGTGGGTATCGACGATAATTCTATCGTATTGACTGCCCGTAGCGGACGTGCTGCTTTGAAAAATCGTTTGCAGGTATTGGGCGTGGATCTTGAACAGGAACAACTGGACAAGGTATATGAAGCTTTCCTGAAATTGGCGGATAAGAAGAAAGATATTAATGATGATGATATACTAGTGCTTGCCGGTGCAGACCGTACACAGAACCACCGCGTGAAACTGGAATATCTGCAAGTGACCAGTGGAGTAGGTGTACGTTCGGTTGCCAGTCTGGGACTGAATATCTCCGGTGAGAAGTTTGAAGCGGCTGCCAGTGGAAACGGTCCGGTAGATGCAGCGATAAAGGCTTTGAAGAAGATCATTGATCGCCATATGACACTGAAGGAATTTACGATCCAGGCTATCAGCAAAGGTAGTGATGATATGGGTAAGGTACACATGCAGGTGGAATATGACAATCATATCTATTATGGTTTCGGTGCGAATACGGATATTATTGCCGCATCGGTAGAAGCTTATATCGATTGTATCAATAAGTTCAAGTAGTTACGGGCTACAGGCTACGAGCTACGAGTAGTGGTTATGTGTTTTAATAATTAATATTAGGAATAAAAGAACAGTTTACAAGTTATACCGAAGGGCTCTTGTAGCTCGTAGCTTGTAGCTAACAACTAAAAGATATGAATACATTATTTGATAAAATCTGGGATGCCCATGTGGTTCAGCAAGTGGAAGATGGTCCCACACAGTTATATATAGATCGGCTTTATTGCCATGAAGTAACCAGTCCGCAGGCTTTTGCGGGAATGCGCGCACGCGGTATCCAATGTTTCCGTCCGGAAAAGATTGTTTGTATGCCCGACCATAACACACCGACCCACGACCAGGACAAGCCGATTGAAGATCCGATCTCCAAAACACAGGTGGATACACTGGCCAAGAATGCGGAAGATTTTGGATTGACACATTTCGGCATGCTACATAAGAAGAATGGTATCATCCATGTGGTAGGTCCGGAAAGAGGCTTGACATTACCGGGAATGACGATTGTATGTGGTGACTCGCATACTTCAACGCACGGTGCGATGGGAGCAGTGGCTTTTGGCATCGGTACAAGTGAGGTCGAAATGGTAATGGCTTCACAATGTATCTTGCAGACACGCCCGAAGACGATGCGCATCACAGTGGACGGAAAACTGGGTAAAGGTGTGACGGCAAAAGATATTGCTCTCTATATGATGTCTAAAATGACAACGAGTGGTGCAACCGGTTATTTTGTGGAATATGCCGGAGAAGCAGTTCGCAGTCTGACTATGGAAGGACGTCTGACGCTGTGCAACCTGAGTATAGAAATGGGTGCACGTGGTGGTATGGTGGCACCGGATGAAGTGACATTCGAATATATCAAAGGCCGTGAATATGCTCCGGCAGGTGAGGAATGGGAGAAGGCGTTGGCATACTGGAAGACGTTGAAGAGTGATGAGAATGCTACGTTTGATAAAGAAGTGCATTTTGATGCGGCAGATATCGAACCGATGATTACATACGGAACAAATCCGGGTATGGGCATGGGCATCACGCAGCACATTCCCACGACTGACGGAATGGGAGAGGCTGCAAAAGCTTCATTCCTGAAATCAATGGATTATATGGGCTTCCAACCCGGTGAGGGAGTATTGGGCAAGAAGATAGATTATGTGTTTTTGGGTGCTTGTACGAATGGGCGTATTGAAGATTTCCGTGCTTTCGCCTCGTTAGTGAAGGGGCATAAGAAGGCGGAACATGTGGTTGCCTGGTTGGTGCCCGGTTCGTGGATGGTAGATGCACAGATTCGTGAAGAAGGCTTGGATAAAGTATTGGAGGAAGCAGGTTTTGCTATCCGCCAGCCGGGATGTTCGGCTTGTCTGGCAATGAATGATGATAAGGTGCCTGCCGGAATGTATGCGGTTTCTACAAGTAACCGTAACTTTGAAGGTCGTCAGGGACCGGGTTCACGCACGTTGCTTGCCAGTCCGCTGGTAGCGGCTGCGGCGGCAGTGACGGGAGTGATTACGGATCCGAGAGAACTGATTGGATGATGTTTCTGCCGGAGGTAAAAATAGTTTATCCGTATCCGGACTCACAGAGACATACGTATCTCACCCCTCATGAGAAGCGCATGTCACCACCCATGAGAAGCGCATGTCACCCCTCATGAGAAGCGCATGTCACCACTCATGAGAAGCGCATGTCATCACCCATGAGAAGCGCATGTCATCACCACCCCCTCCAGAATGTGCTGTAGCGGGGGTAAAATCCATTTTCAGCCGGTTTTCCCGTTGCTGGAAGATAATAAAACGATATTAAAATAATAGGACAATGAAACAGAAATTCAATATCATCACCAGTACTTGTGTCCCCCTCCCATTGGAGAATGTGGATACAGACCAAATCATCCCTGCACGTTTTCTGAAAGCTACGACGAAAGAAGGCTTCGGAGAGAATCTGTTCCGCGACTGGCGGTATGACAAGCAAGGAAACAAAATCGACTCTTTCGTTTTGAACGATCCGACCTATAGCGGACAGGTGCTTGTGGCCGGGAAGAACTTCGGTTCGGGCAGTAGCCGCGAGCATGCGGCATGGGCCATTGCAGATTATGGTTTCCGCGTGGTAGTCAGCAGTTTCTTTGCGGATATTCACAAGAATAATGAACTGAATAATTTCGTATTGCCTGTAGTGGTGAGCGAACCGTTCCTGAAAGAATTGTTTGATTCCATTGCCGCCGATCCGAAAACGGAGGTAGTGGTGAACCTGCCGGAACAGACAATCACCAACAAGGCAACAGGCAAAAGTGAGACTTTCGAAATCAATGCTTACAAGAAACATTGCCTGATGAATGGCTTGGATGACATCGATTTCCTGGTAGAGAATAAAGATAAAATAGAAGCTTGGGAAAATAGAAAATGAAGTATAAACAGCCCCAAATAGAAATCATGGACACCACGCTCCGCGACGGTGAGCAAACCAGCGGTGTGTCGTTCGTCCCCCATGAAAAGCTGATGATAGCCCGTCTGCTACTGGAAGAACTGAAAGTAGACAGGGTGGAAGTGGCTTCGGCACGGGTTTCGGACGGTGAGTTCGACGCAGTCAAGATGATATGTGACTGGGCGGCACGGCGTAATCTGTTGCCCCGGGTGGAGGTGTTGGGTTTCGTAGACGGGCATACGTCGGTAGACTGGATACACGCTACCGGTTGCCGCGTCATTAATCTTCTGTGCAAAGGTTCGCTGAAGCATTGCACATGTCAGTTGAGAAAGACCCCTGAAGAACATATCGAGGATATTATTGGCGTAGTGAATTATGCCAATGAGCAGGATATGGAAGTGAATATTTACCTGGAAGACTGGAGCAACGGGATGAAAGATTCTCCGGAGTATGTCTTCCAGATGGTGGATGCACTGATGCACACGAATATCAAACGGTATATGTTGCCTGATACACTGGGTGTGCTGAATCCGTTGCAGGTCATCGAATATATGCGGAAGATGGTGAAGCGCTATCCGCATGCTCACTTCGATTTCCATCCGCATAATGACTACGACCTGGCAGTGAGCAATGTGCTGGCCGCCGTGCTGAGTGGCGCGAAGGGACTTCATACCACGATCAACGGTCTGGGCGAACGTGCCGGTAATGCGCCGTTGTCCAGTGTGCAGGCTATTCTGAAAGATCATTTCAATGCTATCACTAACATTGACGAAGGGCGTCTGAATGAAGTCAGCCGGGTGGTTGAATCTTATTCGGGCATCGCTATACCCGCCAATAAACCGATTGTAGGTGAAAATGTGTTCACGCAGGTAGCGGGAGTACATGCAGATGGAGACAATAAGAGTAACCTTTATTGCAACGACCTGTTGCCCGAGCGTTTCGGGCGCAAGCGGGAGTATGCACTGGGCAAGAACAGTGGTAAGGCGAACATCCGTAAGAATCTGGAAGACCTGGGACTGACGCTGGATGAGGATTCCATGCGTAAGGTGACGGAACGGATTATCGAGTTGGGTGACAAGAAAGAGCTGGTTACCCAGGAAGATTTGCCTTATATAGTTTCGGATGTACTGAAGCACGGAGTGATGAATGAGAAAGTGAAACTGAAGACATACATCGTGAATCTTGCTTACGGTCTGAAGCCGATGGCTACGCTGAAGATTGAAATCAACGGACAGGAGTTTGAGGAAAGTTCCAGCGGTGACGGTCAGTATGATGCTTTTGTACGTGCTCTGCGTAAGATTTATAAGGTGACGTTGGGACGCAAATTCCCCATGCTGACGAACTATGCCGTAACCATCCCTCCCGGTGGGCGTACCGATGCTTTTGTGCAGACCGTGATTACCTGGAGCTATGACGGCACAGTGTTCCGTACACGCGGATTGGATGCCGACCAGACGGAGGCAGCGATTAAGGCGACAATGAAGATGCTGAATATCATTGAGGATGATTATGAACTTAAAAAATCAGAATGATGAACCCTGTTGAGAAAAAGATATCATTCTTTGAAAATCATCCGAAGGTGTGTTATGCGTTGTATGCAGTCTTGCTCTTTGCTTTCAATCTCTTTCTGCGTTGGAAAGATAGGGAGTTGAGTGCGGACGAATATTTCATCTCTGCTATCAATACCCTTATACTAACAGCGGGTTTTGTGTGGGGCGACCGTTATCGTCGCAAAAATCTTGTGAATCAGAAGAAAATAGAAGAATTCCTAAAAAATAAAGAAAACAATGGATTTTAAAATTGCAGTATTAGCCGGTGACGGCATTGGTCCGGAGATTTCCACCGTAGGTGTGGACGTAATGACCGCCGTATGTGAGAAGTTCGGACATAAAGTAAACTACGAATATGCCATCTGCGGTGCAGATGCTATCGACAAAGTGGGCGATCCGTTCCCCGAAGCTACTTATGAAGTTTGTAAAAACGCGGATGCTGTTTTGTTCTCGGCTGTAGGCGATCCGAAATTCGACAATGATCCTACTGCCAAAGTACGTCCCGAACAGGGTCTGCTGGCTATGCGTAAGAAACTGGGATTGTTTGCCAATATCCGTCCGGTACAAACTTTCAAATGTCTGCTCCATAAATCACCGCTTCGTGCAGAACTGGTGGATGGCGCAGATTTTCTTTGTATCCGCGAACTGACCGGTGGTATGTATTTCGGCGAGAAGTATCAGGACAACGACAAAGCGTATGATACCAATATGTACACTCGTCCGGAGATTGAACGTATTCTGAAAGTTGGTTTCGAGTATGCTATGAAACGCAATAAGCACCTCACGGTGGTAGATAAAGCCAATGTACTCGCATCTTCACGCCTGTGGAGACAGATTGCTCAGGAAATGGCACCGCAATATCCTGAAGTGACTACGGACTATATGTTCGTGGACAATGCAGCCATGAAGATGATTCAGGAGCCTAAATTCTTTGATGTAATGGTTACCGAAAATACATTTGGTGATATCCTTACGGATGAAGGTTCCGTAATCAGTGGCTCTATGGGATTACTTCCTTCAGCTTCTACAGGCGAAAGCACTCCTGTATTCGAACCGATCCACGGTTCATGGCCACAGGCTAAAGGTTTGAACATCGCTAATCCGTTGGCGCAAATCCTTTCGGCTGCCATGTTATTCGAATATTTCAATTTGCTGGAAGAAGGCGCGTTGATTCGCAAAGCCGTAGACGCTTCTCTGGATGCTAACGTCCGTACACCGGAAATTCAGGTAGAAGGTGGTGCGAAGTATGGTACCAAAGAAGTAGGAGCATGGGTGGTAGATTATATCAAACGTAGCTAATCTTCGGCAAATACGGCTTCGCAATGTTCACCCGGAACTTCAAACTCCAGGGTGGCATGGCCGATGCCGAAATCTTCAAGCCGGTGGCGGATGAGGTGTTTCACCTCTTGCATACCTTCCGGTTGCTTTAAAACAATATGGGCTGTCAGTGCATTCTCTGTGGTGCTGATGGCCCATATATGTATATGGTGAACGTCGTCAACGCCGGAAAGGGCACGGATGGCTTTTACTACTTTCTGACTATCTATACTTGTGGGTACGCCATCCAGCGTCAGGCGAAGACTGTCATGCAGTAAATTCCACGTAGAGATGAGAATGACAACAGCCACAATCAGACCGATAATCGGGTCGATAATATACCAGCCGGTCCGGCTGATAACGATACCTGCCACTAATACTCCCACTGATACCAAAGCATCTGCCGCCATATGCAGATAAGCTCCTTTTACGTTCAGGTCTTTTTCCTTATCTTTCATAAAGAGGAAAGCCGTGAATGCATTGATAAGTACACCCACACCCGCTACCCAGGCAATGGCTCCACCGGGAACAACTGCCGGATTACTTAGCTTATGAATACTTTCGATGACAATGGCGCCTACGGCTACCAGCAAAATGACTGCATTGAGCAGGGATACCAGGATCGTACTTTTTTTATAACCATACGTATAGCGTTCATTGGCTTTGACTTTGGCCAGGCGGAAAGCCAGCAATGCCAGCACGAGACTAACTACATCGCTTAGATTGTGTCCTGCATCGGAAAGCAGCGCGAGGGAATCGAACCAGAAGCCGGCTGCGAACTCTATGACGACAAAGGCTAAATTGAGAACAATGCCTATAATAAATGCCTTGTTCAGCGACTCTGCGTTGATGGCATGGCTATGCTGATGTGAATGTTTGCGTGACATATATTTAATAAGGTGTAAGAGTTATATAAATTTTATTATGCAAATTTACGTGATAGAAATGTAACACTTGAACGGTGAAATAGTTTTTTATCTATCTTTGCTTAGAAACGAAGATAAGCTGCACCTCTGCATAAAAAATGAACGAGTTCATTTTATTCTGCTTTCGGTTTGCATTATCTTTGTACCAAGATACCTGCAAGTGAGGATATTTAATAATTAGATTGTTATGGCAAAAATAGCAAAGAACCTGACGGAACTTATCGGTCGTACTCCGCTTATGGAATTAGTGGAATACAGTCGTAAATATGGACTGAAACAGAATATTATCGCAAAGTTGGAAGCGTTCAATCCGGCTGGGAGTGTGAAGGATCGTGTGGCGCTTGCCATGATCGAAGATGCAGAAGCGCGCGGAGCACTGAAGCCCGGTGCGACGATTATAGAGCCTACCAGTGGAAATACCGGTGTGGGATTGGCGATGGTTGCTACAATCAAAGGATATCACCTGATGCTCACGATGCCCGAAACCATGAGTATAGAGCGTCGTAATCTGCTGAAAGCACTGGGTGCTGAAATTGTACTGACAGATGGATTGACCGGTATGGCAGGCTCTATTGCAAAAGCGCAGGAGTTGAGGGCGTCTATTCCTGGTTCAATCATCCTTCAACAATTTGAAAATCCTTCTAACGCACAGATTCATACGCTTACTACAGGTGAAGAAATCTGGACGGATACAGACGGAAAAGTGGATGTGTTCGTAGCCGGAGTGGGAACAGGCGGAACCATCTGCGGAGTGGCACGTGCCTTGAAAAAACATAATCCGGATGTGTATATTGTTGCTGTAGAACCGGAATCTTCTCCTGTTCTGGAAGGCGGAGTGGCAGGGTCGCATCGTATTCAGGGAATCGGAGCCAATTTTGTTCCTGCTATTTATGATGCCTCTGTTGTAGATGAAGTGCTTCCTGTGCCCGATGATGAAGCAATTCGTGGCGGACGCGAGTTGGCGTCTACCGAAGGATTACTGGCGGGCATATCTTCCGGTGCGGCTGTATATGCAGCGCGCTTGCTGGCACAACGTCCGGATTTTGCGGATAAGAAGATTGTAGTTCTTCTGCCTGATACGGGAGAGCGTTATCTGTCGACAGAGCTGTTTGCATTTGAAACTTATCCGCTGGATTAGTTATCCTTATTAAACGTTTCGTTGCGTATTAGGGAACAAAGTGTTTCCTCGTGTGAAACAAACTGTTTCAAGCGATGAAACAAACAGTTTCTCGGTGTGAAACAAGCAGTTTCAAGCAATGAAACAAGCAGTTTCAAGCAATGAAACTAACAGTTTCAAGTAATGAAACAAATGATTCCCTGCCTCGAAACATAATCTTTAAATAAATTAAATATGAAGAAGTCTGTTCTTTCTTTCCTTATATATATAATAGGTGTATCTCCTGTGTTTGCCCAAACCTACCAGGAACTTTCGGACCGTGCCATTGCTTGTACGGAACAAGATAGTCTGGCACAGGCGGAAAATTATATCCGCCAGGCTTTGAAACTGGAACCAGCTAATCCGCATAATGCCTTATTGTTTTCTAATCTCGGTACTATCCAACGTCGGCAACGGGATTATGATCAGGCTTTAGAATCCTACACGTATGCCTTGAACATTGCTCCACGGGCTGTTCCCATTCTCTTGAATCGTGCCGCGCTGAATCTTGAAATGGGACGGAATGAGCAGGCACGTGTAGACTATTCTTTAGTGCTGGATCTGGAAAAGGATAACCGGGAAGCACTCCTGATGCGTGCTTATATTTATGTGACCCAGCGCGATCTCAAGTTTGCCCGGGCAGATTATGAACGATTACTGAAGCTTGATCCTCAGAATTATAATGCCCGTTTAGGACTCGCCACTCTGGAGCAAAAAGATGGAAACTTACAGAAAGCCTTGGAGATATTGAATAAGATGTTGGTAGAAGATCCGCAGGATGCAGCCTTATACGTAGCACGTGCGGGGATAGAACAGGATATGCAGCATGTTGATCTGGCAATGATTGATCTGGAAGAAGCTCTAAAACTGAATCCTTCGCAGACGGAAGCCTATCTGATGCGCGGACAGATCTATCTGTCCCAGAAGAAGAAAAATTTGGCAAAGCAGGATTTTGAGAAAGCAATGTCTCTTGGAGTGCCGCAGGCGGATCTCAGGGGATTGCTACAGCAATGCAAATGATAAGTGGTTGGCATCTTTAGTATATTATTTGACTCCTTTCTGCACGGGTTATGAACAAAACGATAATCCGATATGATAAGCACCTCTAATATAAATAATAAATATTTATAAAACAAAACATTTGCGAGATCAGTCGCATACTTAGGGGGGCTCAGTATGATACTTAGGGTACCTCAGTATCATATTGAGGTTCCCTAAGTATCATACTGAGATAGCTTGATTATAACACGCTTGATAATCAAGTATTTACAAAACTAATCTTTGGTGGTTATAAATTAGAACAAATAAACTATTGAAATAATGAATTAATTCGTTTCTTTCCGGTTATGAATTAATTCCGCCAACAAGTATTAAACGTATTTCTTGATTAACTCGACAAAATCCTTCCCGTATTTCTTCTTTTTATATTCACCGATTCCGCTGATATTGCCGAATGCTTCCATTGTAATAGGGCGGGCGGTGCTGAGTAAATGCAATACCTTGTCGGACAGTACAATATAAGCCGGTAGTGCTTCTTGATCTGCGAGCCTTTTCCGTAACGCACGCAGGGCCTCGAAAAGTTCTTCACTTTCCGTGTTCGGTAACCCCAATGGTAGCTCTCTGACCGGAATGGTTGATTTTTTCTTTCGTCCTTTGGTGGATGCGAACTCTTCACGCCGGATTACTGCCAACCGTGCTTGCGCCCGCCCGAAGAGAACATCATTACCGCTGCTTGTTATTTTCAGATGGTTGTTCTCGTTGTATGCTATTTCAAAATAACCCAGTTGTAGCATTTGTAACAAGTAGTCCTGCCAGTCACGGGCAGGAACTTCACGTCCGGCACCGAAAGTTTTCAGTTGCTGGTAGCCTTTTTCCGATACATCCGGAGTATTATTTCCGCGCAAGATATCTACAAGAATACTCGTGCCGATCTGCTGTTCCGTACGGACGATAGCACTTAGAGCTTTTTGTACAATCACAGTTCCGTCAAAACGTTGGGGTGGATTCTTGCAGACATCACAGTTCCCGCAATCCTCTGTAGTGGCTTCTCCGAAATAACTCAACAGGATGCGACGCCGGCAAACATCAGCTTCAGCATATTGTTGCATACGTTGTAACTTCTCCAGATTGATACCTTGTTGACCGCTTTCCGTCGCAAACTTGGTTAATAGAATGAGGTCGGCCAGAGAATAAAATAAGAGAGTATCACTTGGCAACCCATCTCGTCCGGCACGCCCAATCTCCTGGTAAAAACTCTCTATACTCTTAGGCAGATTGTAATGGATGACCCAGCGCACATTACTTTTATCAATTCCCATACCGAAAGCAATCGTGGCACAAACTATTTGTACACGGTCGTTGATGAAATCATCCTGTGCTTCATCCCTTCGGGCGGAGGATAATCCGGCATGATAAACGGCTGCACGAAACCCTTGTTTTTGCAGCATTTGTGCCACTGTCTCCGTTTTGCTGCGACTCATGCAATAGATGATGCCGCTTTCACCGCGATGGCGACCAATGAAATCCAGTATGGCTTTACTTTTTTCTTTCTGTTGGTATCCCCGTTTTACGGTAAGGCTCAGGTTGGGACGGTCGAAAGAAGAGATGAAAACCTTCGGCTGATTGAGGTGTAACTGCCGTACAATATCTTCACGTGTAATTTTATCTGCTGTAGCTGTAAGAGCTATGACCGGAATCTTTGGAAACATCTCGCGTATGAATCCCATTTGTGCATATTCCGGACGAAAATCATGCCCCCATTGTGAAATGCAATGCGCTTCATCGATGGCAAATAATGAGATGTGCATATCTCTTAAAAGATAGTTGGCTTCTGCTATTAATTTCTCAGGCGAAATGTAGAGTAATTTCAGCTTTCCTTCCATGCAAGAACGGCGTAGGGCGGCATTTTCCGTCTCGTCGTTACTGCTGTTCAGAGCGCCCGCAGCTACACCGTTGGCACAAAGTGATTCCACCTGATCTTTCATCAGGGAAATTAAAGGGGAAACCACGACGGCAGTTCCTTCGCATAACAGGGCTGGAAGCTGGTAACAAATGGACTTTCCACCTCCGGTAGGCATTAATACCAAGGAATCTTTTCCGGCCAGTAATGTGCGGATAATCTCTTCTTGTAAGGGGCGGAAACTATCGTAACCAAAATATCGTTTAAGCGTCTGTATCATTTTCGTTGATAAAGTTTTATCCTGCAAAGGTACATTAATTATTGTATATAAAACAAGCTGATAAACGTTTTCATTTTATATCATAACCCCTTTTGCAAAAGTTAAAGTTTCTTATTAAATCGGCTTAAATACTACATTTCAACCTTTTTCGTTGTTTATAGATCAAAAATATGTACGAGAAAAGTTGCGTATTAGAAAAAAATGTCAGACTTTTGTAAAGTCTAAAGGAAAATCCTTCGGGCTTTCATTTTTTAACAAACCCTAACCAGTTAATTCAAATGAGTGATTTAGAAAACAAGAATCAGGAAGCGGCTACTAAGAAGCGCCCCTATAACCTGAGAGAGAAAAAAGAGAAGAATGCTGCTTACCGCTCGTTGATTCGTCCGGAATTGGCAGATGAATTGTATGACAAGATATTGAATATCGTAGTTGTGCAGAAGAAGTACAAAGATCCCGATTACTCGGCTAAAGACTTGGCGAAAGAGTTGAAAACTAACACTCGCTATCTGTCTGCTGTCGTAAATTCTCGTTTTGGTATGAACTATTCATGCCTATTGAATGAGTACAGAGTAAAAGATGCTAAGCATTTATTGACGGACAAGAGATATGCCGACAAGAATGTAGAGGAAATTAGCACGATGGTAGGTTTTGCCAACCGTCAGTCTTTCTACGCTGCATTTTACAAGAATGTAGGTGAAACTCCTAACGGATATCGTAAAAAACACGCAGATAAAAAACAATAATTCTGCGTAGAACAATGTATAAAAAGGAAATATTCCGGAGCAACTGTTTCGGAATACTTCCTTTTCGTCTTTTCTAAATACCAACTCACATATCTCCCGACACATGAAGAAACAACTAATAGCATGTGCCGCTTTTGCATTGCTGACAGCTTGTAGCGGTTCGAAGACAACAACTGCCGAGGCAGATAAATTTGATTATACAGTGGAACAATTTGCAGACTTACAAATATTACGTTACCGGGTTCCCGGTTTCGAGAACTTGTCGCTCCAACAGAAAGAGCTGGTGTATTACCTTACGGAAGCTGCTTTGCAGGGCCGTGACATTCTTTTCGATCAGAATGGAAAATATAACCTGCGCATTCGGAGAACGTTGGAAGCTGTTTATACAGGATATAAAGGAGACAAAAATACGCCTGATTTTAAGGCGATGGAAGTGTACCTTAAACGTGTGTGGTTCTCTAATGGCATTCATCATCATTATGGTTCTGAGAAGTTCGTGCCGGGTTTTGCTCCCGAATTTTTCAAAGAGGCTGTGCTGAGCGTAGATACCTCTACATTGCCGCTGGCTGAAGGACAAACCGTGGAGCAATTATGCGATGAATTATTTCCGGTTATTTTTGATCCGGCTGTGATGCCGAAACGCGTGAACCAGGCAGCAAGAGAGGACTTGGTGCTGACTTCTGCTTGCAACTATTATGACGGTGTGACACAGAAAGAAGCTGAAGGCTTCTATAATGCAATGAAAGATCCGAAAGACGAAACGCCTGTTTCTTACGGTCTGAACAGTCGTCTGGTGAAAGAGAACGGCAAGATTCAGGAAAAGATTTGGAAAGTGGGTGGTCTGTACGGACAGGCTATCGATAAGATTGTATACTGGCTGAAGAAAGCGGAAGGCGTAGCTGAAAATCCGGAACAGAAGGCTGTGATTGCCGAACTGATAAAGTTTTATGAGACCGGTGATCTGAAGACTTTTGATGAATATGCTATCCTTTGGGTGAAAGATTTGAATTCCCTTGTGGACTTTGTGAATGGATTTACTGAAAGCTATGGTGATCCGTTGGGTATGAAGGCAAGCTGGGAATCATTGGTAAACTTTAAGGATATGGAAGCTACGCATCGTACTGAGATTATCAGTGGCAATGCGCAATGGTTTGAAGATCACTCTCCGGTAGATAAACAATTCAAGAAAGATGAAGTGAAAGGTGTTTCCGCCAAGGTGATTACGGCTGCTATTCTGGCCGGTGACCTTTATCCGGCAACGGCTATCGGTATCAATTTGCCTAACTCCAACTGGATACGTAGCCATCATGGTTCTAAATCTGTGACTATCGGTAATATTACGGATGCATATAATAAGGCGGCCCATGGCAACGGATTCAATGAAGAGTTTGTATATAGCGATGCCGAATTGCAGTTGATAGATAAATATGCCGATCTGACAGGCGAACTCCATACGGACTTGCATGAATGTTTGGGACATGGTTCCGGAAAGTTGCTTCCGGGAGTTGATCCGGATGCTTTGAAAGCCTATGGCTCTACGATCGAGGAAGCGCGTGCGGACTTATTCGGTCTGTATTATGTAGCTGATCCTAAGTTGGTAGAATTGGGACTGACACCCAATGAAGATGCTTACAAAGCAGAATATTATACTTATCTGATGAACGGCCTGATGACACAGCTGGTTCGCATTGAACCGGGTAATAATGTGGAAGAAGCCCACATGCGTAATCGTCAGCTCATTGCCCGCTGGGTGTTTGAGAAAGGTGCGGCGGATAAAGTAGTAGAATTGGTGAAGAAAGATGGTAAGACTTATGTGGTGGTGAACGATTACGAAAAACTGCGTGAACTCTTCGGTGAATTACTGTCCGAGATCCAACGTATCAAATCAACAGGCGACTATCAAAGTGCGCATGATTTGGTAGAAAGCTATGCAGTGAAGGTAGATCCGGCTTTGCATGCCGAAGTTCTGGAACGTTATAAGAAACTGAATCTGGCTCCGTACAAGGGATTTGTAAACCCGAAATATGAAGCAGTGGTAGATGCAGCCGGTAAGATAACCGACGTAAAGGTGACTTATGACGAAGGTTATGCGGAACAAATGTTGCGTTACAGTAAGGATTATTCTAATCTGCCTTCTATTAATAATTAACTATAAATCATTGTTTTGTGGATCTACATGAACAACTGAAAGAAATAAAGACACAGCTCCGCCTCTCTATGAACGGGGCTGTGTCTCAAAGTATGCGTGAAAAGGGGCTGGTCTATAAATTGAATTTCGGTGTAGAACTTCCCCGTATCAAGGCAATTGCCGAAGGGTATGAAAAAGATCACTCATTGGCGCAAGCTTTGTGGAAAGAGGATATCCGTGAATGTAAGATTCTGGCAGGGCTGTTGCAGCCGGTAGACAGCTTCTTTCCGGAGATTGCTGATATCTGGGTGGAAAATATTCAGAATATTGAAATAGCGGAACTTACTTCTATGAATCTGTTCCAGCATCTTCCTTATGCTCCTGCGAAGTCTTTTCAATGGATTGCCGATGAGCGGGAGTATGTACAGACGTGCGGTTTTCTCACCATTGCCCGCCTGCTGATGAAGAAGGGAGATATGAATGAACGTACTGCGAACGAATTTCTCGACCAGGCAGTTTGCGCTTTTATTTCCGGTTCCTACCACGTGCGCAATGCAGCTATGGCGGCCATTCGCCGCTTCATGCAGCATAGTGAAGAACATGCTTTCCAAGTGTGCCGTCGGGTGGAAGAGATGGAACATTCCGAATCGGAAGCCGAACAGTTGCTATATAATCTTGTGAGAGAAGAAATAGAATAAAGTGATAGGGTGATTACTCTATCACTCTTTTTTTGTTTTTTTCCCCTTTCTCATTTGCTTTCCGCAAAAAAGGCTTAACTTTGTTGGCTGTAAAAAACTGCGCCGCCAAAATGGAAAGTCAGAATGTGAAAGATACGGTAAAGCAGATATTCACTGAATATCTCAACGCGAACGGGCATCGCAAGACTCCCGAACGCTATGCCATACTCGATACTATCTATTCCATTGATGGTCATTTTGACATCGATACGCTTTATTCGCTGATGGCTGACCAGGAGAATTTCCGTGTGAGCCGCGCGACTCTTTACAATACTATTATCCTTCTCATCAATGCACGACTGGTAATCAAACATCAGTTCGGAAACTCCTCCCAATACGAAAAGAGCTATAACCGTGATACGCATCACCATCAAATCTGCACGCAGTGTGGCAAGGTGACTGAATTTCAGAACGAAGAGTTACAGCAGGCGATTGGGAATACTAAATTGAGTCGGTTCAGTCTGTCGCATTATTCGCTTTACCTGTATGGATTGTGCAGTAAGTGCGACCGCGCTAACAAACGTAAGAAGAAAAATAATAACCATAAGAAAGAAAAATGAAAGTAGATGTTCTATTAGGATTACAATGGGGCGACGAAGGCAAAGGCAAAGTCGTTGACGTATTAACTCCGAGATACGATGTCGTGGCTCGCTTCCAAGGCGGACCGAATGCCGGACATACACTCGAGTTCGAAGGGCAGAAGTATGTGCTCCGTTCTATTCCCTCGGGAATTTTCCAAGGTGACAAGGTGAATATCATTGGTAATGGCGTAGTGCTTGATCCGGCTCTCTTCAAGGCAGAGGCTGAAGCATTGGAAGCATCCGGTCATAACCTGAAAGCGCGCTTGCATATCTCTAAGAAAGCGCATCTCATCTTGCCGACCCACCGCATATTGGACGCCGCTTACGAAGCTGCGAAAGGTGATGCTAAAGTAGGCACAACGGGTAAAGGTATCGGCCCTACTTATACCGATAAGATTAGTCGTAACGGTGTGCGTGTAGGTGATATCCTGCATAACTTCGAACAGAAATATGCTGAAGCCAAAGCTCGTCATGAGCAAATTCTGAAAGGTTTGAATTATGAGTATGACCTGACAGAAATTGAAAAGGCCTGGATGGAAGGTATTGAGTACCTGAAGCAATTCCCGTTGGTAGACAGCGAGCATGAAATCAATAACCTGCTGAACGATAATAAGTCAGTACTTTGTGAAGGTGCTCAGGGGACGATGTTGGATATCGACTTTGGTTCATATCCGTTCGTTACTTCTTCCAATACTATTTGTGCAGGTGCATGTACCGGTTTGGGTGTGGCTCCTAATAAGATTGGTGAAGTCTATGGTATCTTCAAAGCATACTGTACACGTGTAGGTGCAGGTCCGTTCCCGACGGAACTGTTTGATAAGACAGGTGACCAGATTTGTACACTGGGACATGAGTTCGGTTCAGTAACAGGTCGTAAACGTCGTTGCGGTTGGATTGACTTGGTGGCGTTGAAGTATGCCATTATGGTAGACGGTGTTACCAAATTGATCATGATGAAGAGCGATGTACTCGATTCATTCGAAACAATCAAAGCCTGTGTAGCTTATAAAGTAAACGGTGAAGAAATCGATTATTTCCCGTATGACATCAGCGAAGGTCTTGAGCCGGTTTATGTTGAGTTGCCTGGTTGGGAAACTGACATGACGAGAATGCAGAGCGAAGATGAATTCCCAGAAGAATTCAATGCTTACCTGACATTCCTGGAAGAACAACTTGGTGTGCCCATCAAGATTGTTTCCGTAGGTCCTGATCGTGGACAGACGATTGAACGTTATACAGAAGAGTAAGCCTAATTATATTATAATGAGATTACATCAGTATACATGCTGATGTAATCTCATTTTTTATTAACCCATCCGCATACTTATGATGAAAACACACCTTCTTTTATCCCTTTTGTTTGCAGCATCCTTTTTGCCTGCAAAAGCGCAGACTTATCAACCGTCTGCCGAGAATCTGAAAACCCGTCAGGAGTTTCAAGACAACAAGTTTGGAATATTTCTGCACTGGGGACTATACTGTATGTTGGCTACCGGTGAGTGGACGATGACCAATAAAGATTTGAACTATAAAGAATATGCCAAACTTGCCGGAGGTTTCTATCCTTCCAAGTTTAGTGCGGCTGAATGGGTAAGTGCCATTAAGGCATCGGGAGCCAAATATATCTGCTTTACGAGTCGTCACCATGAAGGGTTCTCTATGTTTCATACCAAGTATTCTGATTATAATATTGTAGATGCAACCCCTTTCAAGCGCGATGTAGTAAAAGAATTGGCAGACGAATGTCATAAACAAGGTATTCGGCTTCATTTCTATTACTCCCATATCGACTGGTATCGTGAAGATGCACCTTGGGGACGTACAGGGCGTGGAACCGGAAGACCTAATCCGAAGGGAGATTGGAAAAGCTATTATACTTTTATGAATAACCAGCTGACGGAGTTGTTGACGAACTACGGTCCGATAGGTGCTATCTGGTTCGATGGCTGGTGGGATCAGGATGCTAATCCGGATTTTGATTGGCAGCTACCGGAACAATATGCGCTGATACATCGCCTGCAACCTGCTTGTCTGGTAGGGAACAACCATCATCAGGTACCTTTTCCAGGGGAAGATATACAAATTTTCGAGCGTGATCTGCCGGGGGAAAACAGTGCCGGACTATCTGGGCAAGATGTCAGTCACCTGCCTCTGGAAACTTGTGAAACCATGAATGGGATGTGGGGATATAAGATTACCGATCAAGATTATAAGTCAACGAAAACATTGATACATTATCTGGTGAAGGCTGCCGGAAAGGATGCAAATCTACTGATGAATATCGGCCCTCAACCGGACGGATGTCTGCCGGAAGTGGCAGTTCGGAGGCTGAAAGAAGTGGGAGAGTGGATGAAAGTGTATGGCGAAACGATTTATGGCACTCGTGGCGGTATTATTCCTCCACATGATTGGGGAGTGACAACACAAAAGGGAAACCGACTTTTTGTTCACATCCTGAACTTGAAGGATAATGCGCTTTATCTTCCATTGGATGGAAAAATGGTGAAGAAGGGCTTTCTGTTTAAAGATCAATCCCCGATACGAATTGCCCGTACCGGACAGGGAGTGGTATTGCAATTACCGGAAGTTCCCGTAGATACGGATTACGTGATAGAGTTACAACTTGTTGGGCAGTAGTCGGTTTTCGCTAATTCTTCCTAAAATATAAGGGAAACTGTAGTAAAGCTCACGGTTTCCCTTTATTTTTGGCAGACAATTTGTATTATATATAACAAACGACACATTTTTAATTACTAAAAACAGAAAAAGATTATGGAAGGAATGATAGGAATACAATGGATTATCTTTATTGGTATAGCTGTAGTCAGCTGGCTGGTGCAAATGAACTTGCAGAACAAGTTCAAGAAGTACTCCAAGATCCCTACCGGTAATGGAATGACGGGTCGTGATGTTGCCCTTCAGATGCTACATGACAATGGAATTTATGATGTTCAGGTGACACATACGCCGGGACAACTGACAGATCACTATAACCCTGCCAATAAGACAGTAAACCTGAGTGAAGGTGTATATGAAAGTAATAGTATCATGGCTGCTGCCGTTGCCGCTCACGAGTGTGGTCACGCAGTGCAGCACGCACGGGCTTATGCTCCCCTGACTATGCGTAGTAAGCTTGTACCGGTGGTATCGTTTGCTTCGCAGTGGATGACCTGGTTGTTGCTGGGTGGTATCTTGCTGTTGAACACGTTCCCGCAGTTATTGCTGGCAGGTATTATCCTGTTTGCTATGACCACACTGTTCAGTTTCGTCACTTTGCCGGTGGAAATAGACGCAAGTAAGCGTGCATTGGTATGGTTGAGCCGTTCGGGTATTACGAACTCTTACAATCATAAGCAAGCTGAAGATGCGCTTCGTTCCGCTGCTTATACCTATGTGGTGGCTGCATTGGGTTCATTGGCAACGCTGATTTATTACATTATGATATTTATGGGACGCAGAGACTAATTGTCGATTTTTCCCTAGTTGGGAAACAAAAGAGACCATCTACTCACTCGAATAGATGGTCTCTTTGCATTTACAGATGGTCTGTCCGTATTGAACAGACCATCTGTTTTTTATTCCGTCAGTTGGAACTTGCGACTGACCTTCATCAGGTTGATTGTATAAGTAACAACGTTCTGGGCTTCCTGTATCATTGTCAGATAAACCATGCTGACCTTGATGCTGCCGGCCTGACTTTGAATGCGTTGTAACTCTTCACGCTTCAGGTGCGATAATTGTCCGTTCAGATCATTCGCTTTCCGGAGTTCATTCTCAAAGCTTTCATAATCGTTATTTTCCATCTTGTGACGGCAAACTTGTAATAAGTAGATTATATCTTCCGTAACGTCAGAGAACTCACCTTTTTGAATGGCATCCAGTGGCTTGAAGTTATTATCGATATGTTCAAGGCAGGGTTCGCAAAGTCGTCCGATACTATAAACCAGTTCGCTGGCAAAATCATTGCCTTGATAATAATAAAGACCTTTTTCTAATACGGTGTTGTTATCCAGACGACACATGGCAAGGGTTCCGGTGCGTTTCATCTGTTTGATGAGTTGCTTCTCGAATTTAACCGATCCCATGGAGCGACGCAATCCGCGGAGATTCTCGTGCAGGAATGCGGTTACGGTACGCTCCAGATTTTCTTCAGTAAATGCCAGTATCTTCACCAGTTCTTCGCGGGTATGTTTGCGCAATAAGTCCAGAATCTCTTCGTTGTCACTGCTCTGCATCAGTTGTTTGATGGTTTCATTACCTTTTTCTTTGGCTTTGCGTTTCTTGTACATCACCTGACTGCGGATCAGGGAGAACACTGCCAGACCGATCAATGCAATGATGGCAACCGTACCCCCGAAGTGAATAACCAGTGCTACGAAGAAGCAGATGGTGAATGCGGCACCGGCTGTAATGAACCAGCCACCAATAACGCTCAGTACGCCTGTTATACGGAATACTGCGGTATCGCGTCCCCAAGCACGGTCGGCAAGTGAGGTACCCATAGCAACCATGAAGGTTACGTAAGTGGTGGAGAGGGGAAGTTTCAATGAAGTGCCCAGCGCAATGAGCAAACCTGCCAATACCAGATTTATTGAAGCGCGAACCAAGTCGAATGCACCACCGTCTGCAATGATGGCCTCGTCTTTGCGAAAGCGAGTATCGAGCCACCGTCTACTACTTTCGGGCATTATTTTGGAAATTCCATTGGATAATGTAAGGCTGAATCGTACCAAGGTACGGGCGATAGGGGTACTACCGAAGTTCTCTTCACCTTCATCCTGGCGGGAAAGGTCAACGGACGTTTTGATCACATTGTGCGCTTTTTTAGAAGTGCAAAGGGCATAAACCATGATAGCGCCTGCACCGAAAAGGAAGTACCACGGCGTTTTGGCAGGTCCCAGCAGTGAAGTCATCAGGAAACCATCCGGATCTGTGCCGGCTCCATTGGTTGTATAATCTATAAAAGACGAATATCCGGCAAGAGGTACACCGATAAAGTTAACCAGGTCATTGCCGGCAAAAGCAAGAGCTAGGGCGAAAGTACCCATTAGTACTACAATCTTGAAGACATTCACCTTCAGCCAGTGCAGTACTTGCATCAGTATGGTGAAGAATACAAAAAAACAGCTGATGAGCATTACAGTGTTGTCCTGTATCCAATGCTTATTATCAGCTGTCATGAATGAACTGTCTTTTAATCCTTTGATGAGCATGAAATAAATGATAGAGGTTGCGGCGATACCTCCGAAAATCCCGATGCTGTACTTCATCTTTTTGGTATAGTTGAAAGTAAAGATGACGCGTGCCAGCCACTGCACCAACATACCGAAGAAGAAAGCGATGGCGACGGATAGGAAAATACCCATGATGACAGATAGAGCCTTATCCGTATTAATCAGATCACCCAAACCGATCGCATCATTACTGTGCGCTTTAATCAGAGCCAAGGCAAAGGTACCACCCAGTAATTCAAACACCATCGAGACTGTGGTGGAGGTCGGCATTCCCATAGTATTGAAAACGTCCAGCAAAACAACGTCGGTTAACATGACTGCCAGCAGGATGCACATGATCTCGGCAAAGTAGAAATGTTGCGGCTGATAGATGCCATGTCGGGCAATGTCCATCATACCATTGGACATCGCCGCTCCGATGAATACACCAACCCCGGCTATAAAAAGCATGGTTTTGAAAGATGCTGCCTTTGCTCCGACAGCCGAGTTTAAGAAATTGACCGCATCATTACTGACGCCCACAATGAGGTCGAACGCCGCAAGGACGAACAGGAAGATGACAATGCATAGATAAATAGTTTCCATAATAATGTATTTTATTTCTGGCTGCAAAGGAACGTAAATCGTGTTGCAGAGAAATGTCATACATATTACATAGATGTTACAAAACTATTCGGTTTTCTCCTTCAGGTATTCATAAAAAGTATATTGTGAACGTACTTTTTCCTTTTGTGGATGAGCTGATTTCCAACAGTTACGCAGATTCTCATCTACAAAACAGGCTTTACGCTTATCTGAGAGCTGGATAGAAAGCATATCTATCAATTCCTGTTTTGCATCCGGGTCCAGTATGGGGGTGACGGCCTCGATGCGACGGTACAGATTACGCCGCATCCAGTCCGGTGAGCCGAGGAATAGTTTCGGATTTCCTCCATTACCGAAATACCATATACGCGCGTGTTCCAGAAATGTATCCACAATACGTGTGACACGAATGTTACGACTGTATGTTTGCCCCGGTATCAGGCAGCAGATGCCACGGACAATCAGGTCTATTTCCACACCGGCTTGTGAGGCTTCATACAGACGGTTTATCATGGTAGGATCTTGCAGTGCATTCATCTTTAGTATGATGCGACCGACTTTTCCTTTTTTCGCCAGTTCCATTTCATGATCAATCAGACGGTTCAGTTCCGGTATCAGGTTAAAACGGGCTACCAGTAAGCGATGGAATTTCAGGTTTTCTTTGCCTTGAAGGGTACGGAACAAGTTGTACAGATCGTTCACGATGATTCGGTTACAGGTAAATAGACCACTGTCTGCGTAGAGTGTAGCAGTCTTTTCATTGAAGTTACCGGTGCTGATATAGGCATAACTGGTTAGTTTCTTCCCTTCCGCGTCGCGCCGAAGGACGAGGGCGACCTTGGCATGTACCTTTAATTTAGGAATACTATATATGATATTAATGCCCGAAGCTTTCATCATTTCAGCAGTGGCAAGGTTGTTTTCTTCGTCGAAGCGGGCTTTCAGTTCCACAAAAACAGTAACCTTTTTGCCATTCTGTGCGGCAGCTATCAGAGTATTGATTACAGCGGAGTTCTCGGCAACCCGGTATTGTGTTACCATGATTTCACGCACGGTAGGTTCGTGTACGGCTTCGTACAGGAAGTGGATGAAATGTTCGAATGAATGGTAAGGATAATGTAACAGCAAATCCTTTTTCTCCACATAGCGGAATATGGATTCCCGTTCATCCAGACAGTTTATCTTCATCGGTTGCGGCTTCCGTATAGGGTGTATATTGGGGTTGGGATTAGGCAAATGGCGCAAGTCTTCCAGGTTGAGATGCTTGTCTCCCGGAACCAACTCCCGGCGGTCGATATGGAAAGCGTCTACCAGGAAATCAAGAAAATCCTGCGGCATGGCACGGTCGTACACAAAGCGGCACACATCTCCTATCTTGCGTTTCTTTACTTTTGTCTTTACCTGTTCGATGATTTCGGAAGTGTTGGCGGCATCGTCTATCAGTATATCCGCATCGCGCGAAATCTTGATGCAATAACTGCTTTCTACATCATAGCCCGGGAAGATAACATCCAGATTAGCCTTGATGATATCCTCTATGAACATCAGATAATAGTTGTTTCCTACTTTGGGTAACTCTATGAAACGTGGTACTTTGCTGTACGGCTGTTTCATTACGAAATATTGCGTACGTCCCGGAGCACCGGGCGGCAATCCTTTCTGTTGAAGACGGACGGCAAGATACAGACGGTTATCGCGCAGAAACGAAATGACCTTGTCCTTGGACACCGGCACAGGTTGCAGGAACGGGAAAATTTCTTCCCGGAAGAAACGTCGCACGAAGTCGTGATGGAAGGGTTCCACATTTCGGCTCTGATAGAAAATGATATGATTTTTCTTCAGGGCAGGAAGTATCTTTTGCTCGTAGATACGGATACGGTCCTCCATTTGCCGGTTTACTTCAAGGTTTATCGCATCCACCAGTTCGATGGTAGACTGTACGGTTTCCTCGTCACTTTGTGCGGCACCGGTAGCTATTGCTTTATGGTCGGCAACACGTATTTTGTAGAATTCTTCCAGGTTGGAAGAATAAATGGATATAAAGTTAATGCGTTCATACAGAGGCAAGGTGTCATCTTCCGCTTCCAACAGAACACGGTAATTGAATGACAGCCAACTAATGTCCCGTTTAAAATATTGATATTGGTTTTCCATACTCATCAAGATTTGCCCAAATATAGTTACCTTTGCACAGATAAACAAAAGAAAGATGACAAAAGTTGGTTTATTATCCGATACACACGGATATTGGGATGAAAAGTATCTGCAATATTTCGAAACGTGTGATGAAATCTGGCATGCCGGTGACATCGGTTCGCTGGAAGTGGCGCAGAAGTTGGCGGCATTCCGTCCTTTCCGTGCCGTGTATGGCAACATTGACGGGCAAAACATCCGTCAGGTTTATCCGCAAATCAGCCGTTTTACTGTTGACGGTGCCGAAGTGCTGATAAAACACATTGGCGGCTATCCGGGCAATTACGATCCTTCCATACGGGGAAGCATTCTGGTGCGTCCGCCCAAACTTTTCATTAGCGGACATTCTCATATATTGAAGGTGAAGTATGACAAAACACTGGATATGCTGCACATCAATCCGGGTGCTGCAGGCATGTCCGGATTCCATAAGGTACGCACAATGGTACGTTTCATTATTGACAATGGAGTGTTCAAGGATCTTGAAGTAATAGAGTTGGCAGGTTGAGAAAGCTCCTAAAAATAAATTAAATTATTTTGTACTACATTTGCTTTGCATTATCTTTGCGACCTGAATAGCAAATTGAGAGCCGTGGGGCTTGGTCCTCCTTCTTATTTTATTCTATATTTGTATCAACCGAAAAAAGAACTGAAATATGAAAGGAATTATTCTTGCCGGTGGTAGCGCCACCCGCCTTTACCCCTTATCAAAGGCTATTTCCAAGCAGATTATGCCGGTTTATGACAAGCCGATGATTTACTATCCGCTTTCCACGCTTATGTTGGCGGGGATACGCGAAGTGTTGATTATTTCCACTCCACGTGACTTACCCATGTTTCGCGAATTGCTCGGTACGGGTGAAGAACTCGGAATGTCCTTCTCTTATAAGATACAGGAGAAACCCAACGGACTGGCACAGGCTTTTGTTCTGGGTGCCGAGTTTTTGAACGGTGAACCGGGATGTCTTATCCTAGGTGATAATATGTTCTACGGTCAAGGTTTCTCTGCTATGCTGAAGCGTGCAGCTTCCATAGAGAAAGGCGCATGTATCTTCGGCTATTATGTAAAGGACCCGCGTGCCTATGGCGTGGTGGAATTCGATGCCGACGGCAAAGCCATTTCGCTCGAAGAGAAGCCTGCGCAACCCAAAAGCAACTATGCCGTGCCCGGTCTTTATTTCTATGACTCTACTGTCACTGCCAAGGCTGCCGCTTTGAAACCATCTGCCCGTGGCGAATATGAAATCACCGATCTTAACCGCTTGTATCTGGATGAAGGTACACTGAAAGTAGAAATCTTCGGCCGTGGTTTCGCATGGCTCGATACGGGTAACTGTGACAGTCTGTTGGAAGCAAGCAACTTTGTGGCTACCATACAGAACCGACAAGGTTTCCGCGTCAGCTGTATCGAAGAAATAGCCTGGCGCAAAGGTTGGATAGATGCCGATCAGTTATATCGTCTTGGTGAACAACTCGGCAAAACGGAATACGGTACATACCTGATGGAACTTGCCAATTCCCACCGTTGAGAAAATCATAAATCATAAATTATAAATCATAAATCAATGAAGACTTATCTCGTAACCGGTGCAGCCGGGTTTATCGGCGCGAATTATATCAAGCACATTCTGGCAAAGCATGATGATGTCAAACTTGTGATACTGGATGCTTTGACTTATGCCGGCAACCTCGGTACCATCGCCAAAGACATTGATGATGAACGTTGTATCTTCGTGAAGGGTGACATTTGCGACCGTGTATTGGCTGACGAACTGTTTGCCAAGTTCAAATTCGACTATGTGGTGAACTTTGCCGCTGAAAGTCATGTAGACCGCAGTATTGAAAATCCGCAGCTTTTCCTGGTTACTAACATTCTGGGTACGCAGAATCTGCTGGATGCAGCGCGTCGTGCCTGGGTGACGGGTAAGGATGAAAATGGTTATCCTACCTGGCGCAAAGGTGTACGCTATCATCAGGTTTCTACCGATGAAGTATATGGCTCATTGGGTGCCGAAGGATACTTCACAGAGCAAACTCCGCTTTGCCCACACAGTCCTTACAGTGCTTCCAAGACAAGTGCCGATATGGTGGTTATGGCTTATCATGATACGTATAAGATGCCGGTAACCATTACCCGCTGCTCCAATAACTACGGTCCGTATCATTTCCCCGAAAAGCTGATTCCGCTGATTATCAAGAATATTCTGGAAGGAAAGAAGCTTCCTGTTTATGGTGACGGTAGCAATGTGCGCGACTGGTTGTATGTGGAAGACCACTGCAAAGCTATCGACCTGGTAGTTCGCGAAGGCGTAGAAGGTGAAGTGTACAATGTAGGCGGTCATAATGAAAAGACCAACCTCGAAATCGTGAAGTTAACTATTGCCACTATCCACCGATTGATGACAGAGAAACCGGAATATCGTGAAGTGCTGAAGAAGAAAGTGAAGGATGAAGACGGTCAGATTGATATCAGCTGGATTAATGAAGACCTGATTACCTTCGTGAAAGACCGTCTCGGCCATGACCAGCGCTATGCCATCGATCCGGCAAAGATCACTGCCGCTTTGGGCTGGTATCCCGAAACGAAATTCGAAGACGGTATCGTGAAGACTATCGAGTGGTATCTGAATAATCAGGACTGGGTGGAAGAAGTAACCAGCGGTGATTATCAGCACTATTACGAGAAGATGTACGGAAAGAAATGATAGAGTGATAAAATGATAGGATGATAAAGTGATGTAACTTTCCATTATCACTCTATCACTCTATCATTTTATTATTATTATCACACTAAGAAGAATCCCCATAAACAGCATATTGCGCGAAGTCTCGCCCAGTATGCTGTTTAATTTTTTACCGCTTCGTATCTTTACCATGTGTTTCCAGGTAGTTACGTGGAAATAAAGGTAGGTGAAAGGCATGAAGATACCTGCATAGTTCCAGCCTTGGGCAAACCAGAAGCAAAGCAACGTCGCGATGATGCCGAGCCAGAGGTAAAGGTATCTGCCGAAAGGTTCTCCGAAACGGACGATGAGCGTACGTTTTCCGCTGAGGGCATCCTGATCGCGGTCGCGATAATTGTTCACAACTAATAAGGTATCTATTACCAGTCCGCTGATGAGCGAAGCAATGATGACGTTTGGGGTGAATGTATATGCCTGCACATAGTATGTACCGCCTACCGGAACAAAGCCGAAGAATATCAGCACCAGTAAGTCGCCCCAACCTTGATAGGAGAGGATGGTGGTATAAAGAAAGGCAAATATTACGCAGAATACTCCCAGCACAATGAGTTCCCATCCTCCATGGGGCAGTTCTCCCCAACTTGTGTATAGCAGTCCGAGACCGGAAATACAGGAAAGAATGACAATGACACCGATTCCCACTTTCATGGCTTCCGGTGTAATCCAGCCTTGTGCGCAGGCACGTTCCGGCCCCAGGCGGTCGGTACGGTCGGTACCTTTCAGGAAGTCGAAGAGGTCGTTGATGAAGTTGGCGGCGATCTGCATACCGCAGGCAAAGAGCATACACAGCAGAGCGGGAACAATTTTGAATTGTCCATCGGCAAATGCCAGTGAAGTACCTATCAGCACAGGAATGATAGCTCCCGTCAAGGTTTTGGGACGGGCTGCAAGGAGCCATGCACGGGGGGAATTCTGTTTGATCTCTTTCATATTCCGGTTTTAGAAGTAAGTTTTCATTTATCAATTTTGTAGCAAAGATACAGAAAATGCCTATCTTTGTGTTCGTTTATGATGAATAATGTGCTCATTTGCGATGAATAATATACTTGCCTATGATGAAGAATTTATTTTATATATGCGTCCTTTCCTTACTATTCTTTTCTTCCTGTAAGTCGGGTAGCAGTATGTTTTCGTCTTCCAAGTCCGATTCCGGATATAAAGGCATCAGCCGGATAAGGACTTATGAATTTACCCATCCCGATGTACCGACCGCTTTCGATGGTTTTCGTATTGCTTTTATATCCGACTTGCATTATAGAAGTCTTTTCAAAGAGAAGGGACTGGCCAATTTAGTCAAGTTGCTCAATAGCCAGCATGCAGATGCTTTGTTGATAGGTGGTGACTTGCATGAAGGTTGCGAATATGTTCAGCCCCTTTTGGCTGCCCTGTCCGGGGTGAAAACACCGATGGGGACGTATGTCGTACTGGGCAATAATGACTATGAAGCCTGTTATGATGATATTGTACGTGAATTGCAGAAGTACGGTATGCACTTGCTGGAACATAAAGTAGATACTTTGAGACGGAATGGAGACGAAATTTTGATTGCCGGCGTGCGCAATCCTTTCAATTTAAAGAAGAATGGCACATCTCCCACACTTGGACTTTCACCCGATGATTTTGTCATTCTGCTGACGCATACGCCTGACTATGCGGAAGATGTTCCCATTACGAATACCGATCTCGTACTTGCCGGACATACTCATGGAGGGCAGGTCACTCTATTTGGCTTGTACGCACCGATCATTCCATCCCATTATGGCAAGCGTTTCCGTACCGGATTGAAATACAACTCGCATCACATACCGATGATTATAACCAATGGCATCGGTACATCCAATAAGAATATCCGGCTCTTTGCGCCCAGCGAAGTGGTGATGATTATACTGCATCAGCAGAAAGATTAATACCTTTCGCCCCTTTCATTACTATCTTCTCCTCTGTTCTCCCTGACCTGTCATACAAAAGATGCCATCTTTCGCTACAAAAGATGGCATCTTTAACATCATTAGATGGCATGTTTTACATCAAAAGATGGCATCTTTTGCATGTTCACTCACCGGGTAAGAGCACAATACCCAGCTTCTTCTTGCCATCCATCTTTACTGTTACAGGTTGTTCGAAGTGGACATGCCGCAGATACTTGCTTTCGTGTACGGCCGGTTGTGCATTCAGGAAGTCCTGATCATACACGCCATCATTCATAAAGGCATTAATAGTGAAGTAGCCCACACCGAACGAAGTCAGGTTCTGGAAGAAGTGGGTCCCTTGGCTGGGATCTACGCGATAATTCGTCAATCCGGCTTCCACAATGACGCGGGCGGCACTGATATGTGGCCATTTTACAGGAATACCCAGCCATGTGTCACTGCTACCCCAACGTCCGGGCCCAACGAGAACATAATTCCTGCCTTCATCAAGGAATTGCTGGTTCAGTTTCTCTATTTCCCAGGCAATCTCCTGATTGTGCGATGCGCTGTAATCATCCGTCTTCACATAGATGACATCATAGATATCATTCATAATTCCATGTCCCAGGGAATTGTTGGAGCGAAGCAGTACTTTATCGTCCGGTATGGCTGTCAGATCTTCATCCAGCATCTCTTTCGTATCTACGATGGGGCGTATCTGCAACAGGTAGAAAGTACCCGATTTGTCCTGTTCCCGGCTCATGGTGGCGGCAAATTCTATTTCGACGGGGCGGCGCATTTCCTGTTCACCGTATTTCAGTACCAGTTGCAGTATGCGTGCCAACGGGAAAACGTCGTGTTGCAGGATATTGGCGAAGGTAATGACTTTGCGTCCGCCGGGATATAGACCGTCACGGATAATCTGGTCGTAGGGATCGTAGGTAGAGGCTATATAATTCAGTGCTCCGTCCTTTTCCGCCTCTTTCACGTGCAGTTTCAACAGGTTGAAGCCGTCGTCCATAGAGAAATCGTGTCCGGCATTACGCAGGTCGAGAGCGTAGAAACGGGTTTGCGTCTCTTTCAGTGCTATTTCCATTTCGCTGGTCTGCAATATCTGGTGGGGATGATAGGGAGAGAAGCGGAGCGTCATGCCACCGTCTACGATATATTTTCCCAAACCGAGGGCGAGGTTCACAGTACCTTCTTCGGCTTTTTCATCGCCGATAGGATAATAGTTCAGCGAGCGTGCCACACCGGACATACTGGGGTAGTAACGGTCACCATATTGGTTGCCGACTACCTCTTGCAGAATGACCGCCATCTTTTCCTGGTCGATGACATTGCTTGTGGCCTGCATATATGCTTTACTGTCGCGGAAGTAGACCGAAGCGTACACGCCTTTTATGGCATCGGACAACATACGAAGCATTTCGTATTTATCATCCAGATAGGGGATCATATACGTATTGTATATTCCGGCAAAAGGCTGATAGTGTGAATCTTCCAGCAAAGAAGACGAACGGATGGCAAGCGGAGACTTCACTACATCGAAGAAGGTGAAGAAGTCTTCTACCAGTCGGTCGGGTAACTTAGCTTTCAGGAAGTATCGCAGGATCACGTCGTCCTCCGCATCCGAAAGAGCTACCTGATACAGATTGTTTGTCTCCATAAACTCGTCGAAGACATCAGTACAGAGCACTACGGTCTTGGGAATGGCAACACGGGCGTTATCGAATTCTTCGAATTCAGGGTGATGCTTCACCATATTGTCAATGAAAGCGAGGCCGCGCCCTTTACCTCCCAATGAGCCGTCACCGATGCGGGCGAAGTTGGAGTAGCGGTCGAAACGGTCACGCTTGAACACGGCTACCACACCCTGGTTCTTCATCTTGCGGTATTTTACAATTGCTTCGAAGATGATTTTACGGTGGGCGTCCACATCCTGCAAACTGTTCCAGGTGATAGGTTTCAGAAATTCTGCTACCGGGAACATGGCGCGTGAATAGAGCCAGCGGCTGACATGGTTGCGGCTGATATGATAGAGGAATGACTCTGCCGGTACGGCAAAAAGGATGTTTTGTAATTCCTTCAGGTTCTTTACACGTGCTATCTCTTCCAGTGTGTCGGGATTGCGGAAGATGAAGTCGCCGAAACCGAAATTGTCCGATACGATGCGGCGTAGGTCTACGTCCATCTTCTTGGAATTCTTATCGATAAAGGCGGCACCATATTTTGAAGCATAAAGCGCATTCTCCGATTCGGACGACTGAATGATGAGCGGTACGAAGGGATCTTCCTTACGGATGGCAGCGCAAAGCTTGATACCGGCAAGTCCGTCCTTTTCACCACGTTCCACACGTGGAAAGCGGACATCGGTAATGACTCCTAATATATTATTCTTGTATTTCTCGTAAATGCCTATAGCTTCTTCATACGTACGGGCCAGTACAATCTTCGGACGTCCACGCATACGCAACGTGCGCTGATGGGCATTCAATGCTTCGGTACTGAACTCCTGGCTCTGTTTCAATACGAACTTATAGAGGTTGGGCAATATGGATGAATAAAAACGGATACCGTCCTCCACAACCAGAATCACCTGCACACCTACTTCATTTACGTCGTGTTCCAGGTTCATCTTGTCCTCTATCAGTTTGATGATAGACACCAGTAGGTCCGTGTTTCCCAGCCAGCAGAAGATATATTCGAAAGGACTCAGGTCTTCGTTGGCGATGCGTTTGGTGATACCGTGGCTGAAAGGGGTCAGTATTACCATGGGAATATGTTCGTAAAGGCTCTTGATGTGTCGCGCCACATCGAAACTGTCGTTATCTCCCGTTCCCGGCATACAGATGATGAGATCGAACGGTACGGTAGAGAGTTGTGCCAGAGCTTCTTCACAGGTAGACACCTGGGTAAAGCGGGGGGGGTAGCGCAGAGAAAGTGAAGTATATTCATTAAAGATTTTCTCGTCAATGCGTCCGTCATCTTCCAGCATGAAAGCGTCATAAGGATTGGCTATCAGAAGGACGTTGAAGATGCGTCGCGTCATCAGGTTAGCGAACTGCGTATCTTTGAAATAGAGCTGGTTTAATTTAAGCTTGCTGAGCATGGCTTATCACGGTTTATTGGTTTGATGGACAAAAGTAATAGAAATCAAACCTATTTGGATAGTTTTTAAACCACTTTTTTTATATTTGTGTCTAATATTGCATCCGCGAAACCTATAAATGTGTAATGCAGGCAGATAATAACGATATTATGATAAAATACATTTTCACCTTACTTATATTTCTCCTTCAATGCTTCACTTTATTTGCCGGTTCGTTTCGTCCCTTGAGTATAAAAGAAGGGTTGAGCAGCCGGCAGATGTTCCAGATCAGTAAAGATTCTGCCGGTTTTATATGGGCCTATACCCATATGGGGGTAGACCGGTATGACGGCAATGAAATAAAACACTATCAGCTGGACGAAACGGTGGAGTCCAAAGATCATATCCTGTCTTCCACTACCATGACCTGCGATTATTCGGGGAATATCTGGATTGCTTTGAAGAACGGGAAGATATACGCGTACGATAACCGGACGGATGCTTTTCAACTGCGTGTCGATGCATCCGGATATCTTTCTTCTCCAGTCTTGAATAATATCCTTTTTGATGCGGACAATCGCCTTTGGGTGTGTATGTCAACGGGTGTTTACTGTTGGGAAAAAGAGTCTGGCTTATTGCTTGCCGGGTTGGAGGGTCAATGCGTCAATTGCATGGTGCAGACAGATGATACCGAATTCTGTGCCGGAACCAATCAAGGTATCTATCGGCTGAAGCGAGCGAATAAAACCGGTTTTTCTTCAGAGGAAGCGATACCTCTTCCCGCGGAAATGCATGTCAAATCGTTGTATGTTTCCGGAGATAAATTATTTGTAGGTACTTTTTCCGACGGGGCTTTTGTCGTGGACAAATCAACAAGGAAAGTGCGGTCTTTCAAAGAGTTCATCCCCCATGTTCCCATTCGCGCTTTTGCACAGGCTCCCGATAACACCTTGCTGATAGGAGCCGATGGTGCCGGTGTTTTCCAGATAGACAGAACCACGGAACGACTTCTGAAGCATTATATCACCAATGAAGATGATGAAAGAAGTCTGAATGGTAATACCGTTTCTGATATCTGTGTAGATGAATTTGGCGGCATTTGGGTGAGTACCTCCACCAATGGCATCAGCTACTTAGACCCCAATATTCCTGATGTAAGGAGAATGAAGCATGAACAGAATAATGTCAATTCCCTGAAATCGGATCATATCAATGTCATATTTCAGGATTCAGAGGGAGATTGCTGGTATGGCACAAACAATGGGATCAGCCTTTACCAATCCAAACAGCGCCAATGGAAGCACTTCCTGGATGGTACAGGGCATGGCTCTAAAGTAGTGTTGGCTCTTGCTGAAGACTCAAGAGGAAACATCTGGGCCGGCGGATATGGCATCGGTCTTTATGCCATTCATAAGCGAACAGGTAAGGTGCAAAAGATGGAAAAACGGAAAACCGGTTCGGACAAGGGTGTGGCAACCGATTACATTTATGCTATCCATGCGGAAGGTGATTGTCTTTGGGTAGGGGGTATTGAAGGCGAATTTACACGCTATAATATGCTGACAGATACTTATACCTATTATCCGATTGATTGTGTAGGAGACTTGAGGGCCGGTAAAGACGGTTCATTACTGATAGCAGGATGTAGTGGTCTGGCTATTTTTGATAAAGCTACGGGGGAAATACAGTGGCACCAGAAGTTCGGGGACATTTCCCTGCACTATCCTATCCGATGTCTATTACAATCTTCATCCGGGGATATATGGCTTGCCACCGACGGAGAAGGATTGGTGCGTTTCAACCCTGATAGAGGAGAGGCGCGTGTCTATACTACGGATAACGGTCTTGCCTCCAATTCCATCAATAGCCTGTTGGAAGATAACGACGGCCGTATCTGGTTCAGTACGGAAAAAGAACTCTATTGTCTGGACTTATCAAAAGATATTCTGATCAGTGCAAATGATTTTCTGGATATTACCTGGGGATATTATAACCCTAATGCAGCCTTTAAACTGAATGACGGATGCCTAGCTTGGGGTACGGCAGAGGGAGTGATCACCTTTTCTCCTTCGTTGGACTTCGGACAGCATGGTCCTGTCAAACTGATACTGACAGATTTTAAATTGCTTTATGAATCGGTGAAGGCGGGTATGAAAGGTTCCCTTTTAAAGACTAATATCAACGACACGCAGAAGATCGGCTTGAACTATAATCAGAATTCATTCTCCATCTCTTTCTCTGCCATCAATTTTACGGCTCCACACAGAATCAGGTATGAGTATATGTTGGAGGGGCATAATGAAGAATGGGAACACTCCAATTCGGTGCGGAGCGTGAACTATATGGACCTCTCTTCCGGTACATACACATTCCGGTTGCGGGCATTTGATAAATATACCGGGCAACAGATAGGGGAGCGCAGTCTGAAGGTGGTAATCAGTAGTCCTTACTGGGTTTCATGGTGGGCATTGCTGTTTTATTTTATATTGCTTTCTGTCTTTGTTTATATCTTTGTGCAGTATCGGAGGCATAAAGCCAATGAAGACCGGGTAAAGGAGAAGATACGTTCCTTTATCAGCATAGCGCATGATATACGCACCCCGATCAGCTTGATAAAGGCACCTCTGAGCGAACTTGAAGCACAGCGGGAACTTCCGGAAGAAAGTAAGAAGACAGTGGCGGTAGCTGTGAAGAATGCCGAGAAACTGTTGAGTATGGTTACTCAGTTGTTGGACTTACAGAAAACGGAACTGCATGCCGAATGCCTGAAAGTCTCTCCTTATGATATCAAAGCTTATCTGGAAGAAAAGATAGCGGAGTTCCACATGGCCGTCCTGCAAAAGGGAGTGGAAATTCAGTTGAAGGCAGAGGCGGACATGCCGCAGGTGTGGATGGACCGGGATAAGGTGGATCATATTGTGGACAATCTCCTTTCGAATGCCTTGAAATATACGGAGAAAGGGATTATCTATATTACGGTAAGAACAACGAAGAAGAAATGGTCGATTGAAGTAAAAGATACAGGTATCGGCATTCCAAAAGAAGAACAAAGAAATATCTTTCATGAGTATTATCGGGCACAGAATGCCATGAACTTTCAGGAAACGGGTTCAGGTATCGGACTGATGATTACACGGAGGATTGTGAAGCAGCATCACGGTGATATTTCGTTTAGCAGTACAGAAGGTAAAGGGACGACATTTACCGTTACATTCCCGTTGAAGATAAAGTCGGGGATAGTTGTTGAGCGAAAAGAAAATACTCTGGAAATACCCGCTGTTGATACCTTCCCGGAACAGGAAGATGCCGGTAAGAATGTGTTGCTTCTGGCTGAGGATGATAAAGATATGAGGGAGTATCTGATGAACAGTTTGTCATCAGAATATAAAGTAATCGGGGTGCCCGATGGCGGGAAGGCTTTGGAGATGGCAAGGGAGATCAATCCGGATATTATTATTTCGGATATTGTCATGCCTGTGTTAGAAGGTGATGAATTGTGCCGTATACTGAAATCTTCTGTCGATACGAGCCATATCCCTGTGATATTATTGACGGCTCTGAGTGAAAGGGAGAATATCATATTCGGACTCGAAGCCGGGGCGAATGATTATATAATCAAACCTTTCGACCTCTCTGTCCTGAAAGTCCGGATACGGAATATCCTCCAGAACAGGCAGCATCTTCGCGATACGGTGCTGTCTATGGATACTCCACCGGAAGATACAGATTATACCAGCCAGCTGGACAAGGAGTTCATGGATAAAGTGATGGAAGTGATTGATGAAGAACTTTCTAATTCAGAATTCTCTATCAACGACTTTTGCCGTATGTTGGGCATGAGCCGTACTTCCGTTTATAATAAGATCAAGACCTTGACCGGGCAAGGACCTAATGATTTTATCCGTATTGTCCGTCTGAATAAGGCGAAAGAACTTCTGGCTTCCCGAAGATTTTCGATTGGTGAAGTATCTTCCATGGTTGGATTTTCTGATTCAAAATACTTCAGTACTTGCTTTAAAAAGCAGTTTGGTACGAGTCCCAGCAAGATTTAAAGTATTAAGGATAGCTTTTTAACCACCACGGACAGGTATCAAACCTTTTTTGTTAGATAATCAACTCCCGTTTTCCTGATAGTGCGTAATATTGTGGACAGTAAACAATATTAAAAACACAATAAAGAATGGAAACTTATTTAGGTCTTGATTTGGGTGGAACCAAGCTACTGATTGGTGAGGTGGACAGCCATGGTAATATTTTAAGGTATAAGAAATATGACTCCGGATATTTTAACCAGCAAGCAGCTTCGGAAATCATAAAGTCGTCACTCGATGATTATATCCGTACGGTGGGTTGGTGTGACCAGAAACCTGTCGGTATGGGAGTCGGGCTGATAGGGCGTGTAGATCCTAATCAGGGCATTTGGTTACAGATTGATCCGAGTCGGACGCAACCGATAGCGCTGGCAAAGGAATTGTCGGATATTTATGGTATCCCCTGCCATATAGATAATGATGTGAAAAGTGCCACTCGCGCTGAACGTGTCTGGGGATTCGGACAAATATCCAAGAACTTTATTTATATTAATGTAGGTACAGGTATTGCCGTCGGTACGGTTATCAATGGCAGGCAGATACGTGGCAGTCACTTCAATGCGGGTGAGGTAGGGCACGTGCGTGTGGGAGTGAATCTTGGCATTAAGTGTGGTTGCGGAAGAATGGATTGTGTGGAGGCCATTGCTGCCGGTATCGGTTTTGATAATTGCGCCCGTCTTCTTCGCAACCGATATGAAACCAATCTGCATATCCCGGCAGAAAAGGGAGAACGGGTACTGATCAGCGAAGTCTTTGCGCTAAGCCAGAAAGGAGATCCTTTGTGTGTGGCTCTGGTTGAAAATGCCTCGGAAGCTTTGGCAAATCTTATCATGAATCTGGTACGGGTTACTGATCCTGATACGGTGGTATTGGGTGGCGGCATTGTGTCCGGCGGATATATTCATGAGAAAATACTGGAGAAACTTCATCCTACTACGATGCGCTTTGTAACCAATGGCGTGGTAATCACTAAACTGAACCCGGGTTTTATAGGTTTGCTGGGTGCAGGCGCGGTGGCGATGAATATGTAAATAATGATTAATGATTAGTGATAAGAAAGTGGACTCATGAAAATAACTATAGCAAAGAGTGAAAAAGAATTTGATTGTATCGCTGCATGGCGCATTATTGGTGAAATTCTGAATAAGCCGGAAAGTGTTATCGGACTTTCTACAGGGCGTACTACCGGCAACCTGCATCGCCTGGTTGGAGAAATCTATTCCCGATATCCTTTTGATGTTTCTTCTGTTACATTCTTCGGACTGGACGAGGTGACTAATGTACCCCGTGAGTATGCAGGTGCATGTTACACAATGCTGAAGACAGAACTGATCGATACGCTGGGCATCCAAGAAGACAACTTCCTGATGCTACCTACAGTCTCTGATGATTTTGACAAAGCCTGCAAGCTCTTCCAGCAAGAAATAGAGAGCCGTGGAGGCATTGACCTATTGATTTTGGGATTGGGTGAGAATGGCCATTTGGGTTTTAACCAACCTGGTTCTCCCTTAGGTGGAGAAACATGGGTGACTCAAATGAATACTGAACTGGAAGAACGTATCCGACGGGAAACGAATACACCGCCGGAGAAAGAACTGGGTGGTGCTACCTTGGGAATCCGGAATATCATGCAGGCCCGCAAAATCGTATTGGTTGCCAAAGGTGCGAACAAGGCGGATATTGTCAGGAAAATGCTGGAGGGGCCCGTTACGCCGGAAGTTCCTGCATCGGTACTTCAGCTTCACCCGAATTGCGAATTTCTTTTATTTAATACATGATACTATGACACAACAAGAAAAACAAGTGAACTATATGGGACCATTTATCACAATGGTATTCCTGTTCTTCATTGTAGGTTTCCTCACAACTGCCAATACTCAGTTCCAGGGACCGCTGAAAGAAACATTCCTTGCCGAAGTGGGTGGCCTGAAAAACACATTCGCCACATTGATTACCTTCTCTTGGTTCCTGGCTTATCCGGTCTGTGGTCGGGTAGGGTCGTCCTGGATTAGTAAATATGGCTATAAAGGTACGCTGATGCGCGGACTGTTGGTAATGGTGGTTGGTTTGGGATTATTTTTCGCTTCCTCTTATTTTACGGTTTTCTTTCCGGAAGCCAACTGGCATGTTGGAGGAAATGTTATTCCCGGTGGTTTCTTTATTTTCCTTTTGGGGTCTTTTGTGGTGGGAGCTTCTGCTACCATCTTGCAGGTGGTTATCAATCCTTATCTCACGGCTTGCCATGTGAAAGGTACACAAGCCATTCAACGTCTTGCCATTGGTGGCTCTGCCAATTCTGTAGGAACCACTTTGGCTCCTTATTTTGTTACGGGTGTTGTTTTTGGTGGCTTGGCAATGGAAGATATCCGGATAGATCAGTTAATGATTCCGTTCCTGGTGCTGATAGTGGTGATTTCTTTGATTGTTTTCCTGTTAATGAAACTATCTTTGCCGGATATAAAGGGAACCCGGATAGAGAAAGGTGAGAAGCTGGAAAAGAGTATCTGGTCGTTCCGGCATCTCACTTTAGGAGTCTGTGCTATATTCTGTTATGTGGGCGTGGAAGTCTGTATAGGTGCCAATATCAATCTGTATGCCATTGAAATGAATTATGCATCTCCGGCATTAATGGCTACACTATATTGGGGTGGGATGCTCGTGGGACGGTTGGTAGGAAGCTCTTTGAGTAAGATTTCTCCTCGTGTGCAGTTGGTCGTAACTACGGTTTCGGCAGGAGCACTTGCCTTGCTGGCTATCCTTCTGAATAATCCGTGGTTGCTGACGGCAGTCGGATTGTTCCATTCTATTATGTGGGGAGCCATCTTTACCCTGTCCGTAGCCCATTTGGGTAAATATACATCTGTGGCTTCCGGGGTGTTTATGATAGGTGTAGTGGGGGGGGCCATCCTGCCTTTGTTGCAGGGAATACTGGCTGATGTGCTCGGAAGTTGGAGATGGTCTTGGTTTATTGTACTTTTGGGCGAGATATTCATGCTCTATTACGCATTGATAGGTTCACGTATTCGTCAAACAGCTGATTAATTATAATACTTATGAAGAAGATTAGAATGATGATGGCGGCTGCTTTAGCCATATTGGCTTCATGCAGCACCACCAAGTCGGGGGAAAGCACAGCGAACCCCTTGAGTTCCAAAGTGATTGTGGCGTATGTAACTTCTTGGAGTGACATCATGCCGGAACCCCAGTACATGACGCATATTAATTATGCTTTCGGTCATGTAAACGAAAGTTTTGATGGCGTCAGGATTGACAATGAAGAACGCTTGAAACAGATTGTGGACCTGAAGAAGCTAAATCCTGAATTGAAAGTACTTCTGTCTGTCGGCGGATGGGGGAGTGGACGTTTCAGTGAAATGGCTGCCAATGATGAATATCGCCGGGCATTTGCTAAGGATTGTGACCGGGTAGTGAAGGAATTTGATCTGGATGGCATCGATATCGATTGGGAATATCCCACGAGTTCCATGGCGAACATTTCAGCTTCACCCGATGACACGGAGAACTTTACACTTCTGATGAAAGATATCAGGGCAGCGATAGGTGATCAGAAGGAATTGACACTTGCCACTGTGGCTTCAGCGAAGTATATCGACTTCAAAGCTATTCTTCCTTTTATTAACTTTGTGAATATCATGGCTTATGACATGGCCTCTGCCCCGAAACACCATTCGGCACTTTATCGGTCTGCAAACAGCGGAGGCATTACGTCGGATGAGGCTGTTACTGCGCATCTGAAAGCCGGTGTACCCCCTTCCATGCTGGTGATGGGGATGCCTTTTTATGGCCGTGGTGGAGATGGCTATCCCAGTTTTCAGGATTTTAATAAAGTAGGAAGCACCAGTGGTGATTATACTGAAAAGTGGGATACGGTTGCACAGGTTCCTTATCTGGTTAATAAGAATGATACGCTGGTATTCGGCTTTGAAAATGCCCGTTCACTGGCAATCAAGTGCCAATATATCTTGGATAGAGATTTATTGGGCGGTATGTATTGGGACTATAGTGGTGATAATGAGCAAGGAGATTTACGTCGTACGGTGGCAGAGAATCTGCTTGGTAAGAAGCACAGAACTAAGGTGCTGGTATTGACGGAAAGAGGTGGTCAGCATGGCGGATTTACGGATGCGGGTCTGAAGTGGCTGACCGATGAAAGTGGAAAGATGAATTTCAGCATTACCGAGATAAACAATGCCAAATCTATTACGGAGACTTATCTGTCTCAGTTCAACCTGATTATCCAGTTGGATTATCCTCCTTATACATGGCCGAAAGAGGCGGAAGATGCTTTCGTTAAATATATAGAGGAAGGTAAAGGTGGTTGGATCGGTTTCCATCATGCCACTTTGTTGGGTGAGTTTGACGGTTTTCCATTGTGGCAATGGTTCTCTGATTTTATGGGTGGTGTACGTTTCCAGAATTATATAGCGCCGCTTGCTGATGGTATGGTGCTTGTGGAGGATAAGAAACACCCGGTGATGAAGGGAGTGCAGGCTTCTTTCGTGGTGCCTGATGATGAGTGGTACACTTATGACAAGAGTCCACGTCCGAATGTGCATGTGTTAGCCAGTGTTGATGAGGCTACCTATACGCCTGCTTCGGACATCAAGATGGGCGACCATCCTGTGGTATGGGTGAACGAAGGCAAAAAGGCACGCAACGTTTATTTCCAGATAGGGCATAGCAAGAGGTTGTATGAGACGGAAGACTTCACGAAGATGTTCAGGAATGCTATTCACTGGACGTTGGGAAAATGATGAATGTTTTTCCTTCCTATGACTCTTCTATAAAGAAAGTGCCGGAAACAATCGCCAGGTAGGGTGATTGTTTTCGGCACTTTGCCGCTATAAATAATAAGATAAGTACGGATAGCTTATAAAATATTTTACTGATGAATTTTCTTTTGTGAAGATGGTTAGTTATTTGTGGGATGAAAGTAATGCTTTATATTGTTGAGCTATAAAAGCCCAGGTATAATGTTGCCTTGCAATCTCCCGCATCTTGTATCCACCCTCGGGGCTGTCATGTAGCAATTCTACCAGTTCTTCACTTGTTTTGAAGTAATGAGCTTCGTTTTCTGTTGTCTCGCGATTATAAATCACGTCGTAAGCTAAAATCGGTTTGCCGAAAAACATAGCTTCCACTAACGAAGGATTTGTGCCGCCTGCACTATGTCCGTGGATATAGCACCTGCATTGGTTGCGCAGTGCATAGAGTATATCGAGGTCATACACAGAATCTACCATCTGTATATTTTTTCGACCGCAATATTCTTCTTTGAGTCGTCGGCTGTATTCGCTCCGTTCCCAATTTCCCACAAACACCAGATTCTTTCCAGAAGTAGCAAAGGCTTTCAGGATCAGATGACAGTTGTTTTCCGGCTCAATACGGCATACGCTGACGGCATAGTTTCCGGGAGCGATTCCGTATTGCCTTAGAATCTCGTTCTGTTTTTCTTCGGTGACATTTCTTTGTGCATGATCTCCTCCATAGGCTACTAATTCGGCTTTCTTATGATACGTATTCCATACGTAGTCCTGTATTCCTTTATTATCGGCTATGATTACGTCAGCATAGCGTACGGCCATCGCTTCACTTGTTCGCAGAAACCATCTGGCAAACTTACCCCATTTGGCTCTCCGGTGTTCCAACCCGTCAATGTTCACTATTAATTGCTTCCGATACAACAGTCTGAAGACGGGCAAAAAAATACAGCCTGACACACCTAATATGATTACAGTATCATAACCTCGCAAACATCTAAGCATCGACAGGATATCATAAGGAGTACTTTGCATTCCATTGGCATGGAATAGCGGGATATACTTCAGTTGTGCTCCCTTGTAGGTTTTCATGCGTGTGGCATAATCCTTGCCACTACAAAAAACGGTATAACGGACTTCGGAGCAACAGTTATCACCGATAATGTTCTCCACTAAAGTCTCAAAGCCGCCATATTTTGCAGGCACACCTTGGATGCCTACGATAGCTACTTGTTTCATAAATATAAAAAGATTAGATGCTTTTGTTGGACAGCTTACGAATTACGCAGGAAGTTCTTGCGCAAATCGTAAGCTGCTATTATTTTTGCTTGCAGAATCTTTTTGAGCAAGCTATTAAAAGAGTATAGGAGGAAGATTTAAACAAAAACTAATATATCGCTTTCGTTATTTTGTTCGTTACGAGAAACAGAACCAAAAAGTTCCATCCGCTCCACACCGTAGCTGAGAGTTTTAGTGCGGAAATATTCGTTGAGCAGAGTCATAAATCTTGTGCTAAGTTTCTGTTTCGGTTTTGTTTATTCTTGCAACACTTTGTTTGATAGTGCATACAGGGGCACTACTTTTACTTTTTCGTAAGAAGAGAAGGGTTCAAGACTTGTTCTTATCCCATAATCGGAACCTTTTAATTCCATGAACTTATACATGCTTTGCATACTGCCAGAATTATTGGCTTTTACCTCTATGGGATATATCTTGCCCTTTATGCTGATTACATAATCTACTTCAGCTTGTGCATTCCGTTCTGTGCGTTGCCAATAATACAAGTCGGCTTTCTTTAGATAACTGGCATACTTCATCAACTCCAATCCGGCAAAAACCTCCGACATTCCTCCTTTGTTTACAAAATCAGTCTCATTGGTAATGAGAATATCCATAGGTTGAATACCTAATAAAGACTGCATAAGCCCGACGTCCAGGAAGAGGAATTTTCTGAATTTCTCATTGATTTCTGCTCCTAATGGGATGCCATTGGCAGCGGTATGCGTCACAGGAGTAACCAGCCCGGCGAGTGACAGCAAAGATAGTGCTTCTTTTACTGCTGTTCCGTCAATACCATCGCTCACCCGTGCATAGACAAACTTCTGTCCGGCTTGCAGAGCTACCGACTTTAATGTTTGCGAAAGCAGTAAAGGTGAAATCCTCGTCTTATATTTCTTGAAATCATCCTGATAGGTGTCTAATATATCATTATGTACAACGAAACATTCATTATAATCGGCAGTTTCCACCCATATTCTCACAGCTTCGGGCATACCGCCCACCAAATAGTAAGAGCGCAGTTGAGATATCATTTCCTGATGTAGAGGTGCAGGAAGCGGATGTTCGCAGTCTGCTTCATTCTGTTTATAATCAGTTTGCAAACCAAGCCCTTGAGCTTCCAGAAATTCGTCAAAAGAGAAGGGGTACATATACATGGAACGTATCCTTCCTACGCCGAATGACGGCAATTCGTTCAACGTAAATTCCAGCAGAGAACCGGCTGCCGTAACGTGCAGTTCGGGATAATCTTCATAGAAATAGCGCAGTGATGATATGGCGCGTTGCGATTCCTGTATTTCATCTATAAACAGTAGGGTTTCTCCGGGAATAATCGGCGTGTTATAAATGGCGCTAAGTTGGCTGCACAATTTTCTCACATCCAGATTCTCTCCGAACAGTGGCTTTATATTCTTCTGGCGTTCAAGGTTGATCTCAACAAAATATTTAAAGTGCTCTCCCAAATGCCGTATAGCAGATGATTTTCCTACCTGCCTGGCTCCTCTCACCAATAAAGGTTTCCTGTTCGGACTATCTTTCCATTCTTCTAGATATGCATCTATATGTCTCTTAAAATATTGTGCCATACGATTTATTCCTTTCAGTTTCAGTACAAAGATACACTATATTCCGGAAAATCCAACCCGAAATGGATGAACAAGTCCAGAAAATCCAAATCAAAAACAAGTGATAAGTCCAGAAAATCCAAATCGAGATTGCCGTATAATGAATAATCTTGAAGAATAGTTGGAGTATGATTGCGCGTCTTATTAATATAGGCTTAAACCTCTCCAAATCTCACTTAAAATTGAAAGTGAGCATTGTGTTATCCTTCTATTCGTTCTTCTCCGGAGAAAAGATGGATATGATAATCCGCCTTAATCCAATAAAGTTCTGAAATAAGATTTATAGTTCCGGTTAAATGGTTGTCAGCTTCGATAACAAGTCCTTATATCGATATCGTAGAATTATATCCTTCCAATGTTTGTCTTGCTGTATTTTCCCACTTGTATTTATTTTTAATTCTGTCCTGAAGTTTTTTATCAAAAGGAGATTTATAAGCAGCTTCTACAGCGTTTTTAATAGAAGACAAATCATTCGGTTCACAATAGAATGCAAAATCTTTAAAGTAATCTTCTGTATCTCCTTTTTTTGTTACAACCACGTTAGTGTGCATAATACCAGCTTCCAAAGAAGATAACCCTGGTGTTTCCATCCACGAAGCTAAAATATGAACCTTGGCCAACTTGTAAAATTGAGGTAACTTTTCATGCTCTATTTGCCCCCAAAAAAAAGTATTTTCGTTTGCCTCTTTTTTACATTTTTCAAAGTACTTTTTAAAGTTAGCTCCAGCTTTACCAATAAAAATGAATTTATAAGGGAGTTCTTTACAAGCTCGGATAATGTTCAACTGATTCTTTCTTCCTTCGATACGAGAAACACAAAGTACACAATCTCTATATTTTTCAAGTTCAGGAGATACTTGAATCTTATCGTAATTAAACTTATTCACGTCTACTGCATTAGCTACTGACACATAGTTGTACTCTTTTAAATTGAAATCATTAACCACTCGCAGCATTTCCGAATCAGAGTTAGGCAAAAACACATCAATCATTTTTATGATTTTCTTTTGCAGTCTTTTATGGCCATTTAGTAAATAAATAGCTGTTCCCTTGTTAAACTCAAAATTCAGAATAGCTCTTGCTATGACCTTTAAATACTCTATTTGAGTAATAGAAAGCAAATTGTTCAATAACTGTAATATACCGCCACGCGCTTTTTTCTCGTATTCTTCATACGGTCCATATATCGTAGAGAGCGCAACTTTTTTTCCCTGTTTCTTTGCATTTTTCACTTGTAGGTATAATTCCTGTGGACGCATTAGATTAAAGACATGTACGATATCATAATCAGATAAGTCGGGAGTTAAATCCAAAGACACTTCAACTTTTACACCTAATTTTTCTAAATATTCTTTGGTTTTCAATATCTGTGTAGTGTCACCACCAGGAACACTATAAAGGGTCTTACGAGACTGGAATAATACTTTCATTTTTTTGATTTAAAAAAGTTACAATTCTGGCACAAGCTTGTCCGTCCCCATAAGGATTGATCGCCATACTCATCTTCTTGTAGTGAACATCATTGTCCAATAAAGCAGATACTTCCTTTATTATTTCGTTGTAATCAGTGCCTACCAATTTTACGGTTCCAGCTGTTACAGCTTCTGGACGTTCTGTCGTATCTCTCATCACAAGTACGGGCTTACCTAATCCCGGAGCCTCTTCCTGTATGCCGCCACTATCAGTAAGAACAAGGGTTGATTTTTCCATAAGATATACGAATGAGACATATTCGAGTGGCTCAATGAAAAACATATTACCAAGATTACTCAAATCTTTTCCGAACACTTCATGTATAGGTTTACGCACATTGGGATTTAGATGCATGGGATACACAAAGTCTACATTTGGATATTTCTTTGTCAAATCCTTTATGGCTATGCACATACTGATAAAACCATTACCAAAGTTTTCACGCCGATGTCCTGTGATAAGAATTAATTTTCGTCCATTTTCAAGTCGTGTAGTATTGTAACCTACCTGGTTAATCACTTTTGCTAATTTTAATTGTAATGTTTTACTGTCTTTTATTTTCTTTACTACCATGTGCAGTGCATCTATAACAGTATTTCCTGTTACAACAATCCGAGCTGCTTTTACTCCTTCATCCAATAAGTTTTGTTTGCTCAACATAGTAGGCGAGAAATGATAAGTGGCAATACGTCCCGTAATCTGTCGATTCATTTCTTCAGGCCACGGGCTATATACATTATGTGTTCTTAACCCTGCTTCAATGTGCCCTACGGGAATTTGTTGATAAAAAGCGGCAAGAGCTGTTGCCATTGAAGTGGTTGTGTCACCATGAACAAATACTAAGTCTGGTTGTGCAGTCTTTAGTACATCTCGCATACCGGTCAAGACTCTGGATGTTACATCATATAAATCCTGCCCTTGTTTCATGATATTCAAATCAAAATTTGGTATGATATCAAAAATATCCAAAACTTGATCCAACATTTCACGATGTTGTCCTGTGACACAGACTATTGTTTCAAATTTCTTAGATTGCTTTTGAAATTCCTTAACAAGAGGCGCCATCTTGATAGCTTCCGGACGTGTCCCGAAAACAAGCATAATTTTTATAATCATTTGCGGTAAAATATTTATTAGTATATAGAAATATGATAGCAAACCAGACTAATTGCACATTAATACCATTTAGCATAACACTAAAAAGCCATAATATGTAGCTTATTGGAGCTGTACGTTCTGTACATACAAGAAATGTAAAAATACTCCAAATTAGAAAAAATAATATTCCATAGTCCACTCCTAATGTGAATGCTGTTGAAATAGACTTTGTGTTTTTATTAACCGCCGGCATTTGATTTATAAGATCATTTTTCATATAATCAATACCTTTTCCAGTCCAAGTTTTAGCATTTGTTATATCTGCATTCTTTATTGCTATTACGCTTGGAACTATTCGAAAGGCAGCACTTAAATCTGCTTTTATTATTTCTTTTTCATTTAACGTTAAAGTACCCTTTATTGTAGACGCTGTGCGTTTTAACGGCTTGAAATTAGAATTTAGTAATAAAGGAGATACAATAAATGCTGATAATAGGATAATAGCAATATATTTCTTGTTGCATAGTTTTAGACAGATTATACTAAGATATAATATTGCAGTTCCACTTATCATTGTTATCATAGACCATAAGAAACATCCCCATATCCACCAGTCATTACGAAAATCATATTGTAAGTTATACTTCCTTTTAAAAATATATTCTTTAATTGTTAAATAACAATACATTAATATGCCTAGATAAACAGCACTATGAGAAGGCTCGGGACTTAAAGTGTTAAGTTTCCAAGGATTAAAAATATTATAATTAGAAACATTAAGTATGGGTAGATGAAAGAGGACACAGTATTGTTGAATTATTAATACAATACAGTAGGCATATATTAAGAACTTGATTACTTTTAAATAATCCAATATTTCAAGTAAACTTTTACTTAAAACACGAACATATCCCATGAAGGTTAAGCAAAACATTATAGAATATAAGATTGTACTCCATCTTAATGAAATTGGGTTAAAGACCACTGAGGAGATTATCATGGTTGTTAGTAATAGTATAAGTATTATATCTATTTTGTATATATATGGATATCTTATAATTGTAATAGGTGATAACGACATCATTCCGATTAATAATAAGTTTCTGTTTTCTCCTCCAAGTAGATAGGATATTGAAATAGATATTATTATTAGTATAGCTTTTGTCGCAAATGAGTTACTTAATCTTGCAAAAAAAATCATATATGTATTTTTCTAGTAAACAAAAAGGCTTTATGAAATAAAAACATACACATTTGAATATAGTATGTTTTCTATATAACTTAGTATAAAGTAGCATACTATCAAAAAGTAATTTGTACTTACTAGCAGTATTGTACGAATTACTTATGGTAGGTGACCTGTGAGCATGAATATAGTCAATGTCTAAAAGAATATAATTATTTAAATTTGCTTCTTTTACTTTATAAGCAATAAAAGCTTCTTCTCCATATAAAAATGTTCCAGGATTAAAATATCCAATTGATTTGAAGACATCTGCCGAGGAAAACATAAAGCTACCTGGTATGAGGTCTACTTGCATGGCTCTATTACCTTCACCAACAATTTCAGAATATTTATTGCCTTTATAAAATTTATTTAGGCAGATGAACATAGACAAACAATCTTCTGCAAAATTATTCAAACGATTAGGTAATCGTATTTTCCCATCAGGAGTTTTCATCAAAGGTGCTATGATGGCAGGATTGTTGAGTTCTGTATAATGTTTAACTAATATTTCAAAGCAATTATCATTTAGTATTATATCATTATTAAGAATTGCTATATAATGAGGCTTAATATTTTCTTCTAAATAGTTCAAACCAAAGTTATTGCCTTTGGCATAACCTAAATTTTCATCTGTTTGCAAAACAACTACATTGGGAAACTCATTCTCTAACGGTTTTAGATTTTTGAATGAGGCATTAGGAGAGCAATTATCAACTATTACAACCTTTTGATGAGCTGCAATAGTTTGATCTTGCAACTCTCGAACCAATCTTATTGTATCTTCGTAGGTGTTGTAATTTAAGATGACAATACCTATCTTATTATCTACCTTCCCCATTATTGCACGAATCTGATAAAAGAATATGTTTCATTTTATTATAAGCTATATCCCAAGAGAAGTTTTTCATATAAATATTTCCATTTGTTGCCAAATTAAATCTCAATTCGTCGTCTTCTATGAGTTTTATTATATTAACTGCGAGTTTTTGCGGATCCTTAATGGGAGATAATAGTGCCGTTTCCATATTCTTAGCCAATGTTTTATATCCTCCGATATCAGTACATGCAATTGCAGCTCCGCACAACATAGCTTCACCAATAACTAAGCTCATTCCCTCCGAGTGGCTAGTACCTATATATATCGCAGAGTTATTATATATCTCATTAAGTTTTTGGGGAGATGGATTTTTGTAAAATATTATCCAGGGTGGTAGATTCTCACTTGGTGAATCTTTACCAAAGAAGATTGCTTTCAGTTGGGGAAATTGCTTCTTGACAATATTGAGTGCATCTATTCCATCCTTACAACCTTTTAATAATGATGTATGATATAGCATAGTTACACTATGTTTATTTTTCTCCTTAATTGGTAGTGAGATGTAGAATTTATTACTATCAAAACCATTATGAATTAACTCTGCTATACCTCCAGCACTTTTGACAATATCGAGCAAATTTTCCGAAATAACTATCTTTTTCATAGGTAGACGATAGCTTTGAAAAACCTTATCCTCGTTAAACTTACCCCAGTTTTCAAATCCTTGTATAAAATAAAATTTATTGTTGCTATTTATATTGTTGAATTTGGCCAACTCCATAGCTGTTTCTATTGAAGTGGCAATATATATATCGCTTATGGGAACTTCCAGTTCAGATAAGTTCCAAGTTAATTTTAATTTTGCCCTACTATCTAGATCAAACCATTTACCAATGCCACAACATTTATAAACTTTGGATATCAAGAAAAGAATAATCAACCTAGTTTTATGCAAAAAACCATAACTATACCATAAAAGCCGTATTGGGAAAACAATATTGACCACATAACCATCTGCGATCAGCCTATTAGTGTATTCATAAACAATCTTGTATCCTCCAATAGGTTTGTTACTATATCCTGGAAATAAAAAAGTAATATTTTTTATCATGTTTTTATATTTAATGAAAAATCATTTGGCTATCTGTTGTATCCCTAAGATATGGATATTTTAGAATGTAGCCTTATTTTATGATATTGATTAACTCCTTAATACTTGAAGGTGATGGTACTAACCACGAGAAAGTATCTCTAAATGACATTAGTTCCCCTTGTATATATTGGCCGTAGTTCTCTATCTCTACAATATTGGTTAATGCTATCGCGTTGACATTATAGAATAGTTTTGCTGTTACTAATACTGTAGATGAGAAGCTAATTAATGCTTTTATGTCTCCCTTTAAATACGTAACAATGTACTCAAACGAAATATTATTATTGGTGAATATTTCACAATTCAAATGGCTATAATATGTAGCTGCATCTTTTTCGTAAGGGTGTGGTTTCAGTATCACCTTAAAACCTTTGGCATTTAGGCTGTCGATGAGTTGCTTTAAGGTCGATATATCTGTATTTTTATAGATTTTATCACGCTTATATGCTTGGGTACAGATAATTACAGATTCCCTTAATGGCTCAATATTATACGCTTCATTATATAAATCTGTAATTTTTGAATGTAAGATTTTTTTGTAATACTCTATAGCAACGGAGTTGGGACGCAACTGGTCACCCTCGTAAAATAAGTTGTAATTGGAGTAATACAATCCTTTTGTGAATATAGTATAGACCCAATTATTGATTGCTTTGACTCCATAGGATAATAGTTCTTTTAGAATATAATTAGGCCTATTATGATTTTTTGAAAATTTAAAATATGAAAATTTGTTACATTGAAAATATGTGGCTAATCCCTCTTCATAGAGCATGAAATGAAACTTTTTATTTTTTATCTTCCGACAAATTGCGGAGTACACATTGATATTAATCGACCATGGAGAACAGATATAAATGGCATTATCTAAGCATGCTTTTTTCTCTACCGTTAGTGCAGAATAAATATTTGTACATATATTTTTTACTATATGTGATGTTGTGAAAAGAGGGTAGTCTAGATAATAATATTTACATAATTTATTCTGAAAATGAGTGTTGTTTATTATCGGCATACTATCTAATGAAGCAATCTCAATCAAGACTAACCCGTTGATAACGACTCCTTTATCTTCAAGAGACTTGATGGATACATCAACTCCACTTGCATGCCACGGGGTGACTGCAGAGGCCACAAAGTTAATATTATTCTTTTGTATGAACTCCGAAAGTTCCTCGTACTTTAAACGTTCAATCATTATTACCAAGTATTACATTTTCGATGAATTCTCTCACACAACCTTCCCCTCCTTTTGCCTTGGTGATATATATACCATCTATTTCTTTGACTGATTTCATTGCATCTAATGGGCAAGCTGAGAGCCCAACGGCGGATAAAAGTTCGAGACAGTTTATATCGTCTCCAATATAAGCAACTTCATTTATTGAAATATTCTCTTTTTCGCAGATATCCAATGCAGCAGCTAATTTACCTCCATTTCTTTTACTTTGATATAGGTAGTCTATTTTTAGTTTCTTAGCCCTGTTTTTTACGATAATAGTATCTTCAGATGTAATGATCCCTGTTTTTATACCTTTTTCGCGAAGTAGTTGAAATCCCATTCCATCACGTGTATTGAACTTCTTTAGTTCATCGCTACTTTCACTATAATACATCCCTCCATCTGTAAGAACACCATCAATATCAGAGAGAAAAAGTTTTATCTGCGGTTTGGAGGTAGGCAATTGATGGGAGAGGACATGTCTTCGCATCATGTTTTCAAGAATAATCCAATCATCAGGTTCGTCAATTTCCGTTGCAGTGTATTCAGGCATTTCGTAAATTCCTATATTGCCGCTCAATCGGTTGCCATTATTAAGAATGTTTTTAACTGTATTGATATAGAATGCTCCATTTTCCATCAATATTCCTTTGAAGTTCTGTCTACGAGGACGGTTCATATAATCATAGTTTATAGATGTTCCGTCTTCGTTCCAAAAGAAACGATAATTGCGTACACAAGTGATAATACTGTCATACTTGTTTTTAGAATATATTCTCAATGCTTCCGTAAAATGTGTGGCCCCGGTTAAGGGAGAAGTGGCTTGTACTAGCATAAAAATAGTATCGTTTTCCATCTTAACATTGTAAATATACTCTAATATGACGCTTTCAGTACTTGCCGTATCACAAGCGTTCTCTGCAGAACGGCGATAGAGTGTAACTTTTTTATAGTTGTACGACTCTACTGTACTCCAAATTTCATCAGAGTCTGTTGCGATGACAATCTCGTCCACCTTTGGACAATTTTCCAAAGCCTCAATGCTCCAGCAAACAAGTGGTTTACCACAAAGTAATTTGATGTTTTTGAGAGGAATAGATTTACTTCCTCCTCTAACAGGTATAAATGCGATTGTTTTCATCACCACTTTATTTGATTTTTCTTCAACTTATTACGCTGTACCATCTCGATGTCAAGCACATCTTTTTGTTTATACGTCAAAGATTTGGCCACAGCACGGCAATCTCGTGCAAGCTTACGAACACCGTCAGGTTCAAGACTGGCAGCATGGTCTGTGCCTTTCCAAGTGCGGTCCAGTGTATAGTGACGTTCTATCCATTCTGCGCCAAGGGCAACTGCGGCACTATCTACAGCTATACCGAGATGATGACCGGAAAAGCCTATGGCTTTCACTCTGTCTGCGTATTCTTTGCGCATGCGTGTCAACTCAAGAAGACAAATATCGTCGAATGGCACAGGATAACCACTTGTACAGTTATAAAGAACCACGTCTTTGGCCCTTCCATTGTTTTCGAAGAGTTTTACAATATCTTCTTCCTCTTCCTTTGTTGTCATCCCGAAGGAAAGGTGCATCTCACCACCAAAATTATCACATAGATATTGTAATAACGGTTTGTTAAGGTTACATGCAGATGGGATTTTAATAAGCTTCGGATTAAGGGATGTTATCTCCTTTGCCGAAGTCAAATCCCATACAGAAGTGGAATACTCCACTCCAAATTCATTACACCATTCCTGTAATTGACGATGTTGATCAAGTGTAAACTCTAGGAATTCCCGATGTTCACCGTATGTTACTCCGTATGAATTCTCGGGATGGGGATGCGGGGTGTTATATTCTTTAGGAGTTAGTAATTCTTTGTTACAACGTTTCTGGAACTTGACCACGTCAATTTTGCAATAGGTAGCAGCAGTCATTATCAATTCTTTTGCGATTGCCATATCACCCTTGTGATTACAGCCAATCTCAGCAATAATTTTAGGTACCATAATTATTTTTTTCTGGGTGGGTGAATAGATCTTTTAATCTCTTAATACGTCTAGTAATGGAGACATCTATTTGAACAACGGTATAGATATATCTTTGAGGGAATAGCCTAAATATGCGATATCTAATCATATTAGAATTAAATATGTTTCCTTTTAGGAAAGGGGCTATTTGTTTGTCGGCTTCACTCCTAAATCCATTTATTAAATAATAAATGGATTTTCTATATGCAAGCAATGATAGATATTTTTTCTTGTAAGGGTCTTTATCTATAAGTTGTGTGAATGAATATCCGTCAATATCCTTTCTGTTTTTGCGCATACGCCAACCCTCTGAAACTAAATTGTAATAAGATAGTTTTTTATTACTATATGCACACTTACAAACTGATGCAACTTTTGCCCAAGTATAAAGATCTTCAGCATCTATCATTCCTACTGGAAACATGCCGATTTGTTTGAGAATCTCCCTTTTTATAGCAACGTTTGAAGAGTTGACAAATGTGTGTTCCAGTGAATATTTAAAATAGTTGTCAACTATACAATCACCGATCAGGGTGTTATCGTTACTTATGGTTTTATCTTTACGTACATAATAAAAACCAGTAGAGAACATACCGCAATCTGGATACTTAGAGATGAGCATCACTATTTCTGACAGGAAACCTTGATCCCAATAATCATCTGAATCTAGAAAGGCTATGTAATCATAGGTCGCTCTTTCAATTCCATAGTTTCTTGCTGCACTTACCCCGTTATTTTCTTTATGAAAAACCTTGATATTCGGATGTTTATCTGAATATGCATCGCAAATTTTACCTGAATTGTCCGTACTACCATCATCAACAAGGACTATCTCAAAGTATTTGCAGACTTGATTGATTATACTATCAATACATTTAGACAGGTACTTCGCCTTATTATATACAGGTACTACTATTGATATTTGTATGTTATTATCAGCCATGATTTAGAAACTTATCTAAGTTTAAAAATTGTTTTTCTGCAGATTTTTTTTCATTGTTTAATAAAAAGACTTTGTTTTCTTCTATTTGGTTAAATATATCATCTGATGAATTTTGACTAAGTTCTTTAATCTGGCAATAGTATCCCTTAAATTGTATATCTTGAATTACATTAAACATCTTTTGACTATAGATCAAAGGGAATAGTTTTTGTTTCGAAATTAAGCTTAAAATCATTGCGTGAAAACGAGTTGCAACAATTGATTCTATACGAGTGTATTCAATTAAAAATGATTCTAAATCACCCTTGTATAGTAAGGTGCTTATTCTACTCTTATCATAATTAGACAAACAAGATTTAATTTTTTCTATCATTAATTCATCCCCTTCAGAACGGCAGAATGAAATCAAATACACACTCTTACCTCGAAAAAGTGATGTGGAAATCAAAGAACTGATAGTTTTAATATAAATCGGTTCATATTTGGACAAGTCATTCCTTCCTGTTAAGTTAATGACGGAGAATCCTATGCTTTCCCTTTCCTTTTGTACTTTAGGCAGATTTAATTGAAATACAATATCGCATTCGTTCCGTACGTTGAGTAGATTTGAAAAGAGATTGTATGATGTTTTGTCTCTAAAACAAATATCTGTAAAGTTGTTAAACCAATTTGTGTAGAAATCTTTAAATTCTTGTGTTTTGTATGGTCCCCAATTAGCACCAATAATAAATAATGGTTTATGTTTAAATATAGAAACTATATATTTGTTTTTATACTCTTTAAAGGACAACTTTTTATTCTTTTGTATGAAAATAGATCCACCTATTTCTAAGTATGCATCACATTTATTTCCATATTTCCGTTTAATTAATATTTTATAAATAAATGCCAATAACTTACATTGTGCTGAAATTTCTTTTTTAGCAATTCTAAAAAAAAGATTTTCATATTTGGAAAAATATTCTACTTTTACATTTTTATATTGCTTCAAATGTGAAATGTATCGAGTTTCAGAAGTGAATAATATAAATTGATGATCAGGGTATCTTTCAAATAAAATTTTGAGAAATAAATCATCACCTACATTAAAAGAAGTGTATGCCGTTACAAGGATATTTTTCATATCTAATATTTGATAATATGTTTATAGGAATGACCACTGTTTTTTGTTTTCATATATATTTTCCCACTATCCTTACACTCTAAGTATTTTTGTTTGTCTCGATATTTGATTACTTGACAAGGATTTCCGGCGGCTATAGCGCAAGGGGGAATATTATTTGTAACAACAGCGCAAGCACCAATAATTGCGCCCTCACCTATATGGACTCCAGGTAAAATTGTCACATCAGTTCCAATCCATACATTTTTTTCTATCCATATATCTTTAACTATATATTCTGAGGAATACGGTAACATATTATCTTCATAATTGTGATTGGCAACAAGGCATTTTAATCTTGGTCCAATAATGCACCCTTCATCAATACGTAGTTTTCCATTTGCTCTAAGTATTATCCATGCGTTTGGTCCGATATAAACATTATCTGATATTACTAAATTTTCTCGTTTTGAGATAACAAATGGATAAATTAGATATATATTTTTATCTTTTAATTGTTTGATAAAGCATAAATCATTATACTTTTGTTTTCTTTTTATTAACCAGTTTCTTAACCACATAATCTTTGATACATTTTCTCTCAATTTTAGTTAATCCGATGAAATACGCTGAGGGCAGTATGCTAATTGCTGAAACGAATATATTTACCAAAAAACGATTAAAACCTTCATCTATCAGAAGAAAAACAGCCATTGAACATAGTAAAGGTGGAATCAATACAAGTAACAAACGGCTGCCAATTTGCTTATAGCATGTAAGTAATGATAGTCTTATGACTCTTTCTAATAATACGATTCTTATTACTATCAATAAAAATGAAATAAATATGCTTACATAAAAAGGACTTTCGGGAACTTGTATTAATAACAATATTACATAGGAAATAGGAAATGTTAGCATTAGTACTACTCCAACAGTTATTTGATAAATTTTTATTCTGCCGGTTGCTTGTACTGCTGTTACCAAAGGACCAGATAGGCAATCTATGCAGGCGCTAATTAATATTAATTTGCAAAAGGTAACAGAATATTCAGGTATAGTACCTAACCATAATTTTAATATATATTTTGTTTCTAATATTATAGGAAAAGCAAAGAATAATAGTAATAAAAATGAGTATTTCGCCGTTCCCATAATAAGTGTTTTCATGTATTCGTAATCTTTACTTGCATATGACTTTATTATTTGAGGATTGACTGCTGTTTGAAAATTAGAAACAAATGAAGTTAGTGCAGATTTAATCTGAAACGATATGGCACGAGAAGCATTTACCGTTGGTCCAAAGAATAAGTTAGATAATACATTGATTCCTTGATCGGCTACAACATTTGAAAAAGCACCGAACAAATTCCAACTTGAATAGCTGATTAATGATTTAAACAATGATGTATCCCAATGAAATTTCAATATGCACTCTTGGAATTTTCTTTCACAATATGAGCGATAAACAAATGTTGTAGTGAGTATGATTGAGAAATTAAGAATAGCAATAAGCTTTAGTTTATCATAATCTATCAACATTATTGCATATACAACAAGTAGTTTTGCAAAAGTTTGGACTATTGTAATATAAGCAAAGACATTCATCTTCTCATGGGCAATTATAGAGGCATTATAAGGGACTTGAGTTATTGTGACTATAGCAGATAAAACAGAAAATTGAAATACCCACATTGCAGCAGTAAGTCTTTCTTGTGGAATAATAAGTTTATTATAGAAAAGCCATAATCCTATTGTTTCAGCCAGAATGAACAAAACTATGGCGACCAAAACATGGATAAAAAAAAGTATCGAAAATAGCTTTTTCAATTGTTTGGGATCATTATTCCCTCCTAACTCATAGGATAAGAAACGTTGTGTACCAGCTGCCATCATTGTATTTAAAAATGATAGCATAACTACAATACCTCCTACAACATTATATATACCTAAATCTATAACTCCTAAAACTTCTAAAAAAATTCGTGAAGTATACAGTGATATCAATAATGTTATAATTGTTCTTATGTAAAGATATATGGTGTTTTTCGCTATTCGCTTATTATTGGTAGAAGTCATATATTATTTTTCAATTTGTGTCATATCTAAATTTTATAAATTCAAAGCTATTACCGCTTCGCATTTAGTAAGATTTGAAGAACTATAAATGAACTAAGAGATTATTTTAATATTCTATCTAAGGGATTTAATAATCACTTATAAGGAAAAAGCAAGGTATGTGGAATATATAGATGAAGCGATACAAATAGCCTTTGCAATGTCTAATGCGGAGTTCCTGTTTTGCTCCATTGTATTTTAATTATTCGTGGAAACCTGTTGTAACCACATTCATCACTCATAAAGCCCCACCCCATACTCAAACGGACTCTCAAAATCCATCAGCAACGGATGCTTCATGTCTTTCTCGCTAAGTATCGCTTTATCAACCGGTATTTTCCAGTCTATCCCTATACCTTCATCCAAGATACTGATTCCACCGTCAGCTTGCGGAGCATAATAGTTATCACATTTGTATTGAAATACAGCCACCTCGCTCAGTACGGCAAAACCGTGTGCAAAACCTCTGGGAATAAAGAACTGAAGATGATTGTCTTCCGACAGTTCTATGGCTACATATTCACCGTATGTAGGCGAACCTTTACGAATGTCTACCGCCACATCAAGCACGCTGCCTTTTACGCAACGCACCAGTTTACTTTGTGCAAAAGGCGGCTTCTGAAAATGAAGTCCACGCATCACTCCGTAAGATGACATACTCTCATTGTCCTGCACGAAATTCACCTTGCGCACTTTCTCTTCGAATTCCCGTTGGGAGAAAGACTCGAAGAAGTAACCGCGTGCGTCTTTGAGAAGGCGTGGCTTAATGATGGCCAAACCCTCTACGTTTGTCTTTTGTATAAACACTGTTTTTAAAAGATGAAAGGTTTAATATTTAAAGATATAACGGGGTATAGAAACCTTCGGATTGAAAATCCTGATGCTCATGAATGGCGGATGACATTATCCGCCCTCATTTTCCTCCTCTCCCTCTCGTCATCAGCATATTATTGATCTGTTGCCTCACATTATCCACCTTTGCCCCCGACGTCAGTCGGGAGGCGAAAGGAAGAAGAACCTCGATGAAAACGGCTTTCACCACCGTATCCTTATTCACACGGGGTTCGTCGAGCATGATGCTTACCACGCCGGCCAGATCGTGGGCGGTGATGCATTCGCCCAGAAGCCGGGTATACTCACGCACCTTTTTCACATCGGGCACGTAGGTGAAGAGGTGGCACTCGGCATCGCTCAGACTTTCAATGCCCTCGGTTGCTTCGGGACGGATGGCGACCTCGGCAAACTGATCGCCGTAAAAGTTCTGAACGGCGGTAGTTCCCGTGGGGACTATCATGTTCGTACCGCCGAATATTTTTATCTCTATTTCCGGTTTGCCGTTCATATTTATATTTTCTCTCTCCATTTTTTTCTATATACTCAATCAAAATTAATTCGTGCAGTAATTGTCAATTGTCTTCAATAAACTATCAATGAACATTCAATGCGTATAAATGCTTTGTAAACGACTGCACCGGAATTCGTTCAAATAGAAAATGCTCTCTATCTTTGTTGATATAAATCGAATAAATATAAAGTATAGTTTTAATTAAATCAGAATCAATGCCATGAAAGAATATATCATGTCTTTTTTCAACGCTCCCATCACCAACAAGATACCTGCGGGGGTGTGCGGCGTAGCAGGACTTCATGCCTATATCTCTTCCGATTCCTGTCTGAAGGAACTGACAAAAAGAGTAAGGGCCGATATGGAAAATGATAAGGCATTCCGTGGAAAAAAGCAGACGTTATTGCCTTACGTCACGCCTGCCGGAATCTTTTCGTACTGTCGGGAGCAGTGTATCATGGTACCCTCCGGACTATTCGTGATAGATATCGATCATCTTGCTTCTACCGAAGAAGCTGCAATGTGGCGTGACTGCCTCTTTGCCGACGAAGTGCTGCAACCCGACCTTGTCTTCGTAAGCCCCGGTGCTAAAGGAGTGAAACTCTTTGTACCCTACCGACTGAATCTTACGGATACGCTTGAACAGTCGTTTGACAATGCGGTGCACACCGCCTGGGACTATCTGGAATGGAAGCACGGCTTGAAAGCCGATACCGCCAACGCTGATATGTCGAGAGCGTGTTTCCTGGCATACGATGAAGAAGCGAAGTGCAAAATTTAGGGCGAATTACAAATTACGAATTACAAATTAGTATTACTAAAGTTCCCTCAGCCCATAAATCATAAATCATAAATGTTTTCATGAACGATCTTGACATAATAGAACAACTGACCATTGCCGTAGAACAGGCAGGAGTCAATCTTGCCCCCACTTATCAGGAATACATGCCATTGGCCTTTGCCGTGGGCAACAGTTGCGGTGAAGCGGGACGCGGCTTTTTCCACCGCCTTTGCCGCTTGTCCGACAAGTACCGGCAGGATGAAGCGGACAAGCTCTACAGCCATGCCTTGCAGCACGGACGGGGAGGTAATTCCCTGGGAACAGTATTGCATCTGGCGCAACTGGCAGGGGTGCGCCTCGACAAGAAACTTGCAAACTTGCAAAACTTGCAGGCTCCCCTCGCCCCCACACACACGTGCGTGCGTGAGCAGAAGCAAACGGAACAAACGAAGAAGCTGTCCGCTGAACCCATATTCGTCTCTCTGCCTTGTTTTCCGGACTACCGGTGGCCCGGATTCCTCCAACAGGTCATAGACTGTGGAGATACGTCCGCACAAAGGGACATCCTGCTGCTGGGAGCGGTGACCGTATTCGGTGCTTCCATTAACAGGCTGTTGAGCTTCACCTACGGGCGAAAAAGCAAATATCCGTGCCTGCAAACTTTTGTCATTGCCCCCGCCGCTTCCGGAAAAGGAGCGCTGACGTGGGTACGCCGCTTGGTAGAGCCTATGCACGACTCGCTGATGCAAGCCTACTACACAAAGACGAAAGCCTATCGCTTGGAAAAAGCGAAATGGGACGCGATGGGCAAGGAGAAGGCTAACATCCCTGAACCCGAACCACCTCTCATGAAGATGTTTCTCATTGCGGGAGACAATTCCGGAGCAGGTATGATGGAAAACCTGATGGATGCCGAAGGTGCCGGGCTGATATGCGAAACCGAGGCTGACACCGTGAGCGCGGCCATAGGCGCCGACTACGGCCATTGGAGCGACACGCTCCGCAAAAGCTTTGACCATGAGAGGCTGGCCTACAATCGCCGCACCAATCATGAATATCGTGAATGCCCCAAATCATACCTCAGTGTACTGCTCAGCGGAACCCCCGCGCAGGTAAAGCCGCTTATTCCATCGGTAGAGAACGGGCTCTTCTCGCGCCAGGTGTTCTACTACATGCCTGCCGTAGATGAGTGGATGGATCAGTTCGGTCACTCCGAAACGGACTACGACCGCATGTTCACCGCCTGGGGCGAGCGTTGGAAACTGTGGCTCGATGCACTGAAGGCAGCCGTTAGCGGCATAAGCCTGAAGCTCACCGGGAGGCAGAAGGAGGAGTTCAACGCTCACCTTTCGTGCGTGTTCGGCCGTGCGGGCGCGGTTCATGGCGACTCCATGCGAAGCGCTGTGGTGCGCATTGCCATCAATATCTGTCGAATCATCAGCGTCGTGGCGTTGCTGCGTTCGCTCGATGCCTTGCTGACGGAGGCCGAAATGGTGCCGGACAACATCGTGCGGATGCTGATGTCATGTCCGGGATTGTCTCCCGCACCCCATATTCCACAAGAGAACGTGCAGGACGGAGTGGTGCCGCGGTTTGAGCTCAGCGTAAGTGATGATGATTTCCATGCGGCGCTCGCACTTGCGGAACCTCTGTACTTTCATTCGTGCCATATACTTTCGTTCCTTCCGTCCGCGGATGTCGTGTCGCAGCCGAAAGCGTCGCAGGAGTCGTTCTTTGACAGGCTTCCTCTCAGCTTCACCCGTGCTCAGGCCCTGCTGGAGGGCGAACGGTGTGGAATGGCTCCCGGCACGATAGACTCCATGCTGAAACGCATGGCAGACAAAGGCCGGCTGGGTCACGCCTGCCGTGGAGAGTACAAATTTAAGTGAGTGCCCGGAGCCGCCCTCGCATGCGTGTGTATATGCATACGTGTGTGGGGGGGCAAGGAGGCCCTGCAAGTTTTGCAAGTTTGCAAGTTTTGTAAGTTTGCAAACTTGCACTAGTTTCACAAGCCCGTTTTTTCTCCAGTTAGGAAAATATTTTTCTCCAGTTAGGGAAAAAAAAGTTCCAAATAGAGCACCCTGCGGACCTTCTTTTTTCAATTTTAATTTTTAATTTTCTTACAATGTTTTTCCATCCCATTTCCATGAAGAAGAGTGAATTGGCTCTGCTGTATTTTCCCGATTCAATACCTGCGGTGGCTACTAACCGTCTGATGCGCTGGATTCACGGCTGTCCTCTCCTGATGGAGGAGCTGGAAGCCGCTGGCTACCATCGCTCGCAGAAGTTGCTCACCTCCCGGCAAGTGTCACTAATTGTACGCCACCTGGGCGACCCGTAAAGAGGAAACTTGCAAAACCCACCGAAACCCATAAGCCGGGTTTCACCCTGTCATATCTTTGCCCACAGCTTCTTGAGTTAGTAAAGTAGTACGTACATACTACTTTACCACTCATCATTATTAACTAAATTTTATTGAGATTATGGGAATCAAAGTAAAAGCCCGTCAGACCAAACTGGCGGTAGGCCCCTCAAAGGGGGAATATCGCTTCATCATGCAGGCTGAAATCTACAGCACGCTGAAGCAGGAAAAAGTAGTATCCGAAGCCTCCATCCGGTCGGGGATTCCGAAGGGAACCCTTAACGCCTCCTGGCAAGCTATTGGCGAAGTCATCAAGGCATGGGCCACCGAGGGGCACTCTGTCGCTGTGCCCGGACTGGGTACCATGCGCTTCGGCCTGCAAGCCGCGGCGGTGGCCAAAGTGGAGGATGTGAGTTCGGGACTCATCACCACCCGCAAGGTTATCTTCACCCCCAGTACCACCATCAAGCAGGAACTGAAGGGAGCCTCCATCAACATTACCTGCTACGACAAGGAAGGAAACGTCATCAAGCAGGTGAATTCCTCCGACCCGGGTGACGTGGATGATGAAGGCGGAAGCGACAATCCCGGAGGTGGAGGATTGGATGAAAACCCGCTGGGGTGAATCTAACGCCGGAAGCGTTGGAGATTAAAAATTCGTAATTTGTAATTCATAATTCACATGTCTGACTCTGTAAAAAAGAATAAAATCACCTGGGTATCCCTGCTCAATGCCATCATTCAGGCAGCCATCGCAGCTCTCACGGCACTGGGCGTGACCAGTTGTTCAACCATCGTAGAATGTATACTGCCATGATACAGGAAACATTTCCCATGACCGTAGGCGGGGATGAAGTGCTTAACGAGCGCGAACTCCTCACCGGGGTGGAGAGCGGGCTGATGATGGATTCTACCGATTCGGTACGCTACATCATTCTGCATTGTTCCGCTACCCGTTGTAACTGCGACTATTCCGTGGAGCGACTCTTGCGCGACCATCGTGCCCGTGGGTTTCGTACTATCGGTTATCACTTTTATGTCCGTCGTGACGGCACCGTCAGCCGACACCGCCGGTTGCTCGAAGTGGGTGCCCACTGCCGTCCCTTCAACCGGTGCTCCATCGGTGTATGCTATGAAGGCGGACTGGACTCGGAAGGACATCCCGCTGACACGCTTACCCCGGAGCAGTTCGAGCACTTGGAACAGCTTCTGACAAAGTTGCTGAAACTCTTCCCGAAGGCGCAGCTCAGAGGCCATCGCGACATGCCGGGAAGTGTGCCCAAAGCATGTCCCTGTCTCGACTGTCAATCCGTGTTCCGAGCCATTCTTTGAAATGTTTTGAAGAATGCATATCGGTTCCTGTCAGGTCGTACATCCCTGCTTTCAGCAGGGATACGGCCTTTTTTTGTATATACGTGCCGTATGCTCCCGTCAGTGACGGAAGGTTCAACTGGAAAGCAACCTGTTCTTGCTTCAACATACAGTAGTAGGACGTACCCATATACAGATAGCGTTCGGGGTGTGCCAGTAAAGGCCGGTAGCCCTTCGTCTGAATGCGTTTCAGGACAGGCAGCAGGTTCATCGGCGGAGTGAAACCGGTGGTTTCAACCAGCAGATACCGGCAACCGCCTTCGTAGATCGGAAGCAGGTCGTCGGCCTCAAGACGCTCCGCGAAGAGGCTGTCCATCATGTATTCAGCGGCCAGATTCAGTTCCACCGTGCCGAGATAGGTATCTTCCGGCTTCCGGAATTTTTCTTTCAATTCTTGAAATCGTTCTCTCAGCCCGGCATTGGTATTGGGTATATCTTCCATGATATGGGGAGTAAACCACACTTTGCGGACTCCTTGGTGTTTCATCTCCGCAAGAATCTGAAGTGACTCGTTCATTGTCTTCACGCCATCGTCCACCCCGGGCAATATGTGGGAGTGGTAGTCGTTCATTTCGCAAAGGATGCCGCTTGCCGCGACGGGCTGGGATTTAGAAAATGGCCACATGAGTTTTATTTATCTTTACTGCCATAATAGGAAGCATAACCGTAATGGTATCTGTAGCGATAGCCGTAACGTCCTCCGATACTTTCAGTTCCGTTCAGTATCATGGAGAGGTTTTTAAATCGTTTTCCGGTATACATATTTTCCAGTTCGGAAAGCATGGACCGGTCCAGCAAGCCGGAGCGGACTACGAAAATGGTGCGATCCGCCCATTTTTCAATAATTTGTGCGTCGGCTACGATGTCAACAGGAGGACAGTCTATGAAGATATAATCATATTCCGGTCTTAATGCCTCTATCAGCATAGCCAACTTGCTGTCTTCCAGTAGTTCCGTTGGATTGGGAGGTACTGTTCCGATGGGCAGGATGTGCAGGTTCGTGTATCCCTTGTAGGAAACTATGATTTCCTTCCAGTCTTCAATCTGATTGTTCAGGTAGTCGCTTAATCCCTTGTTCGGAGAATCAACATAAGAAGAGACGGTTCTGTGCCGGAGGTCTCCGTCAATGACTAGGATTTTCTTCTTTTTGATAGCGAAGCTTATGGCGATGTTTATGGCCAGGAAACTTTTTCCACTGCCGGGATTGAATGAGGTCAATACGAAAACATGTTGGTTGTTGTCTTTGTTTGCCATGAAATCCATGTTGGAACGTAACACACGGAATGCCTCGTTGATGATGTTGCGATTGCCCTCATTCACCACTATGGTTTTCATGTCCTGCCGCTTCCGGTGCTTGAATTCCCACCATTTTTTCTTTGTGCCGGAGTATTGGGGAATCTCGCCTATGAATGGGATGCTCAGATTTTCCAGATCCTTCCGACCGCGTACTTTGGTATTCATGTTCTCCTTCATGAAGATGCCTACTGCCGGAACCAGTAATCCTACGGCAAATGCCACCAACAGGATATTCATCTTGCGGGGAGCGGTAGGAAACATACTGCCGCGCGGAGCGGTAATCAGGCGGGTGTTGTAGGCGGTAAATGCTTGTGAGAGTTCGTTTTCTTCACGCTTTTGTAGCAGATAGAGATAAAGTTCTTCCTTTACTTTCTGCTGGCGTTCTACTGACAGTAAATACTTTGCCTGGTTCGGGTTGGATGCCAGCCGGTTAGTGGTAGCCTCTTCCTGACGGCGGAGACTACGTATTTGGGTATTCAGTGAAACAATCAGATTATCGACCGACTGGATGATGGTTCGTTGCATACTCTGTAGGGAACTGGCCATGTTTTTTACCAACGGATTTTTTTCGCTACTGTTGGCTATCAATCGGTTGCGATCCAGCACCAGATTGTTATATTCACTGATCTGCGTTTCTATATTGGCGCTGACGATGCCTGAATTGGCGGACAGCGTTTGGTCCAACTGTTTTGTGTTCAGTTCTCTGCGGATATATTGGGCGGTGGAGAGCTGGTTGTTCAGCGTTGACAGTTCTTTCTTGTTCTCAGCGGACTGCGCCATGTAGAGACTGGATGCCGCCTGTACGTCGGGTAGCAAGTGCTCGCTTTTGTAGCTGGAGATATTTTCGTCTACATGGCCCAATTCGCTCTCTATCACGCCCAGGCGGTCGCTAATGAACTGCGAGGTGCTGACGGCAATCTGGTTTTTGTCCCGAATCCAGTTCTCATTATAAACCTCGATCAGGGTATTCAGGATGTCTTCCGCTTTCCGGATGGAAGTGTCATTGATGCTGAGGTTGATGATAGTGGCATCTTCGTTACCCAATTCAGCGACCAATGCATTTGCATAGGTATCGACGGCAGCGCGCACGCTTCCCCGGACGTACCGGATAGATGTGCCTATAAAAGCGTCGGTAAACTCTTGTGTAGGGGATATGATCATGATTCCGGCAGGGGTCTGTATGGAGTCGCCCATTTGGGCGGAGAGTGTTTCCCCTGTGTCTTCTCCCGATATTTCAAGTTCGGAAATGGCAAACGCTTCTTTTGAAAGGAACTTGATGTTGAAGCTTAATGGAGTTTCTACCTTGTCGCAGAAGGTAATGGTGACAGGGGATACCTTGTACAAATCTACGTTCTTTAATCCTTTGCGGATGGTGAAGGTTTCATTCAATCCCAACCGGTTGACCACCTCCGTCATCAGTGTGGGCGATTTTAATGTCAGCAACTCGTTGTTGATGTTGGTATTGGACTTGAAGATACCCAAATCGGAAAAATCGCTCGTCACGCCGGTAGAAGAACTGCTTTTCGAGTTGTCCTTGACGAGAATGGCAGCGGTACGGGTGTAAATAGGAGGAGTACTCAGCAGGTACAACACCGCTATAGTCAGGGTAATGAATAGGGAGATAGCGAACCAGTACCACTTGGGAACAAACATGCTCCACAGATCCTGTATCCGTATAAAATCATCAGTGGGTTTGCCGGCAAGTGTTTTCTTTTCAATCATAACAATAAGTAATTATTTAAACAGTAATACACCCAGAGAGGTGAGGAATGATCCTATGCTAATCCATAATCCTACGCTCTTCACGCTGTTTTCATTCAGTGTGGATTGTCCGGCGCGTACCTTGTTGGGCTGCACATACACCACGTCGTTTTGTTTCAGGTAATAAACGGGAGATTTGAATAAATCGCAGGAACGGAGATCCACCCAGTGCGTCACCCGTTCTCCTTTTTCTTCACGGATCACGAAGATGGCATCCCGCTTGCCGTAGATGGTAAGGTCACCGGCCATGCTGATAGCTTCCAGCAAGGTTATATAGTCTTTCGAGATACTGTATTTCCCGGGAGTCTTCACTTCGCCCAGGACGGAGAAGCTGAGGTTCATAAACTCCACGGTGACCACCGGGTCGTTTACCAGGTTCTCTTCCTTCAGTCTTTGTTTTACCAATGCGGCAATCTGGCTCCGGGTCATACCCGCTATGGTGAGGCTTCCCAATACGGGAAAGTCGATGGCGCCTTTGTCGTCAAGCGTATATCCGGAAATTTCTCCGTTGTTGTTACTGTTGTTCAGTCCTGTGGAGCCAACTCTCTGCTGCACGCGGGTTAGGTTGAACAAAGCCGCCAGTTCGGGGTCCTTGCTCGACACTACGATGGATATCTGATCCTTGGGTTGAACGGTGATGTCCTGGGGTGGGGTTACCGCTTCGGGGCTGTTTACCTCCACGTCCTGAAAATAGATTATCTCTTTCGATGTGTTGCACGATGAGAGCAATACCAACGACAATAGCAAGTATAAAAGATGATTTTTCATGTTTTAATTTTAATATAAAATAGAAATATGAAGTATTAATTTCTTGGGTGTTTTTTTGTAATTTTTGCTGTGATGTAGAAGTGCATCGCTGTCCATACCGCTACGTCCAGCAGGAACAGTACGGTGACGGACAGGTAAGAGGCTAAGAGTGTATTGGCAATAATAAAAAGCCAGGCGATACTCAGGATGAAGCAGAGTGCCTGATGTTGAGACATGCCCAGGGCGATGAATTTATGGTGGATATGATTTTTGTCGGGGAGAAACGGAGGTTGATGGTTGCGCAGGCGGTGAAGCACTACCCGAACTACGTCCAGCATCGGCACCAGCAGGAAGGAGAAAGCCGTCACAATAGCACCGGGAAAGAGTTCTTCCTTGGCGGGATCGGACATGCTGAGATGAATGGCCATTACAGCCAGCAACAGACCGATAGTCAATGAGCCGGTATCTCCCATGAACACTTTCCGACCGCGACGAGGCTGCCCGAACATATTATAATAGAAGAACGGTATCAGTGTCCCCAAAGCCGCAAAGGAGATAAAGGCATATAACCACTGGTACAGACAGACGAACATGGAACCGAATGCGAAGAAGGCTATCATGCTCAATCCGGAAGCCAGGCCATCGATGCCGTCTATAAGATTAATCGCATTCATTATATAGACAATGATAAAGACTGTGAACAGTATGCCTACGTAATGGGGTAACTCGTGTATGCCAAACAATCCGTAGAGATTGTCGAAACAAAAGCCGGAGACCACCAATAAAAGGCTGCAAAGTGTTTGGATGACAAACTTAGCGCGGTAGCGCATGCCTATCAGATCGTCTTTCATTCCCATCAGGTAAAGGATGAAGAGGCTGCTGAACAGGGTAAGCAGGCAGGTGGACTGTTCCCAACAGAGCAAGTTGCTGTCCGTGCAAAGATTATGGCAGGCGATGACGAGCGAAATGGCTACAGCGATGCACGGAAAAAAGGCGACTCCCCCCAGACGGGGAATGTGTGTAGTATGCAATTTTCGGTCATCCAACGGATCGAAAAGTCGCCGCCTGAAAGCTATCAGCGATATCTTGGGAATAATCATTGCACTGAGCAGGCAGCTGACGGCGAATGCCGCCAAAGTTTCAAAATAGCAGGTTGTCATTTCTGAAGGGTTTGATTAGGTGAGAGCTTGTTTAAATGTATTGATTTATATCTTCCTGAGAAAGCATTGGGGAATATAGGCGGTTGCCACCGCACACACACCTTGTATTGCCACTATCAGGCGACGATTTCCTTTGATGCGGTGTATACAGCCTTCTGCTCCCTTGAATGGACCGTCCGTAACAAGCACCCGTTCACCGGTGCTGTACTTCATGGGGACGTCGCCGAAATAGTCCAGCCCTTTCTCTCCGGAGGAAGTGACAAGCATGAAAATTTTCATTTCCCGTTCGGGAATAGCTATCGGCAGCTTTTGCCAATTGACAAGACGGGTATATAGTAGAACTCGGTCTGCCAGCTTCTGCTGTAAGGCCAATGCTTGTTGCTCTGTGGAATGGAAGAACATAAGGGAGGAAATGATCGGCTTACGCATGTGTTTTTTCACTCCGCCACGCTCCATAAGGATTGTTTCACAAGGAATATAGCTCTCGATTTTGTCTTTATTCAGCGTGTCTTCTATCTCAAATACTTTGTTGTAAAAGACTTTGAATGCATACCAATGCATTATTGAAGATGCCTCTTCCATATTTGTCGTATCTCACCTAAAAGATGTTCCTTCCATTCCTGCGTATCTGAGTATTTTTGATCTTTAAAACAACTCTGATGCGCAGCAAGCAAGGTTAATCCAATTCTTCGTTTTGTATGTCGATTTTTGGAACTCGGGACTTCTCCTGACCCAGGAGAAGGTATCCGTAACCCTGTAATTGTACCGTTTCTAAGTAAGAAACGGCACAACGTTTTAAGGCATTGAAGTCCTGTAGGATAAAGAGTCTCTTTTTATCCTATTTTTATAGGTTTTGTAGATTCGGTACGATGTATGGATAATTTTTTTAGAATATATCTATCGAGTTCTATATTAGCATCTGTTTTAAATATCTATTCATTTCTTTTTTGTATAAGCAATTGTTTATTGTCTTAAAAATCAATATTTTATATTTTTTTTGAGAGTAAAATATAAACAAATATTTATAGTATTATGTTGTTTTATTCTTTTATTTGTTATATCTTTGCGCCGTAATTTTAAGGTTTCTTACTTAGAAACGGTACGACATAACGCCTCTAAAATCTCTTCATTAGCCTTGTCTATCAGTGAATTTTCTACAGAATCCAAGTATATGAGCGTAGTCTTCTCTGAAGTGTGTCCCATACCTGCACTTATGACGGACAACGGGACGTTGTGTTTGCGTGCAACCGTCGCCCAGCTATGCCTTGCGGTATAGGAGGAGAGATGTAGATTTTCTCCTGTCAACTTCCCCAGTTTCTTCAATTTCCGGTTATGATAGCCCAGCGCCGTCTGATATTGTCGGAAAGCCTCTTCCGGATCATTGGACGTAATAATTGGAAAAAGGTAGGGACTGTTGTGAACAAATGGCTCGTAGCGCTCGATAATCTCTTCAATAAGAGGCTCTATGCGAACAGTGAGGCGTTGTCCCGTCTTATGGCGGACATAACTAAGTATTCCTCCACTTACATCTTCCTTTTTCAGATAGGCAATGTCTACAAAAGCCATTCCACGGGTGCAATAACTGAAAATAAACATGTCGCGAGAAAAGGCAAGCGGAGCAGAATGTGTCAGGTCCAGTTTTTGTAAACGAACCATGATATCTTCGGGTACGGCACGTTTGCGGGTGCGCTCCACACCGGTATAAACATTCCGAAAAGGAAATGTTTGTTCCATTTGATTCTGGCTTATCACCTTATTATAAGCAGAGCGCAAAGTCCGCATATAAAAAGAACTGCTGTTTTTGCTCACTTTTCGTGTCCGGAGCCATTGCTCATACTCCATGACAAGTTTTTCGTCTACCTGCTTGAGTGGTATGTCTAAGCCTCCCAGGAAGTCGGAGAAGCTGTTCGATGCCCGTTGGAGATTGCGGGCATTTCCCCACCGGTCATCGTTTTTAAGCTTACCGACCAGGGTTGCCAAACAAGACAGCACTGTGTCTCCGTTTTCATTCAAAGTACGAAAGCGGTCAATGACATCCGCTAAAGTGTAGTCTCTTCCTTCTCCGTCCCATTCGCATAGAATCTGACGGATGCATAGCAAGTCTTTCTCTATTTGCGGTTGGTAGCGGGCCGACAACCCATTGTTGTCCGCTTCGGCTATGAATGTTTCTTTTTCTGCATCCCACCAATGGGGAAGTACACGCATTCGGGTGGTTATCTGCCTGTTGCTTTGCTTGTGGCATAGCTGGTAATAGATAGTACCGGCTTTTCCCTCCACCGATGATTTTCTGAATTTTACTTTTACAGTCGCCATAGTTTTATTATCAATTTATAGAAATATATACTATGTACGACAAAAAAGAAAGTAATCTGTTCAAACTATTTCTCGCTCATCAACTCCTCCATGCCGTCGATAGCCAAAGCTCCAGCACCCAGCAGGCAAATGAATCTCGGGTTGAGCTTGGTAATAACTACATGCCGCCACAGCGTTCTCTACCAGCTTCACACACAACGGGTCACCCTCACGACTCAGCCGGAACACTTCCTCCACCGACACACACTCATCATCACCCGGTATCAGCAGACGCATGTCATACTGGTTGCACAGTAGACGTGCGCAGCTTACCCCTACCGACACTCCCACTCGCATGTGCCCAACTTCACCAGCATTGAAGTGGCAGCCACGTATCTGACGGCCCCTCACGATGATGCTGGCAGCAATGCCCGTGGAAAACATCACTCCTATTCTTGTTGTTCTGTTATCGTTTTCCTCTGAATTCATCTATATATGCCCTGTAATCGTGGTGTGTATTATAGGTACTTTTCCCTATTCCGTTCAATATATAGTTGAAACCTTTGGCACCTCCTCCCGAAAGGGTGTTGTTGCACATGTGATACATTCTTATACCGGCTTTATCGGGCACTTCTATTGAATTTTCAATCATTATTTCGTTATGTAGCACATCATAAATGCCGAAGGCAAAAGCTTCATGAGTATTCACGTTATCAGCTACTTTATATGCGGCATATCCGGCACGTGTGCTGTTTTCGCTCATATAGTATTCCTGTGAGGGAGCATCATAGGGCGTTTCGCATTGATAGAAGTAAGTTCGTCCATGTTCTCCTGTCCAGTAAGTCTGATATTCCTGGAAGTGCTCGTTGAATAAGCCGTAAATGGTGACATAGTCGCCGTTTACTATCAGACCGTTTCTGGTGGTATTGATTTCCCAGCCTACACTGCCGCGAACACCATGATCTGCCCTCCATATCCAGAAATGGTCGCCAATCACGTCATTACTGTTTAATTCGACTGCACGGTCTACATGTACCTTTGCCGGACGGAATCCGCCTATCCGGAAGAACAGGTCGGTGAGCAGAATCGGATTTTGTATATGTCTTTGAGATGTTTTCTCCGTACCGACCTGAATCAGGGTATTGGAAGTGTAATGTGCATCAAACATCAGAGAGGCAATCGTTACCCCGTCTACATCTTCTACCAGAATCGCCGTATCGGAATTTTTTTCTCCTGGAATCAGAGTCGCCCATCCGATTCCCAATATAATGGTGTTGGGGTGGGTGACGTGGAGTGGTTCTGAAAGCTCGTACATGCCGGGAGTTATAAGCAGATGTTTGCCCGATGCGAGTTGTTTATTCATGTATTCGGCCGAGGCATCCGGTTTCACTACATAGAATTCATTTAATAAATCCAGACTTTCACCTTCGCCCATATCAGTGCGGCTGTAGGAGACTCCTTTGTGTTCGTGTTTCAGTGCCGGACGGAATACTTTGTATCTTCCGTCGTCACCGATAAACAAGAACGGCTTTTCGCGTATGACTGGGGTGGTGGGGATGAAAGTGATGTTTCCTCCTTTGTCCCAGTTGTTCTGATAGGTATTTGTATCTACTTCCGGACCCAGTTCAACGCCTTGGAAACAGTAGTTGTATTTGATTTCTTCGAACTCCCCACGTCCTTTATTCAGGAAGGAATTGCGGGTGTACCATTGTTGTTGGTTTTTAGAACCTGCGGCAGCTTCAAAATAGCAGTCTGCGGTGAATCCGCCGCTTACCCATCCGTTTTCCCACTGATTACGTACAACGCGCTGTGAGTAGATACGACGAATAGGTGCTGCCTGCGATACGGCCCATTTGAAAGTTTCTTCTTCGTCGTAGGTTTCCGGTCCTATGACGGACAGGTTTTCTGTAGAGCGCCAGAAGGTACATGTGCCGTTTCCGTTACTTAGATGGGGTGGGGTGTGTATATTGGAAACTTCCACGTCAAACGGTGTTTTGCCCAACCCTGCCAGATGTACATAGAACGGGACTTTCAGCAGTCCGGCTTCCTTGTAATCTCCCGCCTTGAACAAGAGGGCATAACGGTTGGGACTGAATTCCTTGCCGAACATCTGGTCGTGAATGGCATTGATTTCATGTCCCACGTCTTCTTTCCGGTCCGTATTGCTATATATGTATACATAGTCGCCGAATAACTCGGCATCCATAGAAATAGAAGCCACCAATTCGCCTTTACTATCCATAATCTGATAGTAATAATCATGGGGATTTCCTTTCGGCTTTTTATCGACAAATGTCATTGAAGAGGTACTGCCGATCGCTTTGTATTCGCTGAATTTTCCGGTAGCTCTTTTTATGGTGTACTTGCCGGCAGAGGCTTGCGGTGAAATCATGGTGCTGAAATCCAGGATAATATTCCCATTCCGCACTTCGATGTTTTTGGCATTGGTTTGCAGACCAGTTAACTGGAGGCAAACCGCAATGAATACTATCTTGAGAAGTAGATTTATTTTCATATTTCTGTAAATCTTCGGATTATATTTTCAGTTTAATAAACACATCCGCGGCCGCTACACGTTGTAATGTTGAGTTTTTCATTCAGTATCGGTTATTTGCTGACTTTTATTTCTTAAACGGATCTCCTTTCTTATCAGTACTAACCACCCAACGGAAAGCATTTACAAATAAGAGATTTTGTGTAGCGTCGATGAATTCTTCATCGCCATGTCCCATGTTCAGGTATATCATTCTGTACTTGGTATTGGTCCATACAAGAGGGAAGTCGCCAAAATTGACCACGTCTTTGATTCCTAACGGATAGTTCTAGGGAGAGAGAGTGAGCAGAACTTCTACGTCTTTGTTGGCTCTCGGGCTGGGATTCCACTGATACCATTCGCTGGACGGAGCCACAAAGGAAGCGGGTAAATTCTTGGTGACGGGGTGATTCTCATTGTCAACTTCAACCAGTACAGGTTGAGGGGGCCAGTTATTGCAATAGAAAACCCCGCCACCAAGAAAATCTACAAACCAAGGCCAATTTGTGTTTTTGTCATTATAGGCGGCAACGTGGAAGCCTACCCAGCCTCCTCCGTTTTCCATATATTTCTCAAAAGCGTCACGTTCGGCTTTTGTATTGGGATAACCGTCGAGCATTACCACTACGCTATAGTCTTTCAGCTTTTCGTAGGTGTATGGGGAGAGATCCATGGTGAAGTCCAGTACAAAGCCGTCACCATAGTTCAGTTTCTTGAAAAACTCTACTGCCTGCAGGGAGAATTGATAGTGTGCTTCTTCCGCATGTTGCGTATAATAAACCAGTGCTTTGAAACGCGGTGCATTGGCATAATTGGCCGGATAACCTTGGGGTGTTTGCGCATTTACCAGAAATGTGCAGACAGTAAACAATAGAGTCAGATAGAATTTGATTGTTTTCATAACATGTGTATTTTATATGATTAATAATTTCTTTCTTAATACTCAGCGATAAGCGATAACCATTTTCCGGCCGAGGTCACCCACACTTCCTTGTAACAGGCATTGTTGGTTTGCGGCCAGTAGGGGATGTCATCATTGCCCAGCGTACGGATACCGACGGGCATTTCGCCGGTCATCTCACCGGAAGAAAAAGTGTTCATCTGAGGATAATTGTACCCTTCACCGTATATCAGCGATTGCCCGAAAGGATTCTTCCCGACGGTCCAGTAAAGTTGTTCCCGTCCGATGTTCAGCAGCTCTTCATCTTTGAGGAAGTTTCCGCAGATGGCAGCGGATTTTCCGGTGGAAAGATGGATGGCTGTGTTGCCGTTGAAGATGCTGAACCATACGGGGAAACGTTTCAGATAATGTTCTTTGTCGAGCTTGACTCCCCGCGTTATCTGTTCCGTGTACAGTTGCTGTGCATTGGCAGGTGGAAAAAGATGGAGGGAATAGAAGCTGGCGGAATCTTTATATTCCTCCGCATGATATACTCCGCTCGGAACCATTCCGTAAGGTTGGGTATATTTCATCAGGCCTTTCAGATAGTTTCCGTACAGTTGTATGGAGTTCGACCATTTCTGATAATCAGGGTGCTCTTTCTGCGTTTCGCAGAGTAAGGTCATGGCTTGCATGTAAACCTGCTCGCGCGACTGATGGATATAGTGCACGATGGATTTCCGTGACTTATCCCGATAGAAGAATCCGCATGTCCTACTTTTGTCTTTCAACGGTTCGGTGCGTTGGCAATCGAGTACGTACCGGATGGCTTCCGCAGCAGTTTCCGCATAGCAGGATTTCCCCGTCAGTTTGTAGAGCATGCTGGCGGACCAAGAGATGGTTGCCATATATTGGCTGTGAGAGGTATTGTAGCTATGTTCGTACATCTGCTTGAACTGGTCGAAACCATCTTTTTTGAACTTCTCTGTAGCAAATGAGAAATCCTCTTCCGCCACTTTCCGCAGATGTTCTTGCAGCATCGGGTCCCGATCTATGGTCATGGCGGCATAAGCCTCGTAGCCTGCATACAGGAAGTTGTCGAATGCCATGTTCTGAACACGTACCGAATGAATATCATCCAATGTATTTAGAACGCCATCCTGCCAGATAAGTAATCCCATGCTGCTGGCACGGTAACCATCCCCGTAGCGGTTCTTCAAGATAAACTCAACTCCCCATTCGGCTTCCTCCAGTAAGCGTGCAGCCAGTGGGGCATTGGTTTCTTTGAGGCGGTTGTAGGCTTCCAATAAGGAGAAAGTCACATCTCCGGTTTGTAATGTCTGTTGCGACAAGTCGCCTGCATCGTGCCATCCGCCCGAGTAAGAGATACTTTTTCCGTCATGTCGGGAAAATAAATCCGTGTGACAGGCGGCGTGTTTGCCGGGAACGGGATGGCCGCATCGTTGGCAAAACAGGAAGTTCAGCACTCTCCAAAGGGAGTTATCCCATACGTTTTCACCTATCCGGAACGGGGGCGTCATGATGTCGCCTACTTTCAGTTGATAATCTCCCGGCTGATTGAAATCGGTAAAGTCGATAACTCCGAATTCTCCGATAGTTGTTTGCTGCCGCTCCAGTGAACCTTCGTAGGCAACCTGGTCGTTAGCAGCATTAATCAGTTGGAAATGTTTCCATTGACCACACAATCCGGTGTTGACGATGGCTGTTTTCCGGTCACCTGTTTCATATCCTGTGGTGGAATAAGCAATTGTATGCTCTGCTGGACTCCATCCGCTTACCTGCTCAGGGTTCCTGATTTGTTGCAGTTGGAGGTTATCGATATAATAAACGGCAGAATCACCCGTAGTCCGGTCTTTCCCTTTCAGGGCCGTATCAAAGCTGATTGACATTACTTTATCTCGTTGATATTCATCTATATCGAGGAAACAATGGTTCCACGTCTTGTTTACGAGATTGATGAGATGCGAACCGCTGGGAGGGTTATATCCAGCTTTGGGGGTGGAACTGTCGTTTGTAAATGTCAGGTTCATATTGACCACGCGGGCTCCGTCACAGTCGGGATAGATGGAGAAGAAAATCCTATTGTATCCTTCCCAGTTTTTTCCATTGACGTGATAGGTGACGCGGCTGTTTCCATAGGTTGCATAATCGGGGTCGGAGGGGGAACCGGTAGCCCTTTCTCCTGTAGATGTAGGGAAGGACAGACGGATGCTTCCTTTACCCGATATGGACTTCTCTTTAGAAAAAGACATTTCCCCTTGTCCGGAGTGGAGCCATCCATCCGTTCCGCCGGATACCGTAAGCGGTTGGCTGGACAGGATTTCTTTTTTCAGGGCTTTTTCTTCGAAAGACCGGGCGGTGTTCAAAGGTAGCGGAGCATGAATCAATCCTGTTTCATAAACTTGCTTTTCCAGTTGGGCATCCCCCGTCAGAAGATTTTGGCTGAAAAGAGAAAAATGGCCGATGAACAACAAGAGTAATACGAATGATTTTTTTCTCATGATTATGTTAACCTTTTGTTTCTAATGCAAGGTTAGCTATTATTTAGCAAAAGAAGGTTTAATAACTGCCATAAAACCTTTAAAAACTATCAAAAAGAAGGAAAATGATAGAATCTCGACTTCTTGTGATAATATTTAAACTAAGGTATCCTTCTCTTCTTCTTGATTCCCTCTTCCTTTGTCTACGTTCTTTTCTCTTCCGTAATATATTGGATGTTTTCTCTTAGCAGATTCGCTACTTTCTGAATATTATCTTCATTCACTTTGCCCTTCTTCTTGGCTACTGGTTTTCCTTTCCCTCTGCATTAAATGCAATTTAAAATATAATTATAGGATAAACCCTTGTTTCCTATTGGTTGTTTTTGTATTTTTAACGCCTGAATTTGGTGAGACGTTTTCACGACAATTCTCAAAAAAGAATGAACAATCATCTCCTATTTATGTATAATATGAAAAAAGTAACTTTATTCGCAATCGGTATCATCATGATGTCATGTGCTCAACAACAACAGAAGATTACGTATCCTGAAACCGCGAAGGTGGATACTGTAGATGTTTATTTTGGAACAGAAGTTCCCGACCCATATCGGTGGTTGGAGAATGATACTTCTGCTGCAACTGCCGCATGGGTGGAAGCCCAGAACAAGGTGACAAACGATTACTTGTCTAAAATTCCCTTCCGTGATGCCCTGTTGAAGCGGTTGACGGATGTGGCTAATTATGAAAAGATTGGTACGCCATTCAAAAAGCATGGTAAGTATTATTTCTATAAAAACGACGGCTTGCAGAATCAGAGCGTACTGTATGTGGAGGATGCATTGGACAGTGAACCGCGCGTATTCCTTGATCCTAACAAACTCTCGGATGACGGTACGGTAGCTTTGACAGGCATTTATTTTTCGAATAATGGAAAATATACCGGCTATACCATTGCGCGTAGTGGTTCAGACTGGCAGGAAATCTATGTAATGGATACCGAAACCGGCAAGTTGCTGGATGATCATATTGAATGGGCAAAGTTTACAGGAGCTACCTGGCAGGGCGATGGATTTTACTACAGCGCTTACGATGCTCCGGTGAAAGGGAAGGAGTTCTCTAACGTGAACGAGAATCATAAGATTTACTATCATAAGATGGGTACACCGCAATCGCAGGATAAGCTGGTTTACCAGAATCAGGCATATCCCAAGCGTTTCTATACTGCCAGTGTGAATGAGGATGAAACCATCCTGTTCCTGTATGAGAGTGGCGACGGACGTGGCAATGCCTTGTATATGAAAGATCTGCGTAAACCGAATGCACCGTTCGTTGCAATGGCTACGGATATGGATTACACTTATGCTCCTATAGAGGTGATCGGTGACAAAATCTATATGTTTACGAACTACAATGCGCCGAAATATCGCCTTATGACGGCGGATATCAATAAACCTGCCTTGAAAGACTGGACGGAGCTGGTTCCGGAAAGTGAGAATGTACTTTCGGATGTCGGTGTGATAGGTGAGAAGTTATTCCTGACGTATGATAAAGATGCTGCCAATCATGCGTATGTATATGACCTGGACGGTAAGGAGGTACAGGAAATTAAGTTGCCTTCGCTCGGTTCCGTAGGTTTCAGTGGCGACAAGGATGACAAAGAATGTTTCTTCGGTTTTACTTCGTTCACCATCCCCGGTGCTATGTATAAATATGATATGGATGCGAATACCTATGAGCTCTTCCGTGCTCCGAAGGTTGACTTCAACTCCGATGAATTTATAACGGAGCAGGTATTCTACCCCAGCAAGGACGGTACAAAGATACCGATGTTCCTGACTTATAAGAAAGATCTTAAGAAAGACGGTAAGAATCCGGTGTATCTCTATGGTTACGGTGGTTTCAATATCAGCCTTAATCCGGGTTTCTCTACATCACGTATTCCGTTCCTGGAAAATGGAGGTATCTATGCGCAGGTTAATCTGCGTGGTGGTGGCGAGTATGGTGAAGACTGGCACATAGCCGGTACGAAGATGCAGAAACAGAATGTATTTGACGATTTCATCGCAGCTGCCGAATACCTTATTAATGATAAGTATACTAACAAAGATAAAATAGCTATCGTAGGTGGCTCTAATGGTGGTTTGCTGGTAGGTGCCTGTATGACACAACGTCCCGATTTGTTTCGCGTAGCCATTCCGCAGGTAGGTGTAATGGATATGCTCCGCTATCATAAGTTCACTATCGGTTGGAACTGGGCAAGCGATTACGGTACGAGCGAGGACAGCAAGGAAATGTTCGAGTACCTGAAAGGCTACTCTCCGTTGCACAACCTGAAGCCCGGCACCAAATATCCTGCAACTATGGTGATTACTGCCGATCATGACGATCGTGTAGTTCCCGCACACTCATTCAAGTTTGCCGCTACCCTGCAAGAATGTAATGACGGTACGAATCCCACTATCATCCGCATCGAAAGTAAAGCCGGACATGGTGCAGGCAAACCTATGACTAAGGTTCTTGAAGAACAGGCTGACACTTATGCCTTTATCATGTATAATCTCGGAATGGAACTTAAATAAGTTGAGAGTTGAGAATTGAGAGTTGAGAGTTGGCTGCGCTGTCATGCTGCATAGTAACTCTCAATTCTCAATTCTCAACTTATTTGACGTTTTATCATTATTTAATCAAAATAATGCTGAAAAATGTAGGTTAATTCAAAAGAATACCTATATTTGCAGTGTTATTCGTTGACATTTTGTTCGAATAGCCTTAAAGTCACGAAGGAATAAACCTTTAAAACGTAATATTATGAATATCGAACGAATTATGTCCTCTTTAGAGGCAAAGCATCCCGGCGAGTCTGAATATCTTCAAGCCGTAAAGGAAGTACTTCTTTCCATCGAAGATATCTATAACCAGCATCCAGAGTTCGAGAAAGCTAAAATCATAGAACGCTTGGTTGAACCCGACCGTATCTTTACGTTCCGTGTTACTTGGGTGGACGACAAAGGTGATGTACAAACCAACCTTGGTTACCGTGTGCAATTCAACAATGCCATTGGCCCGTACAAAGGCGGTATTCGTTTCCATGCTTCTGTAAATCTTTCCATCCTTAAATTCTTAGGTTTCGAACAGACGTTTAAGAATGCACTGACTACTCTGCCTATGGGTGGTGGTAAAGGTGGTTCCGACTTCTCTCCGCGCGGTAAGAGCGATGGTGAAATCATGCGCTTCTGTCAGGCATTCATGTTGGAGCTGTGGCGTCACCTTGGTCCGGATATGGATGTACCAGCCGGTGATATCGGTGTAGGCGGTCGTGAAGTGGGCTATATGTTCGGTATGTATAAGAAGCTAACCCGTGAATTTACCGGCACATTTACCGGAAAGGGTTTAGAATTCGGCGGTTCTCTGATTCGTCCTGAAGCTACAGGTTTCGGTGGATTGTACTTCGTGAACCAGATGTTAGAAACTAAAGGCATTGATATCAAAGGTAAGACCGTTGCTGTTTCCGGTTTTGGAAATGTAGCTTGGGGTGCCGCTACCAAAGCAACCGAGTTGGGTGCCAAGGTGGTTACTATCTCCGGGCCGGACGGATATATTTATGATCCGAATGGTATCAGTGGCGAAAAGATAGATTATATGCTTGAACTCCGTTCATCGGGCAATGATATAGTGGCTCCGTATGCAGACGAATTCCCCGGTTCTACATTTGTTGCCGGCAAGCGTCCATGGGAAGTGAAAGCTGATATTGCATTGCCTTGTGCTACGCAAAATGAACTGAATGGTGATGATGCCCGTCAGTTGATTGAAAATAAAGTGATGTGTGTGGGTGAAATATCTAATATGGGCTGTACGCCGGAAGCTATCGACCTGTTCATCGAACATAAGGTGATGTATGCTCCGGGTAAGGCAGTCAATGCCGGTGGTGTTGCTACTTCCGGATTGGAAATGTCACAGAATGCAATGCACCTCAGTTGGTGTGCTGCAGAAGTGGACGAGAAACTGCACGCTATTATGCACGGCATTCATGCACAATGCGTAAAATATGGGACAGAACCTGACGGTTACATCAACTACGTGAAGGGAGCCAATATTGCAGGCTTCATGAAGGTGGCTCACGCAATGATGGGTCAGGGAATTATTTAAAGGAAAACTTTGTTTAGTTGTATTTGTATTTGTGGTTTGTGCTGTCCTGCCTGTGAAGGTGTAGGGCAGTACTTTTTTTATAGGCATACCAACAATTAGGTATATTCGCTTCTACAGCGCCACTTTCAGTCAAACTTAATACTTAATACCTCGTACTTAATACCTGAAATTATTACCTTTGCACCCGGAAAATCATTAAATAACAAAGAGATGTTACAACCGGAACTAAAGTTAAGACGCGATAAGATACGTGTCTTGATGGCTCAACAAGAGATTGATGCCGCTCTTATCACTTGCAATGTAAATTTGATTTATACGTACGGACGCGTTGTCAGCGGCTATCTGTATTTACCGTTGAATGCTCCGGCACGCTTATTTATTAAACGTCCTAATAATATTGAAGGAGAACATATACATTCTATCCGTAAGCCGGAACAATTGCCCGATTTATTGAAAGAGTGCGGTCTACCCTTGCCTGCGAAATTGATGTTGGAGGGAGATGAACTCTCTTATACGGAGTATACCCGTCTGGCAGCCTGCTTTCCTGAAGCTACTGTTGTGAATGGTACTCCCCTGATTCGTAAGGCGCGTAGTGTAAAGACAAATATTGAAATTGAAATGTTCCGTCGTTCGGGTATTGCCCATACGAAGGCTTATGAACAGATTCCTTCTGTGTATCGACCGGGAATGACAGATCGTCAGTTGTCTATTGAAATAGAACGCCTGATGCGTTTGGAAGGTTGTCTGGGTATTTTCCGTACATTTGGTCAGAGTATGGAGATATTTATGGGTAGCTTGCTGGCGGGAGATAATGCCACTGCTCCTGCACCTTATGACTTTGCTTTAGGTGGTGAAGGACTTGATCCGTCTATACCCATCGGTGCAAACGGTGCATTGTTGCAACCCGGTCAGAGTTTTATGGTTGATATGGGTGGAAACTTCTATGGATACATGGGTGATATGAGTCGAGTATTCTCTATCGGTAAGTTACCGGAGAAGGCTTATGCTGCACATCAAACATGTCTGGATGTACAGGCAGCTGTGATTGAAAAGGCAAAACCGGGTGCTGTTTGCGAAGATCTCTATAATACAGCTATTGATATCGTAACGAAAGCCGGATTTGCCGATTACTTTATGGGAGTAGGACAGAAGGCGAAATTTATCGGTCATGGCATTGGCTTGGAAATCAACGAAGCTCCTGTACTGGCTCCGCGTATGAAGCAGGAATTAGAACCGGGTATGGTATTTGCCCTCGAACCCAAAATCGTATTGCCGGGTGTCGGCCCCTTGGGTATTGAAAACTCATGGGTAGTGACGGCAGACGGGGTAGAGAAGTTGACACTGTGCAAGGAAGAGATAATAGAAATGTAGAAATAATGATTAGTTGTTAGTGATAAGTGATTAGTTGTAAACATAACATTAATCACTAACAACTAATCACTTATTTTCACTCTCCTTCGTAATACTCACACAAGAAGTATCGTGCAATGAAGTCCCAATTATCGTGCAATACTTCTTTTCCACCAGGGAAGGGAAGTTGCATATCAGGAAGCAGGCCTTTTGCCATACCATACTTCAGGAGATCAAAGGGGCAGATACCCGGATAAGTGAATAATTTGTATCCTTTGGCAGCTGCCTTTTCTGTATTATAAGTTGGATTGCGTGGATCGCAGAAACAATAAGAAACATTAGAGGCTATCAGCATACCTTTGGCATTGGCATAGATCACAAGGTTTCTTTCATCTCTTAATTCCGGCAACAGACTTTCATTTTTATCTTCCCATTTTAGTTCTTCCACAAAGAAACGGTGTAATTCATCGTAGGTGGTAAAATAAAGTAGCGGTTCTCCTTTGCTGTATGACAGGCAGTTCTCCACGTCTTTTTTAAGTGTCATTCCGGGAGTGATTTCGGGAAGTGGCACTAATGGCATTTCCAGTAAATCAAGTCCCATCACCCAAATGGGAGAAGACGGCTCGTCGCAGATGGGAGCTTCTTCAAAGGCGGTATCCATCACATTATATACCTTTTGGCTGAATTCTATCAGGTCAGGATCATGAGGATTCTGGATAATAACTTCGTCCTCTTCGAAGATGGCATAGCGGGAAAGGAGCGTCCACTGAATGAATGAGATATCCTCTACATTGATTTCGTCGGGAAGATACTCGTCGGTCAGCGTATAGAAAGGAAGATAGGACTTGTACAATCCGTAATAGGCATTGGAAAACTCTTTCCAACCACCGGACTGGGCGATGGCATCTTGCAAATAAATAGCCAATGAAAGGGCGGCATCTACTTTCTCTGTTTCAAACTTTTTACTGTATAAAGGGGATTCATCGATCAAAGATAGCAGTTGATTGGCGAAGTTCAAATACCAGGTGTCGGTCGAGAGTTGTTTACTGCGTTCGTTAATTCCTAACCAATGCTTCATATAAATTCTTGCTTGTTTCATGTTGCTTGTTGTTTATCTCACAAAGATAAAACTTTCCCTTGAATTGCTCCTTAATCGTCGAGTATATTTACCGCGTGAGAGAGAATTTCATGCTGAAACCAAAGTCGGCACTGACTACCGGATATGAGCTGGAGGACACTAACGGAGTATTCTGCTGGCGGTCATAGTAGAGGCGCAGGGTTAACAAGCGACTCAGGGTGTAGTCTGCCGAACATGATATTTTCAGGGCTTTGTTGCCATTGGTAGCTTGTGCAAAACCTTGCTGGATGTCCCGGCAGAGGGCGGACTGGTTGCGGAATGAAATATCTGCACGGAGAGCAAGGTCATGGCTGACACGATTCTTGCTGTCTTTTACATTCCGGCCACTGAATAAATTGAAGTTTACAATCTTATATCCCAAACCGATAACGAAATCGCGGGAAGCGGTTTCTACCAGTTGACAAGCACTCATACTGAGATTTAATATACGGCTGGTTTTATATTCCACTTTGGCGGTAAGTCCGTTTTTGAGGGTGGCATCCATACCAATAAGGGGGGAGAATTGCTCGTTAATGGATACCATGCTGATGTCGAAGCGCGATGAAGGGATAGGATTTCCTGATTGCACATCTTCTACAAAGCCTATATCACCCATATAGCTCATGAAACTCTGGAAAGTGTTGTAGCTGCCGACGCTGTAGGTGCTGCGATAGGCATGATTCAGATTGACACTGCGGAAGTTCTTTTTGAACCAGGCTATCTTGGTAAGTCCTGTGTAGGTGATACGCCAGTTCGGCATCATGGAGAACAGGCTGGGGAAGAAGTCAAGGGCGGAGTTCCGAGCGCTCCTTCCGGTATAGGCGGCGAGGAAGGCAGGGATCATGACATCCGGTGAGTGCTTGCTGATTGTGCCGTTTGCCGGATCGAATATTTTTCCGGCAAGAGCACTGCCTTGCGGATACTGTGCACCGAGGAATTGGGATTCCACACGGTCACGGATAACGTCAAGGTTGCGGCGGAAACGTTCGAATGTGCCGGAATGATAACCGTCGCCGGCGCTGGGGCGTTCGAAAGCACTACCGATAGAAATGATACTCATGGAGAAGTTACCACTGCGGGTATCTGGCATACCTTCGAACATATATTGTATTTCGCGGCTGCGGTTTCGGGTACGATTGGCGGTAAGGTCTATTTTGAGGTCGCGTATCGGTTCAAGGGAGATACGCAATTGAAGATCTTCAAGGGCATTGCTGCTGGCAGGGCTGACAACGGAGTCGTTGCAGATGAGCCAGTCGTTTTGCAAGGCACGGTCGATATAGCCGTCTCCGGTGAAACCGAATGCAAAGTCCATTCCCGGAGCAAGGAAGCCTCCGTGTTTCTTCTGGCCGAACATGTCACCGACTTCAGGACGGAAACCGGGAAGGGTCATGGCATACGTATTTTTGTAGGTAAAGCTGAAATTGCGTACGCTCATGGCAATGCGGGTGGCATGCTGGCCGAATTTATACCACCAACCATCTTCCGGATTAGGACCGGGGATTACAGTGAGTTTTATGCGTGCCGTGTCCTGCGTATCAATACGTAGTGAATTAGCATTTATAACTTTATAACGTACGGGATAACGACGTCCGTCCACTGTGAGAGCGGTGACTTTGGGACGACGGGAGTTCATATTGTGTTGAATGGTAACCGTAGTGTCTGCACGCAATTGTATTTCCTTGTCGAAGCGACGGGGCTTTTGTTCTTTGGGTGAGGAGGGTTTGCGATAGGAAGCGGAAAAGCGGCGGTTTACTTTCTTTAAATAAGGTACCTTGTTATAGAGTGCTTCGAGATTGAAACGCGAGTTTACGTCGATGCTGCGCTGATTGCTGACAGTATTGCCCATTTCTACGCCATCGGAAAGGGAAACACCCCGGTCCCAGTTGTAAGAAGAGGCGAAACGAAGGTCGGCACTGATCCAGTCGGTAGCGGGGAACTTGTCGAATGGGAGTTTGTAAGTGGCATTGAATGTCTGCTGGAAATCAATAGGACGGCCGAGCGAGAACAGGCTACGGCGTACTGTATCTTTCCAGGCTGAGTATTCGTCTGGATAAAGGTCTTTATTTACTACACCGTAAGGTTCTTCAATCTCGGCGTGGGTAGCGGAGGTAAAGTTCAGTTTCAGGCTCTTTGTCAGGTCCCAGCGCAGGGCGAAATCACGGTTCCAAAGGAATTCTTTAGCAACGGAGATGGGGATGCCTTCGATACTGATATCCCCGCTACCGATGGTACTGCTTCCGGCAGTCAGTGCCTCCAGGTCGCGGAGTTGAAGTTCGTAATAGTGACGCGTCATGTCGGTATTGAACGAGATGCTTTGGGGCAGCCAGTTCAGATTGAGCTCTTTGACGAAGCGCATCCATGGAGATTTACTTTCCATAGCTTTGAAAGGTTCCCACGGGCGATAGACAGGAGCATAATTATAAGTCATTGCAGCGCGCCAGTCCGTTTCGTTTTCGTAAGTTGTGGTGCTACCCTGGTTGTGGCGGAGGGAACGGGAATAGCTGAAAGTAAAGTTCCCCGGATCATAAGGCATGGGGTTTTTACTTGTAATGCCCAGTCGTGCATTGCTGAGGCTAAAATTGCGGTAGGTCGTAATTTCACGGGCGATATTCATCAACGAGTCTCGTTCCCAATCGGTGGTACAGGCATCCAGGGCGTCATCCAGCAACATATCTTTGTCCAAGGGATTGTACTTTGGCGTAGTAGCTTCTTTGGAGTAAGAGAAGTAAATAGGAGCGGCCAATTTGGCCTTTTTAGGAAAGAAACGTCCCAAGTCGAATGTGGTGGTGAAACTATACTGATAATAGTCGTCCAGCCGACGCTCGCTGACGCTCTGTTCCAGTCCGCCGAAACCGGCTGTTTCCACGTGGCCGGCCAGGTTGATACTACCGATATCGGAAAGTTGTAAGTTGAGATTGCCTTGTGCAGCCCAGCCGCCGTCTTCGTTGAATTCGGTCAGGCGCAGTTCGTTCACCCAGATTTCTGCCGATTTGACGGTGCGTGAGTTGTTTCTCACACCAATCATCATTGTCTTGACCTCTGCCAGTGAAGGATTACCAATCACGCTTATCTTATTGGAAGGTTTATCCGGATCGTATTCCGAATACACTTTAGCATAGCTGACACCACTGTTCGAGATATTCTTTAGGCGATTACGGGCTTTCTTGACATTAGTAAGCACACTGAGGTCAATGTCCAGATTGTTGTCTTTGGGCCAGACGGCAAGGCAACCGGCAACGGTACTTCCGTTGTATTCTCCGTGCGGAGTGAGTGTGAGGGGGATTTCGTATTCATAATAGTTGCTGCGGTAATCTGAGCCGAGGCGGATGAATACGGAAAGTTCTCCGTTCTGCGGATCTGTGGAGAGATCAGGCAGAGCTTCGGCATGAGCAAACATTTGCAGCCGGCGGTATTGCCGCATGTCCATACCCGTATTCTTGTAGACGGCACGGGCATCACCCGGAGCCAACTTTTCCAGCTTCAGGCTCATGGCTTGCTCGTTCTGCTGGCGAAGTTGTGGTTGTCCCGGATCGATGACACGGGAGATACCCGGAGGCATTACATAGTTCACCGGAGTACGGTCTCCATTTTCTTCGATATTGACGGCAGAAACGTCTAGTGCAGCAGAGCTGGTGGTAGAGGCGCCTTGTTGTGTATTATTCAGTGCATCGGTATAGGTGCGCCATTCGCCGCGTACCAACTCCAAGGTGGCAAAACGTAGCACGATGGGTTTCTCAAATCCGGTCAGGAACATGCGCATGAAGCGGATGGATTTGAAGTCTTTGATACTTCCCACTGCCTCACCACTGCGTACGGGAACTTTGAACTGATACCAGGTCACTTCTTCCGTTTGTCCGTTGCGCAGGCGGACGCTGGCAGTTCGTTTATCCGTGATGTAATTCTGTCCTACTTTCAGGTCGGAAGGTGTCAAGTTGATACAGTATTGGAAATATTTCTCAGTCTCGTTCAGTGTATTGTCCTGATTGATATCCTCTACATCGGGTACGGTCTTTGAAGATATATCGTATCGTTCCGGAGAATCTTCACTGGCGGTGGAGTTCCCCTCGGTATTGTTATAGTATTTGTAGCGTTCCAGAATGCTACGCTCTTCCCGGTCATAGTCCGAGCCACGGAAATAATGATAATTGTCACCTGCCGGATCGTTGTAGAATTTCTCGTAAGTGGAGGCATCCACTTTGCCTTGTATGTCTGTCAGATATTTCTGATAAGTGGAGAAGGTACGTTCGTCTTCAGTAGAGAGCCCGTTCAGTCCGACATCTTGCTTACGGCGTGCGCCGGCTGCATTATCAAAGGCATATACCACACTACGATCGCGGGGAACACGCCCCCAAACTGTTTCTTCGGTCTTTGTTGCATCTCCATCAATGGGCAGACCGTTTTCAAAGAACTTCTTGCCATCTTTGAGGATGTCTTCAGATACTTCGCCAAGGTTTATGTAGAGAGTACCTTTGGAAGAATTTGCTTGCGTTGCCTTTTCCGAACCTGTTCGTGTTATTCCTCCCTCAATGCTACCTTTTTCGTAGATGAATGGATCCAGTAACCAGAAAGAGATGTATTCAATGTTCGCCGCTTCGAAATCACTGGTATCCAGTTTACGCATCATGCCTCCCCAGCGATTCTCCGGATTTTTCAGAGTACCGTCAGAATTCAGGTCTGTATCCAGATTGTACGGCCCCCGTTCCTGTGGATAATAGGCTAGGTTCAGTACGTTCATGGAAGCCGATTCCTGGTAGGGAGTTTCCTTATTTGGAAACAGTTCCTGCTCATAGACCTCACGCACATAGTGGTTGCTAAGCTGGTTGAGGTCGTTTTTGATGTGTGTAGGTGTCAATGAAGAGTTACGGCGGGTGAAAAGTCCGTCAATATGGTACCACGCCAGCAGTGCCCGGTTCTTTCCGTAACTGATATCATTGCTGCGGGTTGCTTCGGGAAAGAGGGGAGAGGGGGTGCTTGCCAACATCCAGTATGAGGGCTGACGAAGGTCAATACCATTTTGTGTACTTTCGAAATCGTCGATGTACGAAGCGTTTTGTTGCAGTCCTTTGGCATGTCCCGGAATGAGATGGGCGAATTCCACACCGAGATTGATGCTGCTGGGGGTGGTTGCGGTGACGAACGGTAGTTTGTCCAGCATGTTTGTCAGCCACTGACTTTCTTTTTTCCATGAAGCATTCACTCCCCACAACGTGTTGGAGAGTGGTTCGTCACCCATTGCAACTTTGCTTGTCAGTGGTTTTTCGCTGAGGTGCATGATGCTTCCTCCGAAAGAGAAGTCCTGTGAGAAATCGTAGGTGAAGTTTAGTCCCATCATCGTTTTGCGTTGCATACTGTAGAGCGTATTGCTCTCCAGATTTACGCTGATGGCTGTACCGGCATCAATGATGCTTTGGTTGAGAATGGTAACTACTCCCAATGTGTAGTCTACTGTATAGTCAGAGTTTTCTACCAGTGTCATACCTCCTGCCGTCACCCGTACTGAACCTTGTGGAATATTCATAGCTCCTAACCGTATTTCATTGGCATTGGAAGCACGGTATTCACCTGTTAGCCGGAATTTATTTTTTTCTGCTGTTTGTTGCGCTACGGTGCGGGTGGAGTCGTAAAGTTCTTGAAACACATATTTGTCTGCCAGCGCATCGTTTCCGATGGTTTTGCGCAGGTGGCTACCGAAAGGTTCTACTACAGGAAAGTAGATACGCCCGTCTGATGCTGTCACCGTATAGCCTTCGACAAAGTCGAAGAAACCGTCCGCACCTGTTTGGTTCTGGCTATTGAGGCGGTCGAGGTTCATGACACGCAACAAGGGTGTTTTGGCAATCTTTCCTTCCGGGATGTAGCGTAGATATACACCTGTTGTATCGCTTTGGTAAGTGATGTTCAACTGGAATTTTTCTTTTTGCACGGAGTAGGCATTGAGACTGTAGACATTCTTCATCATTAGGTCCCAGCAGGCTGCGTCCGGGGAATTTGCCGTATTCTTCAATAATTTTACGAACAAACTTTGTCCGGTTTCCTTAATGTCTGAAGAAAACTCACCTACTTGATAACTTCGTCCACCGAGTGTGTACTCAAAAGCGACTGCCAGTACTTCGTCCGGTTGAAGGGTTTGCTTCAGTGAGATATAACCGAGTTTGCTATTCAGTGTGTATTCTGAGGAAGTGAGCAGACGGGCACTTTCTATTTTTTCGTAATCCATGCCGGGTTCGGATCCGGGGATTGTACTCATGATATTACTTACCTGGCTGATATCGCGTGCGGCTGCATAACTGCTTATCATTTCCGTATAGAGGTTATTGGCACTATTGGCGGGAGCGTTGACGTTTGAACTGGGGTTGGTCGGGTTTCCCACTCCGCTCCAGGCAGTAGTGTTGCCTATGTGAAAGGCTTCTCCAAGATCAGTTAGTGCTACGATGTTTCGCGGATTATCATAGTTATTTCGTTTGTTGGTTACCCATACTTCAATCCTGTTAATTGTGATTCCCGAAAGGATATTCGGAAGCTGTGCCAGGTTTTTGTCATAGACATCCCGAAAATAATGGGCAAGGAAAAAGTGGCGGTTTCCTTCGTAATTATCTGCGGAGAAGTCGAAAGTAGTGGTTTGTGCACCACCGCGGCTTGTCACTGTTTTGGCTTCACTCTCTTGCTGGCTGATAACAGCCTGTAGCTTTAGTTTGCCAAATTGCAGGTCTGTACGAATGCCGAACAGTGCGGATGCTCCGCGTATTAGTGAGTTATTGGTGGACATGCTCACATTACCGGCTTCAATCAGTTTGATGATCTCATCTTCTTTTCCCTCATATTTCAGTTTCAGCCGTTTGGTGTCAAAATCAAAGGTAGCATCAGTGTTGTAGTTCATGTTCATATTCACCTTGTCACCTACCTTACCATTGACGTTGATATTAATTTTCTCGTCAAAGTCAAAACCGAGTGTTTTGCGTTGACTTTCCGGAAGTGAGGGATTTTTTACGTTTTTGTATGTCATGCCGAAGCTGAGTTCTGCATTACCTTGTGTACGTATTTGTACCCCACCGGGGCCGAACAACTTCTCTGCCGGTCCAAGGTTGAACTTCATATCCATAAAGTCGAAAGCTTCTTTTCCTTTGCCGATTTGTTCTCCGTTCTTTTGGCGGTAATAAGATTGCATGGATTGTTTCAACGTCCAATCCAGATATTCTTCAGGGGTTAGTATCATCGGTACACCGATTTCGGTATTCCCTAATTTTGTGCGTATGTAGTATCTGTCTGTTTTTGCATCATATTCTGCCTCGGTTCGCAGGTTCATGGGTGATTGCAGATCGGCAGGATGGGGAGAAAGGTCTTTTAGTGTACCCGGTACGGTCTTGCGAACGGAATATCGCGGAGCTATTGTATCTTGTATGTTTTCCGCTTCCGTTTCTTGTGTATTTTCCCCATTTACATTCTGCCCCATAACGACAAAGCTGCCGGGCATGAGCCACAGCAGCAATAACCAGATGATATGTCGTATACGAGGAGACTTCATATGTGTTTAATTGATGAATGATAATCACTAACAAATTATCATTTACTAAAGTCTTTTCAACGCCAACTTAATAACCTGTTCCACCGGTGCATCCGGCTCTTCTTTCAATATTGCCAAAACTACCTTTTGCGATGGTGCCTGTGCAAATCCCAACATAGTCAATGCTGCAATAGCTTCTTCCTGCACCTGTGTATTAGCTGCAGATAGCATTCCGCCAAGACTTCCTATCGAACTTCCTGCGGTTGCAGCACCTGTCTTGATTTTATCTTTCAAATCTACAATCACCCGTTGAGCTGTTTTTAGTCCGATACCTTTTACTGTCTTCAGTAAATTGGCATTTTCAGTACTGATAACATTCACCAGTTCTGCCGGTGAAAGTGCTGAAAGTATCATTCGTGCAGTATTACCGCCAATGCCCGAAACGGAAATCAGTAACAAGAATAATTCACGCTCTTGTTTATCTGCAAAGCCGTAAAGGATGTATGCATCCTCACGTATAGCCTCGTAGATATACAGTTTACACTCTTTTTTGCCTTGGATGGCAGCATACGTATTTAATGAAATATTAACGGCATATCCCAATCCGTTACAGTCGATAACTGCGGTTGCTGGGCTGAGCTCGGCAAGTCCGCCTCTAATGTATTCTATCATAATACTTACTATAACGCATGCGCGCGAAGAATATTGTGTTTCTTCATTACAGACTCAGAAGAGTTTCAGGGAACTTTTTCCTTTGGAAATTGTTTTAGAGTGGTAAGTTATTGAAGGTACATAAGTTTGAAAGAAGTCTTAATAAAGAAAAAACTCTGTGGAACACTGAATCGTTTTGTGGTTAAATTGAATGAAAATGATTACTTTTGTGCCGATAAAATAGAAAACTGATAAACAAATTCAATAAAAGAATGAAAAAAGTAAGAGCAGCCATTGTTGGCTATGGCAATATCGGGCAATACGTGCTCGAAGCGTTGCAAGCGGCTCCCGACTTTGAAATTGCCGGCGTAGTACGCCGCACTGGAGCTGAAAACCGTCCCGCAGAACTGAGTGAATACCCTGTTGTAAAGAATATTAAGGAATTGGAAGGTGTTGATGTTGCAATTCTTTGCACGCCAACCCGCAGTGTAGAGAAATATGCTAAAGAAATCCTTGCACTTGGCATCAATACGGTTGACAGCTTCGATATTCATACCGGTATTGTAGATTTGCGTCGCACACTGTCTGCTTCTGCAAAAGAACATAATGCAGTTTCTATTATTTCTGCAGGTTGGGATCCGGGAAGCGACTCTACCGTACGTACCCTGTTGGAAGCTATTGCTCCGAAAGGAATTACTTATACAAACTTTGGTCCGGGAATGAGTATGGGACATACAGTAGCTGTAAAAGCTATTGATGGTGTAAAGGCTGCTCTTTCCATGACTATTCCTACCGGAACAAGTATTCACCGTCGCATGGTTTATATCGAATTGAAAGACGGTTATGAGTTTGATAAAGTGTCTGCTGCCATCAAAGCAGATCCATACTTTGTGAATGATGAGACACATGTGAAATTAGTTCCCAGCGTAGATGCTTTGCTTGACATGGGACATGGTGTAAACCTCACTCGTAAAGGTGTTTCCGGTAAAACTCAGAATCAATTGTTTGAGTTCAATATGCGCATTAATAATCCTGCACTTACTGCTCAGGTATTGGTTTGTGTAGCTCGCGCTTCCATGCGTCAACAACCTGGTTGTTACACTATGGTAGAGGTTCCGGTTATTGATCTTTTGCCGGGAGATCGTGAAGAGTGGATCGGACACTTAGTGTAAGAAAATAGGATAGATATTTCATATAATAAATAGACCATCTACTCACCCCGAATAGATGGTCTATTTGTTTTAAAACAGATAGTTCGTTTTGCATAAACAGACCATCGTTTTTATAAAGTAGATCCTGCGTTAGAACAGGAACCGTAGAATATCATTAAAGTTTGCCCAAAGCAGCAATCCGAATAGCAGGAACATACCCACCATTTGCGCACGCTCCATAAATTTATCACTTGGTTTGCGACGAGCCACAATTTCATAAATAAGGAATAGTACATGTCCGCCATCCAGTGCCGGAATAGGCAAAATATTCATGAAGGCGAGGATAATAGAAAGGAATGCTGTCATGTACCAGAACTGATGCCAATCCCATGTAGCAGGGAAGATGCTTCCGATAGTTCCGAAGCCACCCAATTGCTTGGCGCCTTCTTTAGAGAAGAGATATTTCATCTGTCCTACATAGCCTTTCAGAGTTTGTACTCCCAATGCTGCACCAGCGGGGAAAGAGGCTAGAAAACTATATTCTTTCTTTACAACCGGCAGTAACTGATTGGTTGCCGTACGTACCACTGCACCTATCTCATAGATTGAATCTGTAGCAAAAGTTATAGTATCTATCACTCCGGCACGTGAATAAGTCAATGTGATATTATGAGAAGCCGAATCCGCTTTCTGACGGCGTAACATCTCTTCTTTGAAATCGAAATAAGCAATGTTCTTTCCATCCAATTGCATAATACTGTCACCCGCTTGCAGGCCAGCAAGGGCAGCAGGACGGTTGGCACAAATACTATCAATAACATATGGATAGCGGAATGAGGCAAAACGTACACTGTCTGCCAGCAGACGCTCCATAAAATTCTCAGGAATATAAACGGATACCTCTTGCCCATCACGGCGTACTGTTACTTGGCGGGCATCGACAACGCTTGTCAGCATATCACCACCGTAACGTTCAAAGGGTACACCATCAGCAGATATAAGTACGTCACCGTCACGGAAACCGATAGCTTTTGCCGTTTCGTTGAATTCCATACCCAACGGGGCTTTTTGTACCGGTACATATTCATCTCCCCAAGTAAAAAGTATCATAGAATAGATGAATAATGCCAATATGAAATTGAACAATACACCACCTATCATGATTAACAACCGTTGCCATGCCGGTTTGGCCCGGAACTCCCACGGTTGCATTGGCTGTTGCATCTGTTCGGTATCCATAGACTCATCTATCATACCTGCTATCTTTACATAACCACCTAACGGTAGCCAACCAATACCATATTCCGTATCACTATTTTTCGGCTTGAACTTGAACAGGGTAAACCAAGGGTCGAAGAACAAACAAAACTTTTCTACCCGTGTCTTGAAAAGACGGGCGAAGAGGAAGTGCCCTCCCTCATGAACGATAACGAGCAACGAAAGGCTCATAATGAGTTGCAGGGCACGAATCAAAAATGTTTCCATCTAATAATTTTTCTATTTTACTATTTACAATTTACTATATTAAATGCGGCTTATCATTGATGCCGCTATCACTTTATAAGTTCTTGTGCAATACGGCGTGTCATCGCATCCGTAGCTACATAGTCTTCATATTCCGGTTTTGCCACAAATGATACGATAGACATTGCTTTCTCTATCACGTCACTCATGCCGAGGAATGAAATCTCATCCCGCAGGAAAGCGGCAACTACCACTTCATTGGCTGCATTTACGATACAAGGCATATTTCCGCCTTTATGCAAAGCTTCGTAAGCCAAAGTCAGATTACGGAAACGGGTGGTATCCGGTTGTTCGAATGTCAGGTTTGTGCACATCTTGAAATCTAACCGGGGAAATGAAGCCTTCAGGCGTTGCGGATAAGAGAATGCATACTGAATAGGCAGACGCATATCCGGCATACCCAATTGTGCCTTTACTGCACCGTCTTCAAACTGCACCATCGAATGTATAATAGATTGCGGATGTACTACCACTTCAATCTGATCCGGACGTACACCGAATAACCATTTTGCTTCTATCACCTCGAACCCTTTGTTCATCATTGAAGCGGAATCAATCGTGATCTTCGCTCCCATATCCCAATTAGGATGTTTCAAGGCTTGGGCTTTGGTTACCGTAGCCAGTTGTTCCATTGTGCAATTGCGGAACGGGCCACCGGATGCCGTAAGGATCACCTTCTCTATTGGATTGCCTAGTTCTCCCGCTAAACATTGGAAAACGGCTGAATGTTCGGAATCTACCGGTAATATAGGTGTACCGGATAGGCGTGCCATATCGTTAATCAGCTCACCTGCCACAACAAGCGTCTCCTTGTTGGCAAGAGCGATAGGTTTACGGGCACGAATAGCATTCATGGTTGGTTTCAGTCCGGCATAACCTACCATCGCAGTCAGTACGATGTCAATTTCCGAGTCTTCCACAATCTGGCAGATAGCATCCGTTCCTGCATATACTTTGATAGGCAGGTCGGCGAGGGCTTCTTTCAGTTGGGCATATTTCGTTTCGTTGGCTATAACTACCGCTTCAGGCTTGAATTTCCGAGCCTGAGCAATGAGTTCTTCTACACGGTTGTTGGCGGTCAGCACATACGCTTCGTACTGGTCGGATTGTTCTTCAATCACCTGTAATGCCTGCGTACCTATGGAGCCGGTAGAACCGAGTATAGCAATTTGTTTTTTCATTTATCTATCACTTAAAATACAATATATTGTTCAGGATTCACCGCCCGTCCTTTGTGCCATAACTCAAAGTGCAGGTGAGGACCGGTTGTCAGTTGTCCGCTGTTTCCTACCAAAGCAATAGCTTCTCCGGCCTGTACAGTGTCTCCTTCACGTTTCAATAAGGAACTGCAATGCTTATATACAGATATAAAGTCTTGATTATGTTGTACTTCTATCACATACCCTGTTTCGGCCGTATAAGTACTCAAGATAACTGTACCATCCAGCGTAGCAAGTACGCTCTCTCCGGGATTGGCGGCGATATCCGTACCGTAATGTTTTCTGTCAGCATCAAATTTTTCTGTAATCATCCCTCGCGTGGGACGATAAAATATCAATCCTTCTATGTCCGGGCGGGCTGTAATGCTTGTCAGATTATACTTTTCTGTTTCTTCATATTGTTTTCGGAACTCCGCTTCCCGCTGTGTACGTTCCATCAACGAGTCTTCGCGTACGGTAGTCAGTGAGTCCATATTGTGCACAGTATCTACCCGTATGGTTCCACTGAAAATATCCTGTATATTCATTATATACAAATTCTGGCGATCTACCAACTGTTGAAGTGAATCTACTCGTAAAGCATTCTCTACCACTTGGGCACGAATTTCACTGTTCATGTATCCCGGCAAGTAGTTACGCAACGGAGTGAAAGCAATGATAACTGAGGCTACCAGAAACAAAACAGTCAGCACAGAAAGTAATACCGAGATGCCGTTTAACTTGGATACACGGAGACCGACTACTTCTTCGAGTGTATTCTCGTTGATGATAGTCAGCTTATATTTGAATTTGATATTACTCCAGAATGCTTTATGTCGTTTCTTTTTCACCATACGCGCTAATCACTTATCACTCTATCACTAGTCACTTGTTTACACTTCCTCTGTTTCATCCAAAGCCAGCAATCCTTCGGGTAAATCCATTGTGATTACTTTGTGCTTTTGGTCAATGTTCAGGATGAATTCTTCTTGTGCAGGAATCAGTAACTCTTCTCCCTGATGATCAACTACAAACAAGGTGTTGATGGTTGCAGTATCCACCTCTGTCACTTCTCCCAAGTCTCCGTGGTTAACTTCTTCTACGCGGAAACCTACGAAGAAATCCCAGGTTAGTTCTCCCGGTCCGGCATCTTCAGCATGTTTGGCAGGAAAATAAACTTCCACGTTGGTGAACATCCGTGCACGTTCTGCCGTGTCTACTCCTTCCAGCTTTACCAATGCAGTGGAATCGGAGCGGAAACGGTATTCCTCCAGGAAGAAAGGTACAAAAATACCATCCAACAGGCAGATTAGGTATTCAGCTTCCACCCGGTCAAAAATGTCATCGGTGAATGTGAATGACAACTCACCATGAATGCCGTGCGGTTTGTTGAATACTCCTATTTTATATACATCTTCTCTTTTTATCATCTTATCATCCTACCATTCTTAATCATCTTCTACCATCCCATATCATATTCTCGTAATTCTTGCTCCGATAGCATTCAGGCGTCTTTCAATATCCTGATACCCCCGGTCTATTTGTTCAATGTTGTGGATACGACTGCTTCCTTCCGCACTCATGGCGGCAATCAGCAATGCAATACCGGCACGAATATCAGGTGAAGTCATATTCCCGCCTCGCAGACGCATGGCATGGTTATGGCCAATGACGACGGCACGGTGAGGATCGCAAAGAATAATCTGTGCTCCCATATCTATCAGTTTATCCACGAAGAACAGGCGACTCTCGAACATCTTCTGATGGATAAGCACGCTGCCTTTTGCCTGAGTGGCAACTACGAGCATTACACTCAGCAAGTCCGGCGTCAGTCCCGGCCAGGGAGCATCGGCAATAGTCATAATGGAACCATCTATGAACGACTCTATCTGATACGTTTCCTGTGCAGGAATATAGATATCGTCTCCCTGTTGTTCTAGTTTGATGCCCAGACGGCGGAAACTTTCAGGGATGATGCCCAGATTTTCATAAGAAACATTCTTGATGGTGAGCTCACTTTGCGTCATGGCTGCCATACCGATAAAACTGCCGACTTCGATCATATCGGGAAGTATCGTATGTTCGGTACCGTGTAGTTCGTCCACTCCTTCAATGGTCAACAGATTAGAGGCAATGCCTTGTATCTTGGCGCCCATACGGTTCAGCATCTTGCAAAGTTGTTGCAGATACGGTTCGCAGGCAGCATTATAAATTGTGGTTGTTCCTTTGGCCAGTACAGCTGCCATCACGATGTTGGCAGTTCCGGTTACCGAAGCTTCGTCCAGCAACATGTAGGTGCCTTTCAGTTCGCAAGCTGAAATCTCATACGCTTCGCGTTCTGCGTTGTACGAGAAATCTGCACCCAGGTTCTGTATACCGATAAAGTGAGTATCCAGACGTCTGCGTCCTATCTTGTCCCCACCCGGTTTTGATATCATCGCTTTATGGAAGCGTGCCACCATCGGGCCGATTAACATAACCGAACCTCGCAGACTGGAACATTTCTTCAGGAATTCATCACTTTCCAGATAACTCAAATTTAGCTTTTCAGCCTTGAAACAATACGTATCAAGCCCTTTTCTGGATACCGTAACGCCCATGTCACGCATCAATTGAATGAGATTGTTGACGTCCAGTATATCCGGAATGTTATGTACGGTCACCTCTTCGGCTGTCAACAGCGTGGCGCAGATAATCTGCAATACCTCGTTTTTTGCGCCTTGCGGATGGATCTCGCCGGATAATCTGTGTCCTCCTTCAATTACGAATGATGCCATAAATTGGGATTTATGACTTATGATTTATAATTTATGATTTATGAACGGATCTGCCGCTTATAAATCATAAATCTGAAATCATAAATCTATTAGTACTTTCTCTTATTATTCCGGTTATCTCTCCGGTTATTCTGATTGTTTACTTTCGGACGGTAGTTCTGGTTAATACGTTCAGTCATCAGTTTGATGATGTCATCCGTCATTTGCAATTTGCCACCCGAATATTCATTAAGATCTTCTGCAATCTTGCGGTCGTCTACCGTATCCTTATTCCAAGTCATGTAGTCTTTCTTCATGTGGTTGCAGATCAAGGCAATCAGATTCTGCTTTTCATCTCCTTCGGGAAAGTCAATTGCTTTCTTTATCAATACTTCCAGTGTACGGCCATAGTGGCGGTAACGGATTTTGGTACTGGGATAGGGAATTATTTCCGGACGGGTATTCAAATTATCTTTGCGGATAATTTCATAAGGGTAATCAATGTCCAGTTTGAAGTCGGACATGATAGCCAGATGATCCCATAGTTTATGTTTAAAATCGGGTACATCACGCAGATGCGGGAACATATTACCCATAATGTTGATAATGGTGTTTGCGCAACGTTGGCGTTCAGCACGGTCTTCGATTGTCAACGCATGGCTAACCATATTTTGGATGCTGCGTCCGTATTCCGGCAAAGGCATCCGCTTTTGTTGAGTGTTATATTGCATATATTATAAAAGTTTTTTCGGTTGGGAAGCTACAAACTCTTTCAGGTAGAATGGTTCAAAATAAGCTACATCCTTAAAGTCGTTTTCGGCTATTGCTTTTTCAGCAAGTGGGAACATCATTTTTGCCAGCGGACGAATATCGTCAATGAAGTGCACATTGGGATGAGTTATTTTATCTTTGCACTTGGCTGCTCCGTCTCCAAAGAAATAGACGGGATGTTGATCCAGAAATTCTGTATAAGAGTTTTCGTCTACAATGTCAGCGGCTATGTCGCGCACAGGTTTCAAGGCACGGTCGTAGATGGCAGCATATACCTCCATGCGGCGTGCATCGATCATCGGGCATAGCAATGCATCTTCGGGCAATTCATCATGATAAAGCAATACCGGCACGCATTGCACCTTCAATGTCGGAAGACCGATCAGCGGAATATTACGTCCGTAACAAACTCCTTTCGCCATAGATACACCGATACGTAGTCCGGTGTAAGAACCCGGTCCGCAACTCACCGCCACTGCATCAATCGGCATGGCATGACTGTCGGCAAACGACAGAGCTTCGTCTATAAATACTCCCAGCAGAGCGGCATGAGACGGGCCGTTCAGGTCTTCTTTGTTAAATACATTTTGTCCATCTTCACTCACAGCAACGGAGCATGCTGAGGTGGACGTTTCAATATGCAAGATACACGACATAGTCTTTTGTTAGTTTAATTGTGGCAAATTTACAGGTTTATTTTCAGATACACAAGCGAATCCTCAAAGGGTTCGGTATCTTTCTTACGGCATTATTGGGAGGTTTTTAGATTATTTCTATCTTTGCTATCTGATTTTAGGAATAAACTCTGAATTCGTTAACATAAAATAACCGGCACAAGGAGGTCGTTGTATCTGTAATTATGATCGTAGCTATTATTATTGTACTTTTTATTTTGGTGCTGATTTCGATGTACAACTCACTGGTGAGAAAGAGAAATCAGATAGAAAATGCTTTTTCCACTATCGATGTCATGTTGAAACGTCGCTTCGATTTGATCCCCAATCTGGTTGCAACCGTTCAGCAATATGCCAAGCATGAAGCTGATACATTTGCTGCAATAACGGAAATGCGCAACAAGACTTATACTTCTCTTAATGACAGCGAAAAGGCAGGCTTTGATAAAATGTTTTCCAAAGTGCGTACTCAATTCTTTGCAGTGGCGGAGAACTATCCCGAACTAAAAGCTTCTGAAAATTTCCTGCAATTGCAGCGTTCGCTCAATGAAACGGAAGAACAGTTGGCTGCCGCCCGCCGCACTTACAATGCTTCTGTAACCGATTACAATAATGCCGTCCAGACTTTCCCTACAAATCTGTTGGCAGGTATGTTTGGATTTACAAGAAAAGCGGTACTGACTATTCCGGAAACAGAACGTGCAACTCCGGATGTAAAGAACTTGTTCAATTCATAAAATAGCCGGCAATGGATTATGTAGATTTTGACTCTCTGGCGCAGAAGCTGGCCCCCACATTGCAAGTTTTGGAAAATAAACGTAGGGAACTCCTGAGGAAAGGGCGTTCGGAGGGTTTGATTTATGCTGCTGTTTTTCTGGTGGTAGGAGTGATCACTTTGTTAATACTTATAATTGGAAGGAATCTTTGGTCCGATAGTTATTGTTGTTATTTCTGTAATCATTTTTATTACTTGTATCAATAATAAGTCGAAAATA
>NZ_CBVI010000014.1 GCF_000513195.1 Bacteroides timonensis | reverse complement strand
CCCTCTCGAAAATATTCTCCTCTTTTTATAAAGAAGAAGTGGTAGATGAAATAATCCATGCCTTTTGTCCGAATGCGACCTATTCTCCGAATAATGGAGTGAGTGAGGATCTTTTTAGAAATAGCGGACTGTTTACTTCTCCCGACCGTTATCATGCCGAAGATCTGATAGAAGGATGTCTGGATAAAACCAGCTTTATCTGTTCCGAAGTACATGCTGAAGAGCGCAAAGCCCGTTCTACCAAGAATGGAGTGCAGTATTATTGGGAAGATATTTTCAAAGGATTTCTTTTTATTGCTGACTTTCATAAAGAATTTCAGGGAGAAACGACTGTTTTGCGGGATAGCTTTTTCAAAATTAAGATGGGAGCTTCAAGAGTGAAAATGGAAAATCCCGATTTTGAAAAAGTCTTTGATGTCTTTTCCACGAACCAGATTGAGGCCCGCTATCTGATTACCCCTTCCATGATGGAAAGAATGTTGAAGTTGGACAGCAATTTCAAGAAAGGAGTTACTATCAGTTTCCGGAATTCTACAATCCTGGTCGCCATTCCGGATTCAAAAAATCGGTTTGAAGCGGATGTGTGGAGTTCTTTGAATGATATGAGCATCCTTAAATCGGACTTTGCAGTGCTCCAATCCTTGCTGGATATTGTAGATGAACTAAACTTGAACACACGTATTTGGAGTAAAGAGTAAGCGATAAATACATCACTTATTTCTTGAATAATTTTCACTAATGAAAATATTCATGTAATTTTGCGGAAAACTAAAGAATCTTATGATACAATCCATGACCGGATACGGTAAAGCGACCGCTGAACTGTCCGATAAGAAAATCAATGTAGAAATCAAATCGCTCAACAGTAAAGCGATGGATCTGTCAACCCGCATCGCTCCCCTCTACCGGGAAAAAGAAATAGAAATCCGTAACGAAATAGCTAAGGCACTGGAACGTGGTAAAGTGGATTTCAGTCTGTGGATTGATAAGAAAGATGCCTGTGAACTTATTACTCCCATTAACCAGAATGTGGTAGTGGCGTATTACGAACGGATTCGCACCATCTCTGAAACTACCGGTATCCCTGCACCCGAAGACTGGTTCTCTACTTTGCTCCGCATGCCGGATGTGATGACCAAGAACGATATTCAGGAACTGAGCGAGGAAGAATGGAAAGCTGTTCATGCCACTGTGCTTCAGGCTATCCAAAGTCTGGTTGATTTCCGTATACAGGAAGGCGCGGCTTTAGAGAAGAAATTCCGCGAAAAGATTTCCAATATTGCCAAGTTGCTGACTTCTGTTGATTCGTACGAAAAAGAGCGTGTAGAGAAAATCAAAGAACGCATCACGGATGCTTTGGAAAAGACCATCAGCGTGGACTATGACAAGAACCGTCTGGAGCAGGAACTCATCTACTACATTGAGAAACTGGATATCAATGAAGAAAAACAACGTCTGAGCAACCACTTGAAATACTTCATCAATACTATGGAGGATGGAAGCGGACAAGGTAAGAAGTTGGGTTTCATTGCCCAGGAAATGGGACGTGAAATCAATACGTTGGGAAGCAAGTCCAATCATGCTGAGATGCAGAAGATTGTAGTGCAGATGAAGGATGAGCTGGAGCAAATCAAAGAACAGGTATTGAACGTGATGTAATTACTATTTCAATATGGCTAAACTTATTATATTCTCAGCCCCTTCAGGGTCAGGGAAATCAACCATTATCAACTATTTGTTGGAGCAGAACCTGAATCTGGCTTTTTCTTGTTCTGCTACCAGTCGTCCGCCACGTGGAACAGAACAGCATGGAGTGGAGTACTTCTTTCTTTCTCCCGAAGAGTTTCGTACCCGCATTGCCAATGACGAATTTCTGGAATATGAAGAAGTGTACAAAGACCGTTACTACGGTACATTGAAGTCTCAGGTAGAAGCTCAGTTGGCTGCCGGACAAAATGTGGTTTTTGATGTGGACGTTGTAGGTGGCTGCAATATAAAGAAGTTTTATAGCGACCGTGCTCTGTCAGTATTCATTCAGCCTCCTTCGGTAGAGGAACTTCGTAAACGTCTGGTAGGACGTGGAACGGATGCTCCCGAAGTGATAGAAGCCCGCGTAGCCAAGGCGGAATATGAACTGACGTTTGCCCCTAAGTTCGATAAAGTCATTGTAAATGATGACTTGGAAAAGGCAAAGGCGGAAGCTTTGCAGGTAATTACAGAGTTTTTATCGAAATAATAAGGTCTGTCATGTATCAGCCGAAACCTGTTTCTCCTAAACAGAACAAGTCTTTGTTGACTCTCAACGCACTCCTGGCACTTATATCTTTGGTGTCAGGTCTGATGGCGTTGTATTATAGCCAATGGACAATAGTCCTTGGTATGACATTGGTATTGCTTTCAAGTTGCGTCAATGTTTATACTTGCTGGAAACGTATGAAAACAAAAGAATGAAAACGGGTATCTTCAGTGGCTCCTTCAATCCGGTACACATCGGACATCTTGCCCTTGCCAATTATCTTTGCGAATATGAAGGGCTGGATGAAGTGTGGTTTCTCGTAACCCCTCATAATCCGTTGAAGGAAGAAGATGAATTGATGGATGATACCTTCCGTTTGAAGTTGGTTCAACTTGCCATTGAGGGGTATCCCAAGTTTAAAGCTTCTGATATTGAGCTTAATCTGCCCCGTCCGTCCTATACCATCCATACATTGGATAAACTGAAAGAAACCTATCCTCACCGGGAATTTCATTTGATTATCGGTTCGGACAACTGGACGCTTTTTCCCCGCTGGTATCAGTCGGAGCGTATTCTTGCCGAAAACCATATTCTTGTATATCCCCGTCCCGATTATCCGGTTTCTTCCGATTCCCTTTCGGAGAATGTAAAAGTAGCTTCTTCGCCTACTTTTGAAATCAGTTCTACCTTTATTCGCCGGGCGATGGAGGAAGGGAAAGATGTTCGTTACTTCCTCCATTCGGCGGTCTATGAGGCACTTTTATCTAAGTTTCCTCGTTAAGCAATGCTACTGTTTGGCATGGAATAATCCTTTGGAATCGATATCCACATCCAACATGTATGAACTCGTTGCCTCTTCTTTCGGTATAATCCGGTTTATTCTGTCCAAATCCTCTTTCGTTAGTTTCACATTCAATGCTTGAATCGTGTCTTTGGCTGTTCTTGAGCCTATCAGTGCTATGATATCCTCACCTTGCGCCAACACCCAAGCTATGGCGAGCTCTGCCAGGGTAGCTTCTTTTTCAACTGCAATTTGTTTCAGTGCATCGGTACGGGCAAGATTCGCTTTCATCGTTGCCAATGCTTCCGTAGAAATTCTCTGACCGATAGATTTTAATTTTTCTTCTTGTGAACTTCCGCCAATCAGTCCCGAAAGGAGTACGCCGAAGGCTACAATACCGACACCTAATTCTCTTGCTGTCGGTAAAAGGTCATCTTCTATATGCCGGTCTGCCAACGAGTATCTTACTTCGACCAGACTGATCGGGTGTACTGCATTTGCTTTGCGAAGTATCTCTCCATCCACTTCGGAGATTCCTACATTCTTCACATATCCTTTTGCAGCCAAGTCGGATATGGCGCCGATGGTGTCTTCTACGGGTATATGTGGATTGATGCGGGCGGGTTGGTATAAATCCACATAGTCAGTATCTAAACGGCTTAGTGTATAGCGCAGGTAGTTTTCCACAGCTTCCGGGCGGGCATCCATTCCGTACATTCTGCCATCCACACCCTGCATGGCTCCAAACTTTACAGAGATAAAGACATCTTCCCGCTTGCGGGTCTTCAATGCCTCTTTTATCAGCATTTCACTTTGCCCGTTCCCGTAGAAGTCTGCGGTATTCAGAAAATTAACCCCTCCGTCCAAAGCTGTATGTATCGTGTTGATACCTTCATTTACATCTCCCATTCTCATACTTCCCAAGCCTATGTGCGAAAGCATGAAGTTGCTTGTTTTCTCTTTCGATAAGTTTAAATATTCCATTTTTTTAAATATTAAGTTTTTTCTGTGATGCAAAGGTCGGACAGAATAGATGAATTGACAAGGTCATTTTACTTCTATAATTAGTCATAATCCGAAACGTATCTGTCTGTAATGAGAATAATTATTAAATTTGTATTTTAGAATTAGTCATTTATCTGAATTGTGATGAAAGATACAGTACTTAATTTAAGTTTTCAGGATTATCTTGAAAGAATGGTGCCTCAATCCTCCTTTCAGGAGCAGCTGGTGGTTATCGACTTAGACGATTCGATGACAAAAGAAGATAAGGTTGGGAGGTATCCCATGCAGCTTGAAGCCTCCTCATTAATATTGGTCGTGTCAGGTGAAATGCAAATTGAAGTGGATTATCTGCCTTATACTCTTAAAAGAAGTACCGTGATGCAGTTACTGGCTGATAATATCATAGGAAATGTATCGTATACTCCCGGTTTCAGAGGATACTTGCTTTTGTTTTCACCGGAACTGAAACAGGAAATCATGTCATTAACTTCCAGCATACGTTTTCCGGAAGCGGGAAACTTGAAACGCCTGTATCCTGAACAGAGTTTGACCGATGATGAATGTTCGATTGTGCTGAATCGGATAGAGCGTATAAAGAAGTATATAGCGGACTCGGATCATCTGTATCGGGCCACTGTTATTAAGAATGAGGTGATCAATCTATTGCTCGATATAACCAATAGCCGTTGGAAGAAATATGGAGAAAGAGAAATCTCATTTTCGCGCAATGAAATAATTCGGCAGCGTTTCCACGAATTGCTTCTGGAAAACTGCCGTAAACATCGTGATGTCGGATTTTATGCGCAGGAATTGTGTGTTACTCCGGATTATCTGTCGAAGGTAATACGAGAGTGTGACGGGCAATCGGCATTGAAATGGATCACAAATGCCGTGGTGACAGAAGCAAAACTCCTGTTGCGCCGACCGGATATGAATGTCAGTCAGGTAGCGATTGAACTGAATTTTCCGGATCAATCTACATTTGGGAAATTTTTTAAAAGAAATACAGGTATGGCACCTGCCCGATACAGAGCAGATGCCTTACAAAAAACGATACACTATACCTGATGTTTTATATAAACCACTGACCGTCCTCCGCCTCGCTTGCGGATAACACCTTCTGTCAAAAATTCCTGTAAATCAGAGCTGGCGCATCTGTCCGTTACGCGCGTGAGTCGGGCATGTGCTGTTCTTTTATTACCCGCTCCTGGAACTCTTTTGCAGTGATGGTGTCTTTAGGTCGGACACGTGCATGGAGTGGTTTCTTCTTGCCTTCGCCGCTGGGGGCCAGTGTTTCGTAAAGGTCATAATAAGTACTCATATATACATTGTTTTTAAGAAGTTTATTTTTTCGTAAAAACAAACTGGCACCGGAACTGCGAGAGACTAATGTCGGATGTGCTACAGACTAATATCGTTTATACTAAAAAGTATTCTTACTGTAATTGTATTATTCTCTTACTGTAGTTGTGTTTCTTTCTTACAATAGTTGTTGTAAGAATAATAATTAGGCAATAAGAGAATAGATTTATGCAGCAAGAGTATTAGGAATGCATAAAACTAATATAATAAGGAAGAGAAAGAATAAAGCTATTATTGCTAGGATAGAGATTATCTTTGGAAAAGCATGCGAAATCTGATAGCTTCTTTTGTCAGTTCTTGAATAATCGGTATATTTGCGTTCAATGAACACATAAAATGTTTCAAGAAACCTTACTGATCTTAAGTAATTTTTTCTATAATATGAAAACAAAAGACTTTCTCGAAAAAGCCATTGAGTTTGCTCAGAGCCTTGGCATGGTAGAAAATGGGGCAAACAAGAAAAAAAAGAATGTAGTAATCAGAAAGAATATATCATACGATGTTAGCAATATTCCTTATTTTGGATTTATTCGTCCAGAAGAGCAATTATCAGGTCCATATTCAGATTTTTCTCTTGTATTCTTCCCTACAACTATAGATAGCAATTTATATGTAATGTCTCTTGGGGTTGGTTCAGAGGGATTTCGGAATGATTATCAGTTGGCTATCCAACCAGGGACAAGACGAATGTTTTTAAAGATATTGCCTCAGGAATCTTGCTATAGTTCTTTCTGTAAGCCTGATTTTATAGACATTGAAACTGCTATTGCTTTTGGTGATACAATAGTCGATTCTGGAGTAAATCTGGAAAAGTATAAATCAGTACTCTCGATAGGGTGTCTGATAGATATTGAGAAGAAAGAAGATATGGATTATGTACGTGCTTGGATTGCACAATATGCAGAATTGCGGGGCTGGGCGTCTACTAAGCCTCAGCGGAAAAATGTAGAACAATTCATTAGTAACTGTCGTCGGCCGGAAAAAAATCAGGTGCAGCAGGAAAAAGAAGTTGTCAATCTTTTGGGAAGTAGAAAATTTGTAATCTTACAAGGTGCTCCCGGAACTGGCAAAACATACTTGGCAGAAAAGATCGGCAAGGAAAAGTATAATGAAGTATTTTTAATTCAATTCCACGCAGAAACTTCATATTCGGATTTGGTAGAAGGAATAATGCCGAAACTCGGTATTACAAACAACGTTGTTTATGAACGAAAAGAGGGAATACTCGTTGAAGCAATTAAATGTGCCATTAACAATCCAAATAAGAAAGTACTTCTCATAGTCGATGAGATTAATCGCGCAAACCTTTCAAATGTGTTGGGGCCTGTGTTTTATCTCTTTGAACCCAAGAGACAATGTGTGGCTGGCCAGGGTGTAAGAATAGAATCTCTAGGTGATGCACCATTGAATAAAATTCCGGAGAATTTGCACGTTGTTGCCACTATGAATACAGCCGATAGAAGTATTGCGGTTGTCGATTTCGCTTTGCGTGGTACACTATCGAACCTAGATTTTTTGGTGAAGGTGAGGGTAAGGAACTTTTTGATAAGATAGCACGATTGTTTGAAAAGCATGCATCTGATTCTGAACTTAATCTTCAGCCTGGTGGTTCTTACTTTATTGCAGACAATCGAAAAGAACTTAACGCCAAAATAGAATATGAATTGATGCCTTTAATGAAAGAATATTTTGACGAAGGTTTATTATTGAGTGCTAAAATAGATTTCAGCGATCTCTTTTATCAAGAAATTCACAAACCTTTATACAAGTAATGGCAAATATTCAGATGCAATGCTTGTCCGAGTGCTTTATCACCTTTACAGAATTGAATAAGAACAGAAGATGTGATAAACGTTATCCCGAGTAGGCGCTTCAGAGATTTATCACTCTTAATCACAAGACTTTTTCGTTTCTAGGCGTTAGTGTAGCTATTCAGGAAAGAGAAGGTCACGTAGGACTTGCTTTTTCTTCGAGTAAGTTTGTTGGATGTGCCCCATTACGTACTCCATTCAATGGTAAATATTATCTGGATTTTGTTGTTACATCTCGATTTGGTGAGGATATTGCAGATATAGCTAATTTATTGCAAAGCACCTTAGAACCGGAATACGATGACATGATATTAGTTAGCAGTAGTGAAATGAGAGCTCCTGTGTACTTGGATTGTATTAACTATTTTAATTCTTTCAATAATGCGATGCAATGTATTTGGAATAAGTTCGATACAATCAAACGAATTGAGGATGTTCCTGCTTCATCGACAAATTGGACAAAGTATGCTAATAGTTCATACAATCCTATGAATACTTTCAAATTTGAAAATCGAAAGAATATACAATCAAAAGATCATTCAGAATGGTATAAATTGACTTATATATTAAAAACAGGCAATCGAGCTCTTCCAGACATCACTTACACCTATATCAATTAAATTTAAGACGAAAACTTTGGTTGATAAGTTACGATTGTATTCGGCTAGCCATAATTGTGAGTCTACGACTGAAGCTTTTATGATTCATGACTTCGATCCAATAGCAATAAAAGAGTTGAAAATTCAAGCGAATAAACTGTTGAACCACAAGTCTAGAAATAAATTTTCCTGGAGGATAGATTCAGCAGAGTTGTTCGAACGTTTTGCACAATATATAGTGCAGGAGGTTGGTAAGAAGCTTGGTGCTAAAACTGAATCTAATACCCGTTATCATATTTCCGGAAATAATCCTGCTTGGGCATTAAGATATCTGGAACCAGACATTCTTCTGGTTAAGGAGGGATATATTTGTACCATTGATGCCAAATATAAAGCTCATATGTTTAATACTTCAGCGTCGACAGATAGCCTGAGAGATTCGTTTCGCCAGGATTTGCATCAAGTGTTGGCATACAGTGCTTTCGACTTAGCCAAAAATAAGGATGTTATGATTCTATATCCGTGTAATAAATTTAAGTCTATTCCATTATCTGCAATTAGTGGTTATACAAATATCCGGAATAAAATCACATTAATTGGATTACCTTTTAATTCGAAAGAAATCAGGAATATGGTAAATAAGTTGTCTGAAACGATTTTGGGAAAAGCTGGACAATAATGTAGGTGAGGTCAGAATTGTGTTTAAGATAATTCTGACGAGAGGATATGAGAAAAAGAGAATCCCCTCCACACCGAATGCAAAGGGGATTCCCATATATAACAACTATAGCTTCTTACACAATACCTTGTGCCATCATGGCCTTGGCTACCTTCATGAATCCGGCAACGTTAGCACCCTTCACGTAGTTCACATAACCATCAGCTTCAGTACCATACTGTACGCAAGCTGCGTGAATGTTCTTCATGATGCTCTTCAATTTCTCGTCTACTTCTTCAGCGCTCCAGCTCAGTTTGATAGAGTTCTGAGTCATTTCCAGACCGGATACAGATACACCACCTGCATTGGCTGCCTTACCCGGAGCATACAGAATCTTAGCATCCTGGAATACTTTGATAGCTTCCGGAGTAGAAGGCATGTTAGCACCTTCAGATACTGCCATTACACCATTGGCAACTAATTGGCGAGCATGGTCACCGTTTAGTTCGTTCTGAGTTGCAGAAGGCAGAGCGATGTCGGCTTTTTCACCCCAAGGCTTAGCTCCTTCTACATATTTCACACCCGGATATTGTTCTGCATACTCACGGATACGTCCACGGTAGAGATTCTTCAATTCCATAATGTAGTCCAGTTTTTCGCGGTCGATACCTGCCGGGTCGTAAACATAACCGTCAGAGTCAGACATGGTGAGTACTTTACCGCCCAGTTCCAATACTTTTTCAGCAGTGTATTGAGCTACGTTACCAGAACCGGAGATCAGGCAAGTCTTGCCTTTTAGGTCAGTACCTTTAGATTTCAGCATTTCCATCAGGAAGTAGATGTTACCGTAACCTGTAGCTTCAGGACGAATCAGTGAACCACCGAATTCGCGACCTTTACCAGTGAATGTACCTGTGAATTCATGAGTCAGCTTCTTGTACATACCGAACATGAAACCTACTTCACGACCACCTACACCGATGTCACCGGCAGGAACGTCAGTCTCAGGACCAATATGACGCCACAGTTCCAACATGAATGCTTGTACGAAACGCATTACTTCAGCATTAGACTTGCCACGCGGAGAGAAGTCGGAACCACCTTTACCACCACCCATAGGCAGAGTAGTCAGAGAGTTCTTGAAGGTTTGTTCGAACGCGAGGAACTTCAGGATTGAAAGGTTCACAGATGCGTGGAAACGGATACCACCTTTGTACGGACCGATAGCGTTGTTGTGTTGAACGCGATAACCCATGTTTGTCTGGATGTTACCCTTATCGTCCATCCAAGTCACGCGGAATTGATAAACACGATCGGGGATGCAAAGACGCTCAATTAGATTGACTTTGTCAAATTCCGGGTGTTTGTTGTACTCTTCTTCAATTGTAGAAAGTACTTCTTCCACTGCTTGATGATACTCTGGTTCGTTGGGGAACCGTCTTTTCAAATCTTCTAATACCTTAGCTGCATTCATAATCTATTTCTTTTATTGGTTGCTACTAAATATAATTGTCTTAACAAAGTATTCTTTAGATTGTTTTTTTTCTCTGTTGCGGTTGCAAAAGTACACATAAAAATGAGACAAACAAACAATTTATAAAGAAAATGCGGGATAAAACAACAAAAATATTGTTTTATCCCGCAAAAAGGAATAAAAAGATATTATTTATCCTCTCTTTAATGATTTTATTACCGGAATGAATACTAACGCTGCCGAAATGACAAGCGTCATGATGACTGGGCCGTCAATTCGTTCGGTAGTTGTTAGAACTATGTAGCAAAGTGCTGCCCAAAGCAATACAATGCAAACACTTTGTGATTTCGATAATGGGCGTCTCATTTACCTGCCTTCTTTTTATCCACGATGGCGTCGATGACTGCTACTGCGGTGATGTTCACAATGTCGCGTACAGAGCTTTCGAAGTCGGTGAAGTGGATAGGCTTGTTCAATCCCATTTGTATCGGGCCGATTAGCTCCATTTCTGTATTCATAGCCTGCAACAGTTTGTATGCAGAATTGGCAGAACTGAGGTTCGGGAATACAAGGGTATTCACATCTTTACCTTTCAGACGGGTGAATGGATACTTGGCGTCACGCATCTTGCGGTCCATGGCAAAGTTCACCTGCATTTCACCGTCAATGGCAAGATCAGGATAGTTCTGCTGCATATATTCCACGGCTTCGTGTACACTTACCGGACTACCTTCGGTGTCTGCACCGAAGTTGGAGTAACTCAACATGGCCATTACCGGAGTATGGTTGAAGAAACGTACGGTATGCTCTGACAGTTTGGCTATGTCAATCAATGTTTCGGCATTGGGATGACGGTTAATCAGTGTATCAGCCAGGAAGTAGGTACCTTTCTTGGAGTTCAGGATGTGCATCGTACCGAAATGTTTGTATTGCGGTTGTATGCCGATAACTTCTTTGGCAACTTTGATCGTATTGCTGTATTTGGTATAAAGACCGGTGATGAATGCATCTGCATCGCCTGTTTCCACCATCATCATACCGAAGTAGTTGCGTTCGAACATCTTATCGTTGGCTTCCTCATAGGTAGCACCTTGGCGGGCACGCTTTTCGGAAAGAATGCGGGCGTAGCGTTCACGGCGTGAGGCTTCGTTCGGATGGCGCAGATTAACGATTTCGATGCCTTCCAGGCTGAGGTCGAGTTCTTTTGCCAGTTTTTCGATGGTTTCATCGTTACCTAATACAATAGGATGACAAATACCTTCGGCTTTGGCTTCTACAGCGGCTTTCAGCATATTGGGGTGAGAACCTTCGGCAAATACCACGCGTTGCGGATTGCGACGGGCGGTGTCGTAAAGCTGGCGGGTTAGTTTGCTTTCGTAACCCATCAGTTCGCGGAGCTGTACGCAGTAAGCATCCCAGTCTTCAATGTTTTTACGGGCTACACCGCTTTCCATGGCAGCCTTGGCTACGGCGCAGGAAACTTCAGTGATAAGACGCGGATCAACCGGTTTCGGGATGAAGTATTCCGGACCGAAACTAAAGTTGTTAACATGATAAGCCTCGTTCACAACATCGGGTACAGGCTGTTTTGCCAGGTTGGCAATGGCATGTACGGCAGCAATCTTCATTTCTTCGTTGATGGCTTTAGCCTGAGTATCCAGGGCACCGCGGAAGATATAGGGGAAACCGATTACATTATTAATCTGGTTCGGATAGTCCGACCGTCCGGTTGCCATCAGTACGTCGGGACGTGCTGACATGGCATCCTCATAAGAGATTTCCGGTGTAGGATTGGCCAGTGCGAAAACGATAGGAGACAGAGCCATGCTGCGTACCATGTCCTGCGACAGAACGTTTCCTTTGGATAATCCCAGGAATACGTCGGCGCCTTTGATGGCTTCTTCCAGTGTGTGGATATCAGTGCGGTCGGTAGCGAAGTAGCGTTTCTGTTCGTTGAGATCGGTACGTGCTTTGCTGATTACCCCTTTACTATCCACCATCACGATGTTTTCCAGGCGGGCACCCAGTGAAACGTACAGTTTTGTACAAGATACGGCAGATGCACCGGCACCATTCACTACGATTTTTACATCTTCAATTTTCTTGCCTGCCACCTGCAAAGCGTTCACAAGTCCGGCACTGGAGATGATGGCCGTACCATGCTGGTCATCGTGCATCACAGGGATATCGAGCTCTTCTTTCAAACGACGTTCTATTTCGAAGCATTCAGGTGCTTTGATATCTTCCAGGTTGATACCACCGAAGGTAGGAGCAATGGCCTTTACAGCTTCGATGAATTTTTCGGGATCTTTTTCGTTTACTTCAATATCGAATACGTCGATGCCGGCATAAATCTTGAACAGAAGTCCTTTACCTTCCATTACGGGCTTACCGCTCAAGGCGCCTATGTCGCCAAGACCCAGTACGGCAGTACCGTTGGAGATTACAGCAACCAAGTTTCCTTTCGCTGTATATTTATAAGCATCCTGCGGGTTCTTTTCTATTTCGAGGCACGGCTCCGCCACGCCGGGAGAATAAGCAAGCGAAAGATCGGTTTGGGTACTGTAGGGCTTGGTAGGCACTACTTCTATCTTACCTGGTTTGCCTTGTGAGTGATACAGCAAGGCAGCTTCTTTAGTTATCTTAGCCATGGTAGTTGAATCTAAGTTGTTAGTTAAAAGTTATAATTTTGCCGCAAAGGTAGGAATAAATGTGATAAAGTGTAAGTCCGCATGCAATAAAAACTATTAAATAGTACTTAATCTGTCGGAAGTCAAAGCAAGGATGAGGGTGGAAACAAGCAATAAGGCGAAAGACTTTTCAGTCCTTCGCCTTATTGCTTGTAAATAGTCTGAGTATAGACTGCTTTTAAATACCTCTACCTGTGAAAATACAGCAGTAGATGGCTTTTCTTTATTCTGTAGCCGCTTCTCCTTCAGCTTCCGGAGCCTTATCTATTAACTCCAGGAACTGGTCGAGTCGGGGTGTAACAATGATTTGTGTACGGCGGTTGCGTTGTTTGCCCAGTTCGGAATCATTGTCTGTGATAGGATTGTACTCACCACGTCCGGCGGCAGAAAGCCGTTTAGGGTCAACACCATATTTATTCTGCAATTCTTGTACTACAGATGAGGCACGTAAGGCGCTCAAATCCCAGTTATTGCGGATATTGGTACGTGAGATGGGTACGTTGTCCGTATTACCCTCTACCAGTACTTCGTAATCTTTGTAGTCGGTGATAATCTTGGCAATCTTGCTCAACGTTTCGCCGGCGCGTTCGTTGATTTCATAACTGCCGCTCTTGTAGAGCATATTGTCGGCTAAAGAGATGTAAACCACACCTTTCAGTACTTTCACATCTACTTCTTTCAATTCCTCGCGGCTCAGGGAGCGGGTCAGGTTGTTGGTTAGCATAACGTTCAATGAGTCCGACTTGCTCTTGGCATCCACTAATTGCTTGATGTAGCGGTTGGAGGCATTGATTTCATCTACCAGTTTGGAGATGTTGATGTTGCCTTGTGAGTTCTGCTGGAGACTCTTGTCGAGCGATCCTTGCAGGGTAGCGTAACTGTTACGCAGCTCCTGATTATTTTTTCTGGCTTCGCTTAGGCGATCCTCCAAGCTTTTAGATTGTGTACGGTATTCGGCAAGCTGGATTTGTGCGTCCTGATATGACTTGTCGAGAGCAGACTTTTCGTCTTTCAGTTTGTTATAATCTGTTTGAAGATTCACAAATTCCTTCTTGGTCACACATCCTGTCAGGAATAGAGTTGCGACCAACAGAAAGGATGCAGCTAATTTTGTACGTTTCATAAATCTTTCTTTATTAAATGTTTACTGGGCGCAAAGATAAGAAAATCCCCGCACTCCGGTTGCGGAGACGGGGATATATTATTTGTTTTATAGGTACTTTATGAAATTATGCGTTCAGAGCCTGTTCAATATCTGCGATGATATCGTCTACGTTTTCGATACCTACCGATAAACGGATTAGGTCGGGACGCACTCCGGCTTCCAGTAACTGCTCATCCGATAACTGACGATGGGTATGGCTGGCAGGGTGCAGTACGCAGGTACGTGCATCGGCAACGTGTGTTACGATAGCAACCAATTGCAGTGAGTCCATGAACTTGATGGAAACCTCGCGACCACCTTTCAATCCGAAGGAGATAACACCGCAAGAGCCGTTCGGCATATACTTCTGTGCCAACTCATAGTATTTATTGCCGGGAAGGCCACAATAGTTCACCCAAGCTACTTTGTCATTTTTAGAAAGATATTCGGCAACTGCTTGTGCATTTTTGCAGTGTTGCGGCATACGCAGGTGCAGAGTTTCCAGACCGAGATTCAGCAGGAAAGAGTTCTGCGGAGACTGGATGCTGCCGAGGTCACGCATCAACTGGGCAGTAGCCTTGGTGATATAAGCCATCTTGCCGAAAGCTTTTGTATAAGTCAGTCCGTGGTATGACTCATCAGGTGTGCACAATCCGGGGAATTTATCAGCGTGTGCATCCCAGTCGAACTTGCCGCTGTCTACAATACAACCACCTACGCTGGTGGCATGACCATCCATATATTTGGTAGTAGAGTGTACTACGATATCAGCACCCCATTCAAATGGGCGGCAGTTGATAGGAGTCGGGAAGGTGTTGTCTACAATCAAAGGTACACCGTGACTATGGGCAATGCGGGCAAATTTTTCAATATCCAATACTTCCAGTGACGGGTTGGAAATGGTTTCACCGAACAATGCTTTCGTATTCGGGCGGAAAGCTGCGGAGATTTCTTCTTCGCTGGCATCCGGACTAACGAAAGTAACTTCGATACCCAATTTCTTCATAGTCACCCCGAAGAGATTGAATGTACCGCCATAGATAGCGGACGAACAAACGAAGTGATCGTCTGCCTGGCAGATATTAAATATAGCATAGAAATTGGCAGCTTGTCCGCTGGACGTCAGCATACCGGCAACACCGCCTTCAAGAGCAGCTATCTTCGCGGCAACAGCATCGTTGGTAGGGTTTTGCAGGCGAGTGTAGAAATAACCGCTCTCTTCAAGATCGAAGAGACGTGCCATTTGCTCGCTGGTTTCATATTTGAAAGTGGTACTTTGATAAATGGGGAGTACACGGGGCTCGCCCTTCTTGGGAGTCCATCCTGCCTGTACGCAGAGGGTTTCCGGTTTAAATTGCTTTGCCATAATGCTATCTGTTTTTATAGTTTTTTATCAATTAACGCATTTGTGGACGCAAAAGTAGGGAAAATAATTGTATTTTTGTCCGCAAGATGAATAAATGGAAAATGAAACAGTTATTTTGCTTTCTTATTTTGCTTTTTTGCATGTCATTCTCTTACGAAGCGTTGGCCCAGGAAGAGCGGGCTACGCCGAAAAGCGGTGAGGGAATATCTGGTTTTCTACAACGTAACGGGCGTACCGGAAAAGCGTACTATCAGGAGTTCCTGGAACTGAATAAAAAACAATTGCGAGGTAAAGAAGAATTGCGGCTGGGAGTGAAATATTTGCTTCCACCTCTGAAAAAGGGGAGTGGCAATACGGCTGCTTCATCCAATTCATCTGCTTCAAACTCTTCTGCCCGTTCCGGCAACAAAACAATTCGTGAACCTCTTTTCGGAAAAAGCCTTGCTGAAGTTAAAGTGACGGGAAACCGCCTCCAAGGTGCGTGTTTCTACGTGGTGAGTGGGCATGGCGGCCCTGATCCCGGTGCTATTGGCAGGATAGGAAGCGTGGAACTGCATGAGGATGAATATGCTTATGATGTCGCTCTCCGTCTTGCCCGGAATCTGATGGAGGAAGGCGCTAAGGTTTATATTATTATTCAGGATGCCAAAGACGGTATCCGTGACGATCAATACCTTAATAACAGTAAGCGTGAAACTTGTATGGGTGATCCTATTCCTCTGAACCAGGTTGCCCGCCTTCGCCAGCGCTGTGAGAAAATAAATGCGCTCTATCAGAAAGACCGCAAGAGTTATACGTATTGCCGTTCCATCTTCTTGCATGTGGATAGCCGTAGTAAGAGTCACCAGACGGATGTATTCTTCTATCATGCTCCCAAAAGTGTCAATGGTAAACGATTGGCAACTACAATGAAGAATACTTTCGGATCTAAATATGACCGCCACCAACCTAACCGTGGCTTTTCGGGAACTGTCAGCCCACGCAATTTGTATGTGCTGGCCAATTCCAGTCCTGCCGGAGTGTTTGTAGAGTTGGGCAATATTCAGAATACTTTCGATCAGCGCCGGTTTGTTATGAGTTCCAATCGTCAGGCATTGGCGAAGTGGATGATGGAAGGTTTCATCACTGATTATAAGAAGAGCAAGTAAGTTCTCAAATTTATTCTGTTTCTCTACTTCTATCTTTTTTTCTCTCTTACTGACCCAAAAGGCAATTTTTTTGTTATTACAGCAACGCCATTCTATCTGTCTGGCTTAACTGAATTAACTATTTATAAAACGAAATTGTTATGGGAAAGAATTTATTAATTCTGGGCGCATTCGTAAGCGTCCTGATGCTTGCCTCATGTACAGGCGGCAGGAAAGAAACAGTGACTTATACCCCTGAAGAAATAGCAGATGCAGGGCAGGTGATGAAATACTATGACACCTCATTGGCTCTGTTGAAAAATATGGTAAAAGAGAGGGATGTAAATGCTGTATTGGGTTATATGGAACAAAAAACGGAAGTACCCATGTTCTCATACATCATGTCTCCTATCATTTCGAAGAAAGATTCTGCGGCCGTGATGCTGCCGGGTGAATACCTCGGTGAAGATGTCAGACAGAACCTGATACAGAATTATGCGGAGCTTTTTCAGTCGAGAAATCAATTCTATGCTAATTTCAATAAATACTTGTCTCTCTTGAAAGAAAAAAAGACCGAAGGGATGGCTGATTTGCTGAATGATAACTATGAATTGAGCGTGGTAATGTCTGAATGTAAGCAGAATATATTTGATATATTGAGCCCGATTGCTTTAAATGCCCAACGGGTTCTTCTGGCAGAAAATCCTGTGAAAGAGCAAATCATTGCGATGAAAAGCATGAGTACGACTATGCAGAGTATCATCAATTTGTATGCCCGTAAGCATGTTGAAGATAAATCCCGCCTGGATTTAAAGATTATGGAACTGCGACTTCAACTGGATGCGGCAGAGAAACTACCGGTAGTAAAAGGACATGAGGAAGAATTAGAGAAATTCAAGGATTTCCTGTCTAAAACAGAAGGATTTCTGAAAATAGTACAAGATGCCCGTCAGAAGAACTCATATGCTGATGAGGACTTTGAGGAGATCAGTAGCTACGGATTAGGCATTATATAAGTTCTTTCGCTACACGTGGCACAATCATTTTATGGAAAGGCTTAATAAAGAAGAAATAAGCCTTTCCTAATGCATTGTGATATTGAACCACGGTTGTTATATCTATCAGGTCGTTTCCTATCTTGGCAATGGAGACATAAAACAATAAGTGCTTATCATCTTTCTTCATGATAGCCTCATTTTCCGTATCTTCTATTATACAATCTTCTGTTTTCAACACTTTTCCGGTTTCAAGCCCCAAAGGCTTTACCAGAATATTCCTGACTTTCATTAAAAAATTGAGCCACGCCGGGGAGTGGTTGAATATTTTTTTGATCAGTTCTTTGGGAATTATCTGTTCTGCAGGCTTTCTGGATTTCAAAACGAATGTATCATGATAATCTGCCGGAAGATATTTGTCGATAAGTCTTTCCATATCTTTGAATAAAGTTGGGTTAGTTAAATGTCCTGTACAAAGATAGTGTTTCTGGATGGAATAATGGGAATGTCTTAATCATCATTTCCAGAAAATTGATATCTTTGTTGCGAACTGTAACTTAACTATTATGAATACTTTGACTTTAACCCCGGGGATAAGCGTTCGAAGATTAGACTTATCCGAATATAAAGAAGCCGCGTCTCTTTCTCTGGAAATATATCTTCAGACGGGTGAAGAAGATTTTGATGAACAAGGGCTGGAAACTTTCAAAAGCTTCGTCAATGATGAGGCGATAATAAACAGCTTGGTCATTTATGGTGCGTTTGATGAGGCAAAACTTGTGGGTGTGATGGGGAGCAAAAATGAAGGGAAACATATTTCTCTGTTTTTCATACGGAAAGAATATCACCGGAAGGGCATAGGCAGAAGATTATTCGATGCTTTTATCGAAGAGACTTCTGTGCCTGAAATGACTGTAAATTCCTCTACGTATGCAGTGCCTTTCTATAAAAGTCTGGGATTTGAGCAGGTACAGGAACCACAGATTACGAATGGACTGAAGTATGTGCCGATGAAAAGAGAGATAAAGTAATAGTTATATATTGCGGGCAAATAGTCTTTGCCCACAATATATTAAAGATGATTATTCTACCGGAATGAAGATTTCTGTCAACAAATCCTCCGGTTTCGTATTGCACGGATCATTCAGATAGCGTTCGGCACTCGACTCGTCTCTCATTGTACATTCCATTTCGGGAATGAACTTTCCGTAAATCGTGTCGTATACACTTTGCAGATACTCATAAGATCCTTTGTAGGTAAACACTGCATAACGTCCGGCAGGCAATTGCTTGAAGCCGACATCCCCTTTGGGAGTTACGGTTACAGGCATCACCATGCAAACATCGGTACGCAACTTGTCGGCAGGCGTCACTTTGGGATCATCGTGGTACATGCAATAAGGAGCCATGTCACCCATCGGCAGTTTTTCTTCTTTGATAAATTGGAACAAACGCATCCATGTGCCTCCGTAATCATTCATTTTATAGTCTCCGAACAGGCGGATATAAATTACATTTCTGGCAGGCACTTCTCTTATTTCTTTCTTTAACTCTAAATCGGGTCTGATAATTGCTGGTTTCATAATTACAAAGTTTTTATTGTTACGATACTCATTAGGTGAAATTCCATAGAACTGCTTGAATACTTTCGACAGTGACGATGGTGAGGAATACCCGATGCGATAAGCGATATCTGCTATAGGCAGGTCCGAGTAACGCAACAGGCGGGCGGCAGATTCTGTTCGTGTCCGGACTATGAACGTCCCGATTGGCTCGCCCAGAAATGCTTTCATGATGCGATGGAAGTAGAACGGAGAGAAATGAGAAATCTTGGCCAACGATTTCAGATCAATCTCTTCTCCAAGATGGAGGTTGATGTAATCTACTACTGCATTTACGCATTTCTGATACTCTTCACGCGTGGTCTTCTTGCTATGTTCCATAAGTTCTTTTTTGAATTTCACGATGCAAAAATAAGGGTAAATAGAATAGGGGACTTGTCCAAAGTTGCTATAAATTCAATATCTTTGGATAAGATAAGCTGCATCTCAGCATAACTTTTTAATGCAAGCATGAAAGTTCTGCATTCGATTTGCATTATCTTTGTACCCCCCATGATTTTAAAGAAATGACCAAAGATATAAAAAAGAAACTACAGGAGTGGGCAAAGACCTATCATTGTGCGGATTTTATTCAAAATGATCCGGTACAATTCCCGCATCGTTACCAGCAGAAACAGGATATAGAAATCAGCGGTCTGTTGACTGCTATTATGAGTTTCGGCAATCGCAAGCAGATTCTGAAGAAGGCCGATGAATTACACGATTGTATGGGGACTTCTCCTTATCAATATGTACTTTCGCGTCGTTGGGAGAAAGATTTTCCTGTGGAAGAGCGGCGCAGTTTTTACCGGATGCTTTCGTATGCGGACTTCCATTCTTATTTTGAACGCTTGCATACGACTTATTCGGATTATGACAGTCTGGAAGATGCATTGCAGGTATATCCGGGAAAACCGATGGAGAAGCTTTGCCAGTTTCTGGAAGTTTCGTACAAAAGTCCTCAGAAGAAACTGAATATGTTCCTGCGCTGGATGATACGGAAAGGATCGGAAGTTGATTTCGGTATTTGGGAAAGTTTTGATTGCCGGGAATTGATTATTCCTTTGGATACACACGTCTGCCGTGTAGCCTGCTTGCTGGAACTGACCGAAACGGAAACTTTTTCTTTGAAGAACGCGCAAAGGATAACTGCCGCATTGGCGGAAGTCTTTCCGGATGATCCGTGTTTCGGAGACTTCGCTTTATTTGGGTATGGGGTGAATAATAAATAGTGGCGGGTGGTTGTCACTATAGTGAACCTGATTCTGTTCTTTGTGGTCTTCAATAAGCTCTTCTATCTACTTTTTAAGTTCGCTGCTTGTTTTACACATAATTGTCGTTTGTTTTCCAAACAATAAGTTTAAACTTGCAAAGTTAGTTGTTTTATGGTGATGAAACATATATTATTTGATGAAAAGCCAGTAAACTGTGATATTAAAATTATCTTTGTCTCATATTATAAAACTACTAATGAACGGAAGAATATGGCAAAGAAAAAAAAGGCACCACAACAACGGACTTTATCACCGGAACGATACATCAAGGAAAAGGCGCGTTTGCTACCGATAGCCGAGTGTTGGATAACGAATGGTTGGGATAAATTTGGTTCCGGGACGGTAATTGTAGCCCGACAGCATAAAAATGGTAACTATACATTGGGCGTTTATATGTTCGATACTTTCTGTTGTGGATTGACCGATTCCTTATATTACTTCAATGTGTCGGAATATGAATATAAAGAGATATTAGAGGAGAGCCGTGCTTTCTTGGAAATGGACTCGATTAGCTATGAGGAAGTGCATAACCTGGTTTACGGGGTTATAGCTTTTGCTGAAGAAGCCGGGCTCAGTCCGCATTCTTCTTTTAAGTTGACACAGTATATTCTGGAGGAAGATACGGAGGAGATACCTCTTATAGAATATGAATTCGGGAAAGACGGAAAGCACTTTTTGGTGGCAACAAGCCGCTTTCAAGTCAACACGTTGCTTCCGTTGATGAAGAAGAATCTGGGAGATAATTTTTCGTATGTGTTAAGAGAAGAAGATGATGATGAGGAGGAGGAATATGATGAATATGAAGATTATGATGAAGACCCCTTGGATAGTGATGCTGTCAAGGATATACTGGAAGCACTGGGTCGGATTCAAACAATAGCGGAAGAACAACAAATGATACCAATTACTCCTTATTCTTATGTCCACTTAGCCTATCCCGCAGTACTGGATGTTCAGAATAAGCAACTGATTACGTTGCTTTATAATAATGACAGTTGCCTGCTTCCTGATGCAACCATCCGTGATATATTATCACTGCCTCGCGAATCCTTGATTCGTGATTTGGAACAAATGGCATTGTTTGAAACAGGTTGTACTTGTGACGAAATATCAGAAGAACGTCGTGAAGAGCGTTCTCCTAATATTTTGCTGCATGCATCCTTCTTTCTGGCAGAATTGAGAGCGGAAGATAGTCTGGCAGTTATACTTGAACTGCTGAGACAAAGAGAGGAATTCTTTGATTATTATTTCGGAGATACGGGTGACGAGGTATTTGTTCCCACTCTCTATTTATTAGGTCAAAATCGTTTGCCGCAGCTGCTGGAGTTTATGAAGGAGCCGGGACTATATACCTTTGCCCGTTGCCATGTGGCTCCGGCGGTGGCACTCATTGCCCGCTTGCAGCCCGAACGCAGGGAGGAAGTCATTGAATGGTTCCGTCAGGTTCTCACCTTTTTTACAGAAAACCTTGCAGACAATATCTATTGCGATGGCACTTTGGCAGGAATGTTGGTTAGTGATTTGCTGGATATCAGGGCTGAGGAATTGTTGCCGGAGATAAAAGCCATGTATACTACCGGCTTGGTAGATCGGTTCTGCTGCGGTAACTATGCAGAGGTAGAAGACGAATTTTTCTCAAGCGGATTTATATCCGGAGATAAATATTCATTGGATATTTATGAACGCTATAGGGCATACCATAAGAGGTGGGGAGACTGATAAATTCTCTCAGAAGAATGTCCCATTTTTACTATTCCCCCTAAAACCCTTTGCCTACCTTTGCCGCAATAATCAAATCCCGTATATTTGTACTATGCAAACTTTCCGTATCGTAAAACCAGCTCCTGCATTGTCTCCCTATATCCGTTATTACTGGATATTGCGGGATGATGCGGCTATGCCGGTATCGGAACGGACTCTACCCGTCGGCTGTGTGCAACTGGTGTTTCATAAAGGCAAGCGCTTGATGTGCCTGCAAGATTCGCAGTTGCAGCCGCAATCCTTTATTAGCGGACAAACTTTCGGTTTCTCCGATGTTGTGTCGACAGGAATTATAGAAATGATAACGGTCGTCTTTCAGCCCTATGCGGCAAAAGTCTTTCTGCAAATTCCCCTGCATCTTTTCAACAGACAGAACGTTTCCACGGACGAAGTGGAAGACAGGGAGCTTTTCGATTTATCCTGCCGGATAACAGATACTCCGGATAACGACCGGTGCATCCGGCTGATTGAACAATTCTTTTTCCGCCGTCTGGCCTCTGGTTCTGAATATAACCTGAAACGGTTATCAACAGTTTTGGACGAAATCAATCTTCATCCGCAGATAAACACCTTGCAACTTTCCGATGTAGCTTGTCTCAGCACCAAGCAGTTCAGCCGTGTCTTTACCGATTATATCGGTACTACCCCAAAAGAATTTCTTCGCATCGTGCGTATGCAGCGTGCCTTGTACGTCCTGCAACAAAACCCCGGTTTACCTTTCGCGCAAGTGGCCTATGAATGTGGCTTCTCCGACCAGTCGCACATGATTAAGGAGTTTAAACTCTTCTCCGGTTACACCCCTGCGGAATACCTGTCCGTATGCGCTCCCGTTTCCGATTATTTCTCCACCCTCTAAAAACACCTTTTTTCTTCTCTCTAAAGATGTCCTTTTTCTTCTATGGAGGTTTCCCGGCTTGCCCTACTTTTGCAATGTCTTTGCAAAGGCATAGTAATAACCCTAAAAAGAAACCAAAATGAAAAAATTGATTGCATTTTTTGAGATTCCCGCTACAGACTTCCGTCGGGCTGTAGATTTTTATGAAACCGTACTGAATATGAAACTTCCGGTCTTTGAGTGCGAACAGGAGAAGATGGCATGCTTCACCGAAGACGGTGAGACAGTAGGAGCCATCTCACAATCTTTTGACCTCCTGCCCGATTTTCAGCCTTCTGAGAAGGGTGTACTTATCCATTTCAATACGGATAATATAGCGACTACCCTTGAACGTGTGGTGCAGAAGGGTGGGAAAGTGCTCATTCCCTGTACGAAGATAGAAGCCGATGGCAAAGGCTATTTTGCAGTATTTGCCGATTCGGAAGGCAACCGCATCGGTATTTATGCAGACAAGTGAATCAGAGTTCCGACTTTTCTGTTTACATTTGCAGCCTACTTTTAAAATTCTACAAATATGATTAGACTGAATGTTTTTATTCAAGTAAACGAAAGTAACCGTGCTGCGGTGTTGGAAGCTGCAAAAGAGTTGGTGGCATCTTCTTTGAAGGACAAAGGCTGCATTGCCTATGATGTTTTTGAAAGCGCTACCCGTAATGATGTCTTGATGATTTGCGAAACATGGCAGGATGCAGAATCATTGTCCGCCCATGAGAAAGCGGAACATTTTGTGACGTTGGTTCCCAAAATACAGGGATTGGCTTCCATGAAGCTCGAAAAGTTTGATTTCTGATATCAACAGAGGATATGCTCCACAAGGGTATATCCTCTGAACTTTTTGCCACCATGCTGGCAAACTTTTGCCAATGCGGTGGCAAGGTCTTGCCAATGCGATGGCAATAACTTGCCACTACGGTGGCAAAACTAACGGAAAAAGACAGGTCATAATCCGCTCTTATATATATGAATTTCAGCTATAAGCGAATTTGGTTAATTGCGTATCCCATTCTCATCAGCTTGCTGATGGAACACATGATAAATGTTACGGATACGGCATTCTTAGGTCATGTAGGCGAAGTGGAGCTGGGAGCATCTGCATTGGCGGGTGTGCTCTATATGGCTATTTATATGCTTGGGTTTGGATTTAGCATTGGGGTTCAGATATTGATAGCGCGTAGAAATGGTGAACAGAAGTATGGTGAAATTGGTGGAATATTCATGCAAGGTGCCTTTTTCCTGCTGGCATTGGCCACTGTCATGTTTTTCTTGTGCGACTATATCACAACTTATATTCTCGGCCGCCTGATTTCTTCCGACCAGGTTTATGCTGCCGCAGCTTCTTATCTGGAATGGAGAAGATACGGGCTTTTTTTCTCTTTTATCGCTATCTTGTTTCGCGCTTTCTACATCGGTATTACTGAAACACGCACGCTGACGCTTAACTCTGTCGTGATGGTGCTCAGTAACGTTGTTTTCAATTATATTCTTATATTCGGAAAGTTCGGTTTTCCGGCATTAGGCATTGCGGGGGCGGCTATCGGTTCGTCGCTGGCCGAACTGGTGTCTTTGCTGTTTTACGTAGTATATACCTGGTTGAAAGTGGATAAAAAGAAATATGCCTTGTTTCAGCGGTTCGCTTTCCGGCTGTCGGAGTTCAAGCGGATTTGGAGTATTTCTTGTTGGACGATGCTTCAATCCATACTATTTCCATCGCAATGGTTTCTGTTTTTTATCGCGATAGAGCATTTGGGTGAGCGTTCTCTGGCGATAGCCAATATCATGCGCAGCATCAACACTTGCTTCTTTATGGTGATTTTTGCATTTGCCGATACGGCCAGCTCTATGGTCAGTAATCTCTTGGGAAGTGGCAAAGATAAAAGTGAAATCCGGCTTGCATGCAGGCGGGCGATAAAGCTGACTTATCTGATTGGAATTCCGTTCTTGCTGCTGGCCGCTTTATTTCCAACTGCCCTGTTGCAGATTTATACAAACAATGAGGAACTTGTGCAGGCAGCTTTGCCGACCACTTACGTCATGTTGATGGGATATTTCCTTTCGGCCCCCGGCTTAGTTCTGTTCAATGCGGTTTCAGGAACAGGAAACACGAATCAGTCCATGAGAATCATGTTGATGACGATTGCTATCTATGTTGTTTATGTCGTCGTCATGGTTATGTACTTCAAGGTAGATGTGGCTATAGCTTGGACCAGCGAGTATATTTATGGAGGTATGCTGTTGCTTCTTTCCTATTTCTATTTGAAGAATCGGGATTGGAATAAACGTATCTGATAGTTATAGAGAAAAGACTTGAAACTACCCCAGGCATCTGGAAGGGGGATACAGAAGGTTATTTCTTCTTTTCCTGTTTGCAATAGATGCAATAATCATAATGTACGGTTCTTAGTTTGCCGCAATCCGGACAAGTATATTTCTGGCTTTGACGGGTAATAAACGCCTCTTCTCCTTTCTGCCTGATGTAATCGAGGTTTTCAAGAATACTCATCTTGTATTTTAGTCGGTATTGCCTATCTAAATATTTCAGTCGCTTGCAGGGATATTCCATGCATTCAAAGCAATAGTTTCCTTTCTTATCACAGTTGGATATGGCGCAGTTCAGGCAGCTTTTACGAATTATCCCGATTGTGCTTCTGCAACCGGGGCACTTCTTTTTTACGTTCTGAAAGGCGTGGCATAACGTGCAGTTGATGCCACAAGGAGCAATTGTAGTTATGGTTCCCATTATCTTAATGTGACATAATATTCTTCCTGTTTCTTCTTTGGCAGTTTCTTAACCACCTCCTCTATGGAATGATTGATTAATTCCTTTATAAGACTATCCGGCACATCACTTTCCAGATAGATGGTAATCCAGTATTTCTTATCGGAGTAGGGGCCGAATGTAATGCCGCTATACTGCTCCATCAGTTCCGTTGATTTGGTAGTGTCGCATTTCGTATCCGCCCAGAAACGTCCCTCTTTAGGATTCAACGGAGCAAAGGTAAACATCTTATCCATGATTTTATAGACAAGTGTATGCTCGTCAAAGGGGAAACTCTCTGTTACTCCCTTGATACTTAAACAATATTCCCGGTATTCTTCAATATTCATACTTACTCCTTTTTCATTGCTTCTTTTCTCAATTCCTGTGGCATTTTCTCAATAGCATACCTCAGTGCCGTCCGTGGCATGGTTGCCTTATGGCTGACTACAAAATCGAAGACCTCTTTCTGATAAGCCTCACTTGCCGCTTTCAGCATCCAGCCGTAACCTTTCTGTACCAGGTCATCCTTGTCGTGAAGCAGGGTGGTTGCTATTTGGAGAATATCATCGAAGAATAATCCTTTACGTGCAGGAATTATCAGCGTGACGGCAGCACCACGCCTTACCCAACGATTATCGGATGTCGCCCATTCCTTCAACTCAGAAATAAATTCAGGAAATATTTCGACGAACGTTCCGATAGTATGGTTGCATAGCGTGTCACAGGCTCCCCAATTATTTACATAGTCCTGCAACCAGTGTCTGAAAACATGAATGTCTTCCGGTGTATATTCTTTCCGGAGAGCATACGCCCATTCGCAGGCAATCACATTCTCTTCCAAGTATCCCGATTGCCACAACTCCTCACAAAGTCCGAAAACATCAGCTTTCGGCAGTTCTTTGATTTCCTTGAAAGATTCTTTGGCTATCTTGCCTACATTATACATTCTAACTCCGTAGACAGGCACATTTTCTCCTTTCTTGAAGAAGTGCCCCGAAGTTTTCAACACTTTTTCATCTATATTGTCTTGTAAACACTGCCTGACTTCCCTGATAACTGAATTCATATAATCCTTCTTTATCCTTCTTTTAAATCTGGTAATTTCGTCTCAAAAATACGATTTCTTTTTATAAGCGCATGTAAAAGTTCCATAAAAAGAACTCAAATGCTACTTGGAATAAGGACTATGTATTACTTTGTAAAAGTAACTGCTCTCACTAAATCATCCCTGCTCAAAGTCTTATTCTATAGTCAGCATGCGGGAATTTTAATAGCTCGAATGTTTTGTCCGGTAGAAATGAATGTTTTATCAAATGTAAACACTTGAATGTATTACAAGCTTAATTGTTGTTTTGCATAAAACCGGCTTATCTCTTTTCTTATCTCGATAAAAACCTGTAACTTTGCCCTCCGATTTTAATAGTAATTGAAACAATTATGGCAGCAAAACCCAGTATTCCTAAAGGAACCCGTGACTTTTCGCCAGTAGAAATGGCGAAGCGTAATTATATATTCAATACCATTCGCGATGTATATCATCTCTATGGTTTCCAACAGATTGAAACGCCTGCAATGGAAATGCTTTCCACACTGATGGGGAAATATGGTGAAGAAGGTGATAAACTTCTATTTAAAATACAGAACTCAGGTGATTATTTCTCCGGACTAACCGATGAGGAATTGCTGAGCCGTAATGCAGCCAAGCTCGCAAGTAAATTTTGTGAGAAAGGTTTGCGTTATGATCTTACAGTGCCATTTGCCCGCTACGTGGTGATGCACCGTGATGAAATAACTTTCCCTTTCAAACGCTATCAGATACAACCTGTGTGGCGTGCCGATCGTCCGCAAAAAGGCCGTTATCGTGAGTTCTATCAATGTGATGCTGACGTGGTAGGTAGTGATTCTTTACTGAACGAGGTGGAATTAATGCAGATTGTCGATACTGTATTTACTCGCTTTGGTATCCGTGTTTGCATCAAGATCAATAACCGTAAGATTTTGACGGGCATTGCGGAGATTATCGGTGAGGCTGATAAGATCGTGGATATTACTGTGGCTATTGATAAACTGGATAAAATCGGTCTGGACAATGTGAATGCCGAGTTGAAAGAAAAAGGTATCAGCGATGAGGCTATTGCCAAATTACAACCTATCATTCTACTGAGCGGCACCAATGAGGAGAAACTGACTACCCTGAAAGAAGTACTTGCCGGAAGTGAAATTGGTCAAAAGGGAGTGGAAGAAAGCGAATTTATCTTGAAAACTCTATCGGCTTTCGGTCTGAAGAATGAATTGGAACTTGATTTGACACTTGCCCGTGGGTTGAATTACTATACCGGTGCCATTTTTGAAGTGAAAGCATTGGATGTACAAATCGGTAGTATTACAGGTGGTGGTCGCTATGATAATCTTACCGGTGTATTCGGTATGGCAGGAGTTTCCGGTGTAGGCATCTCCTTTGGTGCGGACCGTATCTTTGATGTGCTGAACCAGCTTGATCTTTATCCTAAAGAAGCTGTAAACAGTACGCAACTTCTATTTATCAACTTTGGTGAGAAAGAAGCAGCTTTTTCCTTGAATGTACTTGCCCAAGTACGTGCAGAAGGTATTCGTGCGGAAATTTTCCCGGATTCATCTAAAATGAAGAAACAGATGGGCTATGCCAATGCCCAAAATATTCCGTTTGTAGCTCTTGTAGGAGAGAATGAAATGAACGAGAATAAGGTGACACTCAAGAATATGGAGACTGGTGAACAGACTCTGGTTTCGGCCGAAGAATTGATACAAACTTTAAAGAAATAAAAACTTCATAAAAGAGTAAGCTCTTTGTAATCCATCTTGGTTATCTTTGTAGTACTAACCTAACAAAGATAACTATTATGGATGTTTTAGAACCGAAGTATTACGCAGCCATCGGTATGGTGATGACATTAATAGCCGTAATATTCCTTTTCTTGATGGGGAGTGCTTTAGTACATTCTACCAAGAGCTTCTGGCAGGGATATTCGACTGAATTGAGTTGTGATACAGACTTGGATATTGACTAAACTGTCTTAGTCTTGTTATTTATCAGTCGTCAACAGCTTGTTGACAAGAACTTAACTCCCTGTTGACAAGAAGTTAACCTCTTGTATGCAAAGTCTTAACTTCTTGTATGGGGGATTTTGTGGTAAAAAGAATAGGATTGGTATGCCTTAAACCGGCTATTTACAGTTGTTCTTTTGCCCAGGCAATCATTAATTCGTTGCGATCTGAAAGCCAAGCCAGTTGATAAAGTTGGCGAACTACATTCAACCATGACTGGCTACGGTGTTCATCGTTATCTCCCACATCTGTTTTACCTCCATTTTTGTAATATTGAGTACGGTTTGTACTGCAAATGCGGGCATATCTGCCAGTGTTTGGTTTTAAGTCGGTATTCGTCATATGCAGGTAAAACTCCAGTTGCTCATCGGTGCAATGCCTATCTGCCGGCATTTTAGTACTATCTGCCACATATACGGTTACTCCGTCTTTGAAAATATATGGTTCGTAGAAGTTTTTGGTATGCATATCCTCGTATACTACTCCTTGTACAGGGAATTGCGCCCCTGATTGTCGTTTGATAAATTCTGCGAGTTTATACAGGTATGTGGTATCTGTACTTTGCTTAACTTCCCAGCAAGTGGTGGCAATCCATGTGGCAAGTTGTTCTGCACTTGGGTTCAGCAAGTATACCAGTCCGCGCTTGGCTACTCCTTTTTTTATATCTTTCCCGGTGTAATATTCATAGAGTTTCACCGGGTATCCTTCCCAACCGGGGATATCCGTATGTTCGCTTAGTAGTTTCTGGGTCATGTATGCTGATGCAAGCACTGTGTGGCAACGTTCTACCAACAGTGGGAAACCGTCTTTTAAGAATGCTTTAGGCAGAGAGTTAAGGGTTGTTTCAGCAGGAAGGGCTTTGGTGGGAGCGGGCGTCGTTACTGTTGTAAATATAACTTGTCGATAGGGCACTAATGCAGACTTTAGTTCATCCCATATATTCTGGTATAAATCGCTATTCTGACTGACACCTTTGTCATTGTAGTAATAGACATGACCGGATTCGCTGCCTCCCCAGAGCTTTTCTTCGCAACGAATATTTAAAGTTATCTGTGATAAATTCTCATTAATAGGTCTGATGATAAAATTTAAAGTTCTCCGTTCATTTGCTTTGAATACTTTTTTCCTTTCAACAGGTTTCTGGGCTTGTATGAAACCTGCTTGCTTGTCCAGCGATAGAATGAAATATTCATTATTCTGTACGAAGTCAATCAGTTTGTCAAAAAGAATATTCTGGTCAGCGTTTACATAAATGGCCTTAACAGGTTTTGTAGTTTCTTGTGCAATAGCAGTTAAGCAGATACAGGAGAATAACAACAGTCCGAGGAAACTCTTATTTTTCATATCAATATTGTTTTAGGTTTACCTTACTATGGTGATTCTCACAAATGTAGTAATTTAAGTCTGAATATAGAAAAATATACTACTTTAATTTACAAGTTTGTGTTATTTCCGCTTCACTATTCCCACATATACTAATAGAATTATATTCATCATCAGTGCATAAATTATAGCCGGTATGGCAATTATGTCATTATTGAAAATAAACGGGCTACTTGCAATAGCAATACTTTGGGCTGCATTTTGCATACCTATTTCAATGATAAGCGTGCGCTGTTCTTTCCTGTTCAATTTCATTGACCGGGAGATTAAATATCCTCCACCCATAGCCAATAATATCATTAGTGTGATGCATAGGCCTAATCGGCCGATCTGTGCAGCTATCGTTTCGTGATGTTGTATGAAGAAAACAGTAGCTAATAAAATCAAGGCAGGGAAGGCAACCTTGGATAATACTTTGTGAATCCGTTCGGCGGCTTTAGGACAAAAGTGTTTGGTTAAAACGCCTATTGCAATAGGAAGCAACATGAGCAGTAGATTCTGGATAATGAGGCTGCCGATAGGTAAATGTATAGTTATTCCACTATTGTCTCCTGCAATTTGCGTGGCAAACTCCATAATGACAGGAATAGTAAACAAGGTAATAATACTGCTGAGTGCAGTCAGTGATACGGAAAGTGCGACATCACCTTTGGCTATCATAGAGAATATATTGGAAGAACTCCCACCCGGAGAACAAGCAATGAGCACAAGTCCGATAAAGAACAGAGGTTCCAAATGAAACAGATAACCCAATGCAAAAGCCAATATTGGTAAAAGGACTATCTGCCCTATCAATCCTGCAAAAACAGGATAGGGACGTTGACGAAATAATTTAAAATCTTTGATTTCAAGTGTTAGTCCCAACTCAAACATTAATAATGTGAGAATAGGTAAAACAATCCAGACTGTATTCATGTTCTAAAAACGTTTTTTGAGGGTGCAAAGATAATGCAAATCGAAAGCATAACTTTTATGCTTGCATGAAAAAGTTATGCTGGGATGCCAATTTGTCAGTTTTTATACTGACAGAAATTTCGCTTTACCGTTTGGCACGATTTTCGCAATTTGTTCTGCGTCTCACTAAAACGAGACAAGACATTACTATAATAAATGTATAACATATAAAAAACAAAAGAACTATGAACATTAAACCATTGGCAGACAGAGTGCTGATACTCCCTGCACCTGCAGAAGAGAAAACAATTGGCGGTATCATTATTCCGGATACAGCAAAAGAAAAACCTTTGAAAGGTGAAGTTGTGGCAGTTGGTCACGGTACGAAAGATGAAGAGATGGTATTGAAGGTGGGCGACACTGTTTTGTATGGCAAGTATGCCGGTACCGAACTGGAAGTTGAAGGCACTAAATATCTGATTATGCGTCAAAGTGACGTACTCGCTGTGTTAGGTTAATATAGTAATTATAAAATATTTAAATTGTAAATATCATTATGGCAAAAGAAATATTATTCAATATCGATGCCCGCGACCAATTGAAAAAAGGTATCGATACACTGGCAAATGCAGTGAAAGTAACTCTCGGCCCTAAAGGTCGTAATGTGATTATCGAAAAGAAATTCGGTGCTCCTCACATCACGAAAGACGGTGTAACTGTAGCTAAGGAAGTGGAACTGTCTGATGCATACCAGAATACGGGTGCGCAGTTGGTGAAAGAAGTAGCTTCCAAAACTGGTGACGATGCCGGTGACGGTACAACTACTGCTACTGTATTGGCACAGGCTATTGTTGCTGAAGGTTTGAAGAACGTAACTGCCGGTGCAAGTCCTATGGATATCAAACGTGGTATTGACAAGGCTGTTGCCAAAGTGGTTGACTCAATTAAGTCACAAGCTGAAAAAGTAGGTGACAACTACGATAAGATTGAACAGGTTGCTTCTGTATCTGCCAACAATGATCCGGTTATTGGTAAGTTGATCGCTGATGCTATGCGTAAGGTTTCTAAAGACGGTGTAATTACTATCGAAGAAGCTAAGGGTACTGATACTACTATTGGTGTGGTAGAAGGTATGCAGTTCGATCGTGGTTATCTTTCCGCTTACTTCGTTACTAATACGGAGAAGATGGAGTGCGAAATGGAAAAACCATACATCCTGATCTACGACAAGAAGATTTCTAACCTGAAAGACTTCTTGCCTATTCTGGAACCTGCTGTACAAACCGGACGTCCTCTGTTGGTAATCGCAGAAGATGTGGACAGTGAAGCTTTGACTACGTTGGTTGTAAACCGTCTGCGTTCTCAGTTGAAGATTTGTGCTGTGAAAGCTCCGGGATTCGGTGACCGTCGTAAAGAAATGCTGGAAGATATCGCCGTATTGACTGGTGGTGTAGTGATCAGCGAGGAAAAGGGTCTGAAGCTGGAACAAGCTACCATCGAAATGTTGGGTACTGCTGATAAGATCACAGTTTCTAAAGATAACACTACCATCGTGAACGGTGCTGGTGACAAACAAAATATCAAGGAACGTTGCGAACAGATCAAAGCTCAGATTGCTGCTACTAAATCTGATTATGACAAAGAAAAATTGCAAGAACGTCTGGCTAAATTGTCTGGTGGTGTTGCTGTTCTTTACGTAGGTGCTGCTTCTGAAGTTGAAATGAAGGAAAAGAAGGATCGTGTAGACGATGCTTTGCGTGCAACACGTGCTGCTATTGAAGAAGGTATCGTACCGGGTGGTGGTGTAGCTTACATCCGTGCACTCGATGCATTGGAAGGTTTCAAAGGTGATAACATTGATGAGACTACAGGTGTTGACATTATTAAACGTGCTATTGAAGAGCCGTTGCGTCAGATCGTTGCCAATGCAGGTAAAGAAGGTGCTGTAGTTGTACAGAAAGTACGCGAAGGTAAAGGTGACTTCGGTTACAATGCTCGTACTGATGTATATGAAAATCTGCATGCTGCCGGTGTAGTTGATCCTGCAAAAGTAGCTCGCGTAGCTTTGGAAAACGCTGCCTCTATTGCAGGTATGTTCCTGACTACTGAATGTGTAATCGTTGAGAAGAAGGAAGACAAACCTGAAATGCCAATGGGTGCTCCTGGCATGGGCGGTATGGGTGGTATGATGTAATACCCGTTTTTCCCTGAATTTATAATTATAATAAATGACCACAGCATCTCTCTGAAGGCGCTGTGGTCTTTTTTTCTCTTTTTTGGCCTGTTTTTTCTTATATTACCTGTATATTATTACGAAACTGTTACAATTTTGATTAAAAAGAATATCTTTTGTTCGTTTTTTATGTTTTATAAATAAAAAGTGATACCTTTAGGCTGATAATAGGATAACCTAAACAAATCACCAATCAATTATTTAACCTTTTTAATGACGAAAAGAGATGAACAAAAGCGACATCGGCCTGAACGCAGGCAAAATTTGGAGGTTGCTTAGCAATTATGCCAAGTGGGACTATGGGACTTTGAAGAGAAAGTCCGGGCTGAAGGACAAAGAACTGGGAGCGGCCCTGGGATGGTTAGCTTGTGAAGACAAGATTGTATTGCACCAGGAGGACGGAGAACTCTACATTTTTTTGGGCGTGAATGTTTATATCGGGTAAGAACGAAAAAACCGATTGAAAACCTAAACGAAAGCGTGGATTGTAAAATCCACGCTTCTTTTTTTTCTACTAACGAATTATTTCGTTCCTTTGCATATTTTTTAGAGCTAAAGGATTATTTATACGCTATAACTATTTATCGATAAAATCAATATAACTATGAGAAGTTTTGCTTCAGACAACAATTCCGGTGTACATCCATTGGTGATGGAGGCGCTGAACCGGGCAAACCAAAATCACGCAGTTGGCTACGGTGACGATCCTTGGACTAAAGAAGCCGTTCGCAAAATCAAAGAGACATTTTCGCCTGATTGTGAGCCACTGTTTGTCTTCAATGGAACAGGAAGTAATGCAGTAGCTTTGCAGTTGGCTACCCGTCCTTATAATTTAATTCTTTGTGCGGAGACTGCACATATTTATGTAGATGAATGTGGTGCACCTGCCCGTATGACAGGATGCCAGATACGTCCTATTGCAACGCCGGATGGTAAACTGACGCCGGAGTTGATACGTCCTTATCTGAAGAACTTCGGAGAACAGCACCATTCTCAACCGGGTGCTATTTATATTTCTCAATGTTCGGAATTAGGTACTGTCTATACTCCGGAAGAATTAAAAGCGCTGACTACCCTGGCGCATGAATATGGTATGTATGTGCATATGGATGGGGCACGTTTAGCGAATGCTTGTGTTGCGTTGAATCTCAGCTTCAAGGAACTGACAGTGGATTGTGGCATTGATATTCTTAGTTTCGGTGGAACGAAGAATGGATTGATGTTAGGTGAAAGTGTAATAATCTTCAATCCGGACCTGAAAAAGGAAGCGCTCTATGTACGGAAACAGTCGGCTCAGTTAGCTTCTAAATTGCGTTACCTTTCTTGTCAGTTCACAGCGTATCTTACGGATGATTTGTGGAAAAAGAATGCTGCACATGCCAATGCAATGGCACGGAAACTATATGAAGGGTTGCAAACATTGCCGGATGTACAATTCACACAAAAGATGGAGAGTAATCAGTTGTTCTTGACTATGCCTCGTCCGGTTATTGATAGATTGATGAAGTCTTATTTCTTTTATTTCTGGAATGAAGCTGAAAATGAAATTCGTTTTGTGACCTCTTTTGATACGACAGAAGAAGATATTCAGTCTTTGTTGCAGGCAGTGAAGGATAGTCTCTGATTCTTCGTTATCACGCATTTATTTAAATCTGACAATAGAAAAAGCTCCGGACCTTCGCAGGCATGGAGCTTTGGTTTGCAACTTTTTCCCTTGGGGGTGGGAAAAAGTCTACTGAAAACAAACCGATTGAATATTACCTTAAATACCTTTGCATGATAACCTTTAACTAACCTTTTTATAATAACTATGGGTATGAACTATATTCCTGTTGCTTCAAGGACAGGTACGAAAGTATAACCTTTCCGTTTCAGCGTTTTAATCATTTTGTCCAGATAACCATTGTAGAACTTATCTGTACGGCGGTCGTCTGTACCGAAGTGTATCAACATCAGGTGCCCGTTCAATCCTTCTTTTTTCTCTACCTCCATGATTTTGTCATAGATGAACTTACTGCTACGGTATTTGGCACCCATGTCCGGAGTGGTATAGTCCGCATTGCTCATCGTGCCGGGTGTATAGTTGATAAGTTGTATACCCATATTCTTTGCCCATGCGGCAATTTCTTTATTATAATATTCGTAAGGCGGAATATATACCGGAGCATCTTTGTATTCGATACCTGCTTTGCGCATAACTTCGTAACTCTTCAGCATATCCTGCTCAAATTGCTCGCGTGTCACCAATAATGAATCACGGTTTTCCCATGGCATATACAATAAGTGTCCATAGCTGTGGCTACCTACCAGATGGCCTTCTGCACGCAGTCGTTTCACTACATCGGGATAAAGCTCATAAAATTCACCGGTGAAGAAGAAACCGCCTTTGATGCCATGTTTCTTCAGTGTACTGATAATAGCATCAGCACCGTCTGCTTTATCGGCGGCAGTAAAGACAAGCGTTATTTGTTTCTTTGTTGGATCAGTGCGGATGATACCGTCATTTACATATACATTCTTATCACTCTGAATGTCCGCCTGCTTCATACCTTCTTTCTGCATGGCGGAGAGATAATAAGTGAGACAAGCTGTTCCGTCCATGGTCGGTTCGTTCGTGGAGTAGTCATGAATGGCATCATGATATACCATCAGGTCAGGCTGGAAACGTTCATAATCCTGTCCGGGAGTACCGGGAATACCTGTCATGTTTACTCCGCGGAGGCTTTCAAAAATAGTGCGGTATACAGGGCCGTCTACAAGGCCGCCTGTAGTATTTCCTACACCTGCGTTGAGTAATGAAGAGTGCGGTTGAGAAGGGTAATCTCCATATAGAGGGAGTTCTACAATCATGCTGGTTCCCCAGGGATTGCAACCGAACAGCCAGTCAAGCATGCCGGCTTCCATTTCTTTATAAGTTTCGTCACCTGTTGCTTCACGATACAGACGGCATTGTGTCAGCATGGCAGTTGTCAGGTTATTGGAACACCAGGTGTAAGGAATGCCGTGCATGAAAGGACTTTCAACGGCTTTCTCATAGGTGCGTGCTATGCCGGCATGCATATTCCGGATAAATTCTTTGCTAAGGCGCTCGTTATGTACTTTTGCCAGATGATAATGTCCCATATTCATGAATGGATACCATTGGTAGTGGCGGGCACTATCAGCACCCATCCATGGAGTAACAGGTTCGCGACGTCCGTACTCAACGGCTTGCTCCAGGTATTTAAAATCTCCAGTACTTTTGAAAAGTTCCATAGCGCCCAGTTCCATATCATCTACCCAATTGTCTTCTTCATAAATATAAGGAGACTTGACGGAGGCTGTCTGACAAGCACCCGGTTTCTTTACACCTTCCTGATAAGCTGCGTCCGCTTTTGTACCAATCTCCGCAGCAAATTCCGGATAGAAGTCTTTTAATAGGCGGGCACCAAGAGCGAAACAGGAAGCAAACTTACCTGCTGTGCTTGCCACGCCTGTGGTAGCATTCATAAATTGACCGCGTACCTGAGGTTCGCCACTACAGAAGTAAACGGGGCGTCCTTTACCCGGACCGTAACCATAATCTACCTCATCTTTATTGGGCAGGCGCATACCGGCATGGTCGCGGTCGTCGGCAATCTGATTATATAGTTCACCGGGAGCGGGGTTCATACGATTCAGCCAGTCCAGTCCCCATTTGATTTCGTCCACAATGTCGGGAATGCCGTTAGCGCCGGGGAGCCCGGCAGCATCATAGAAATCACCGAATGAGTTTGGATTTTCCTGATAGGCAAACATCATCTGATAAATGGCATTGGCGGAAGTTGTGGTATATTGCAAATAATCAGTTGCATCGTGCCAACCGCCTCGAACATCAATGTGTTGTCCGGTCTTGGTGGGATGGTATAGGATGTAGCCGTCGTGCACATGGCAACTGTCTTTCAAAAAGGGATTATAGCCGCAACGTTGCTGACGCATGTAGTTCAGCAAGAAGTCAGCAGTCCCATTGTACACATGATTGTTGATGGGAAAACGAGGTGAGACCGCTTTGCCCGCTTTCAGATAATAAGTTCCCGGCTGGTTAAAATCACTGAAGTCCAGACGATAGGTACTCTTCATGAGTCCCATTTTTCCGGTTGCTTTGGTCGAATTGAAAGTTCGGACGGTTTGTTCTGTGAAGGCGTCTATCAGTGCATACTCTTGTATGTCAGCTGGTTCTTCACTCATAAATACTGCCACTTTTACAGATTGCGGCAAGTAGCCAAGTTGGTTAATACGTATCCATGAATCCGCTTTTACTTGCAGGACGATGAAAGTGAGTGCTACCGTAAGTAGCCAATGGTTACTTTTCATAATAAGTCAATATATTAAGGTTGGGGGAAAATTGTTTTCTGTGACTGCCTTACTCACATGCAAATAAAGCGTTTTCTATTTATTTTAGGAAGTTTTAGTATGAATAATTAATTGATGTTATGTGTCATTTACATTATTTTAAAATTTGAGTAGCATCGGTAAAAGCTGTTGCTGCTGGTTAATATGTTGATTATCTTTGTATTATTGTTTTTAATACTTCTTTTTAATTTTCGTTTACGTATTTTAGTATTCAAAACACCTGATTGGTGCGTTATTTGTGATAGGGTATATAAGAATAACAAAATTAATAGACTATGGCTTATATAGATTATTATCAAGTCCTTGGGGTGGACAAAACGGCAAGTCAGAATGATATAAAAAAGGCGTTCCGTAAGTTGGCACGTAAATATCATCCTGACTTAAATCCGAATGACTCTACTGCTAAGGATAAATTTCAGGCGATTAATGAAGCAAATGAAGTGCTGAGTGATCCTGAAAAGCGTAAAAAATACGATGAGTATGGTGAGCACTGGAAACATGCCGATGAATTTGAGGCACAAAAGCGTGCCCGTCAGGAGGCGGGTGCCGGTGGCTTTGGTGGCTTTGGAGGCGGCGGATCGGGTGCAGGATATGGTACGGATGGTAGCTCTTACTGGTATTCATCCGATGGACAGGAATTTTCCGGTCATGATGGCGGCTTCTCCGATTTCTTTGAATCTATGTTCGGAAACCGGGGGCGTGGAGGTGCTAATGCAGGCTTCCGTGGGCAGGATTACCATGCAGATTTGAATCTGTCACTTCGCGATGCGGCGCAGACTCACAAACAGGTACTGACGGTAAACGGGAAGAATGTACGTATTACCATTCCTGCCGGCGTGGCAAACGGGCAAGTCATTAAATTGAAAGGTTACGGTGGCGAAGGTGTGAATGGTGGACCTGCCGGAGACTTGTACATAACGTTTGTGATTGCGGATGATCCGGTATTCAAACGTTTGGGAGATGACTTGTATGTAGATGTTCCCATTGATCTTTATACCGCTATCCTGGGTGGAGACCAGCTGGTAGATACTTTGGATGGAAAGGTAAAACTGAAAGTGAAACCCGAAACACAGAACGGTACGAAGGCCCGTTTGAAAGGCAAGGGATTCCCTGTATATAAGAAAGAAGGACAGTTCGGTGACCTCATTGTGACTTATTCCGTGAAACTGCCGACGAACTTGACGGAAGAGCAGAAAGAGTTGTTTCGTAAACTTCAAAGTATGAACTAAAAGGAGGTATCACTATGCAGAATGAATTAATCATAGTCAGCGAGTATTGTCGCAAGTGCCACATTGAGCCGTCGTTTATCGACTTATTACAGGAAGGTGGCCTGATAGAAGTAATGACCGAAGGTGGGGAACGCTATCTGACGTTTACTCAATTACCGGACATAGAACGTTACAGCCGCATGTATTATGACTTGTCCATCAATATTGAAGGGATTGATGCTATCCATCACCTGTTACAGCGTATGGAGGAGATGCAGAATGAACTTCATGAGCTGCGCAGTCAGTTGAGGTTGTTCCGGTAAAGGTGCTATTTATGACAAAGAAGGCTGTCTCATTGAGACAGCCTTCTTTGAATATAGTAATCGGTTAATTACTTGCGATAGCTTTCCAGCTCCTCAGCCTTGAACTTGCGGATAAAGTTGAAGTGTTTTTCTACTTCAGCTTCAGCATAGTTCAGATAAACAACAGCTGATTTTGCGAACAACTCAGGTGCTTTGGTTGCATCCTGAATGAGAAGATGAGACATTACGCATACAGCAGCCATTTCGTAAAGACGACGGGCTACGAAGTCCAGTAACTCTTGATTTGCAGCTTCTTTCGTTGCATTGGTGACAGCCTCAAACTTGTTCGTCATCTCTTTCAGTCGATCCATCAACGGTTGCATTTCTTCGCTGCAAGGAATTGCTTCATAATCACGGAGAGTAGCAGCATACGAACCGTTTGTTACATAACGGATAGCAGCTACGGTCTGTAATTGAGTAGTACCTTCATAGATGCTGGTGATACGTGCATCACGATAAATACGTTGGCAAGCATATTCCAACATGAAACCGGAACCACCATGAATCTGGATACAATCATAGGCATTCTGGTTTGCATATTCTGAGTTCATACCTTTAGCCAGCGGAGTGAAAGCATCAGCAAGCTTAGAATACTTCTTCTGTTCCTGACGTTCTTCCGGAGTCAGCTTACGTTCGCGGGAAATATCATCCAAAGCTTTATAAACATCTACGTAACGAGACGTTTGGTATAACAGAGCACGTCCGGCATCCAGTTTTGCTTTCATGATAGCTAGCATGTCATATACTGCCGGGAATTCAATAATAGCTTTATTGAACTGTTTACGATCTTTCGCATAAGCCAAACCTTCGTTGTAGGCAGCTTGTGACAGACCTACCGACTGTGCGGCAATACCCAAACGTGCACCGTTCATCAATGCCATTACATACTTGATCAAACCGAGTTTACGATCACCGCAAAGTTCAGCCTTTGCATTCTTATAAACAAGTTCACAAGTTGGAGAACCGTGAATACCTAATTTATTTTCGATACGGCGTACATCTACGCCACCTTCACGCTTATCATAGATAAACATGGAAAGTCCACGACCATCTCTGGTTCCTTCTTCCGAACGGGCCAGCACGAGGTGTAAGTCTGCATCACCATTCGTGATGAAACGCTTCACACCATTCAGACGCCAGCAACTTTCTTTTTCGTCGAAAGTAGCTTTCAACATTACACTCTGCAAGTCGGAACCTGCATCGGGCTCGGTCAAGTCCATAGACATGGTTTCTCCGGCGCAGATGCGGGGGATGAAACGGCTGTGCTGATCTTCGTTACCGAATTCGTACAGCGTTTCGATACAGTCCTGCAATGACCAGATGTTACCGAAACCGGCATCGGCGGCAGCAACAATCTCAGCACACATGGTATACGGAGTGATGGGGAAGTTCAGTCCACCAAAGCGACGCGGCATGGTCATACCGTTCAGGCCGGCCTTTACCATTGCGTCGAGGTTCTGGCGCGTACCGCTTGCATATTCCACGCGGCCGTTGGCACAGTGAGGACCTTCTTCGTCCACCCCTTCGGCGTTCGGGTTGATAATCTCTTCGGTGATTTCTCCGGTGATTTCGAGTACCTTGTCATAAGAGTCCATTGCGTCCGTATAGTCTTGCGGAGCATAATCGAACTTGTCTTTATCTTCGTATCCGCGCTCTTTCAGCTCGCAGATACGTTCCATCATTGGGTTGTTCAGCTGGAACTTCAATTCAGGAACTTCGGTATAAAAATTAGCCATATTGTTTCAATTGTTTTTTATTATAAACGAAAATTTACGGGAATGCTGAAGTTCATATTAACCGGTTGTCCTTCTATTTTCCCGGGAGTAAACTTGTAAGTCATTGTCAGGAACCCTACTACTCGCATAGCTTCTTTGTCCAGTTCCGGAGAAACGCTCTTTACAATTTCTGCATGCTTGGGATTGCCCTCTTTGTCTATAGAACATTTTATGATGACCAATCCTTGCTTCTTCTCTTTTACGGCCTGTGGAGGATACTTGGTGTATTGAGCTATCAGCTTCATGAGTTCCGTGTTTCCTCCGGGAAACTGGGGCAGTTCCATGTATGGAATGAAGTCCAGTTCTTTTCCATCAATATCATACAGATGCCCTGCGGGGGTAGAATATTTATCCAAGACCTCTTCCCGCTTTAAGGCTCCGTTCTCATAATATTGTTTTAAGCTCTGTATGTGTCCTGCCTTATATGTAAAGGTTAAGCGCAGTTGTCCGTCCAGATAGTATTCCGTTCGTTGTCCTATCGGTCTTCCGTTTTTGTAGAAGCAAACTACGCTATCCTGTCCATTGGCATATGAATAGACGTGTTTGCCATCTTTCGGAGATTTGCTTTGGGCATTCAGTATTCCGCATAGGCAGAATAAGCATAAAGCAATGACGATTCCCTTCATTTCGCTTGTAAATTTACTTACTGTTTTGTTTATAGTATTTGATCATCTTAGGAATGACTTCTTCTACCGTACCGTTAATTACATAATCGGCAATGGTATTGATAGGAGCATTCTCGTCATTATTTACAGAGATGATAATACCACTTTCCTGCATACCGGCAATGTGCTGGATTTGTCCGGAGATACCGCAGGCGATATAGAGCTTCGGACGTACCGTAATACCAGTCTGGCCGATCTGACGATCATGGTCGCAGAAACCTGCATCGACGGCTGCGCGGCTACCGCCTACTTCCGCGTGCAGTTCCTTGGCCAGTTCAAACAGCATATTGAAACCTTCGCGGCTACCCATACCGTAACCACCAGCTACGACAATCGGAGCGCCTTTCAGGTTGTGTTTTGCTTTCTCCACGTGGCGGTCGATAACCTTCACTACATAGTCCGTAGTAGGCACGTATTTGGCAACGTCATGGTTGATAACTTCGCCTTGATACTTATCGTTAAGAATCTCTTTCTTCATTACGCCTTCGCGAACGGTTGCCATTTGTGGGCGATGTTCGGGGTTGACGATGGTTGCCACGATATTACCACCGAATGCGGGACGGATCTGATATAACAGGTTTTCATATACCACACCTGCTTTTTTATCTTCGTGTTCACCGATTTCCAGTGAAGTACAGTCAGCAGTGAGGCCGCTGGTCAGTGCAGAAGAAACGCGCGGACCGAGGTCACGACCGATAACAGTGGCGCCCATCAGACAGATCTGCGGTTTTTCTTCCTTGAACAGATTGATAAGTACGGAAGAGTGAGGCAGTGAAGTATAAGGGAACAAGCCCGGAGCGTCGAAGACGTGAAGACGGTCAACGCCGAAGGGCAATACTTGTTTTTCGATGCCTGCAAGGTTAGTACCGGCAACAACGGCTTCCAGTTGGCAGCCTAGTTGGTTAGCTAACTTGCGTCCTTTGGTAAGGAGTTCGAGACTTACTTCGGCAACTATGGTGCCTTCAAGCTCACAATATACAAATACGTTATTCATAACTTTTATCCGATGGTGTGGTTAGCTAACAGTTCAACAATAAGATCTTCTACATCCTGGTCGCTTCCGGTCAGTGTACGGCTTTCTTTGGCTTGGAAAGAGATGTTCTGAATGGTTTTTACTTTAGTGGGCGAACCGCTGAGACCGCATTGCGCTAGGTCACCGTTCACGTCTGCCACACTCCATTCGGTGATGTTCAGATAAGGGTACTTCTCGTAGAGGTCGGCATAAGGCAGGGTAGCACCTTCTTTGATGATAGCTGCTTTTTCCTGTGCGCCAAGAGCACGTTTGTACTTCTGTACCAGCTTAGCGTTGCGTGGGCGGCAGGGAGCTGCACTTCCGTTCACTGTGATAACGATGGGCAGAGGGCCTTCTACAGTTTCCACACCACCGTCAATATGACGTTTCACGACAACACGGCCGGTAGTTTTCTCCACATTCAGAATTTCTTCGGCATAAGTGATCTGTGTCAGACCGAGCTTTTCAGCAACTTGCGGACCCACTTGAGCCGTGTCACCGTCGATAGCCTGGCGTCCGCCGATGATGATGTCATACTCGCCTATCTTCCTGATGGCAGTAGCAAGAGCGTACGAAGTGGCAAGGGTATCTGCACCTGCAAAAGCACGGTCGGTCAAGAGATAGCCGTTGTCGGCACCGCGGAACATTCCTTCACGAATAACTTCGGCTGCGCGTCCCGGTCCCATTGTCAGGATGGTTACGGTAGAGCCCGGATGTGCATCTTTCAGTCGGAGGGCTTGCTCAAGAGCGTTCAAGTCTTCGGGGTTGAAGATGGCGGGGAGTGCCGCACGGTTAATGGTTCCGTCGGCTTTCATGGCATCTTTCCCAACATTACGTGTGTCGGGAACTTGTTTAGCCAATACTACGATTTTCAAACTCATGTTATTAATTATTAGTATTAGTATTTCTTTGGAGTGTCATCGCCGGGAATAGGAGTAGGAGGTACACGGTGTCCAGCTACTGAAATTATCCGGTTAACTAATTATCAGCGTGCAAAATTAGTCAAACTGTTCGTTCTGACAAGAAATGCGGGCAAAAAATGCACATACAGAACGGTTTTGAGCAAAAGAGGGTAGAAAAACTACATTGTTTTTGATTGTGTTTATCGTTAAAAATCACTTGTTGGTTGAATCTATTTTCTTTGTTTCACTCCTGCGGTTACATTTGTCGCAGAAACGAAACAGGTATGATAACAGAAGAAACATTGAAGGATATAGCGGAAATGTTGGATATATTCGGTCCTGTCACGCTGGAAGAAATGAGTGGTATCCGATTGATGAACAGGACGGATACGAAATATCTGCTGCCCTTGGAAACGTTGACTGTGCTTTTGCATTATGCTGCCGCCGACTATCGTGTACAGGAAGTGACGGGAGAACGGAACATTGCCTATCATACTGTTTATCTGGATACTGTAGACAAAGCAATGTATCGGGCACATCAAAACGGACGGGCGGTACGTGAGAAAATCAGGGTACGTACCTATGTTGCTTCCCAATTAACTTTTCTTGAAGTCAAAAATAAGAATAATAAAGGTCGCACGGACAAGCGGCGTATACGCATCACTGCTCTTGATGAACTGTCTGCTGAAGATGTGGATGACTTCTTGTCTTTGTATGCCTGGTACAAGCTGCCGCAATTGTCTCCACAGTTGGAGAATCGTTTTCAGCGCATTACTCTTGTCAACCGGACAATGACGGAACGGCTTACTATTGATACGGATATTTGCTTCCGAAATCTGGTGAACGGGAATTATGCTGCCTTGCCACGTCTTGCTGTGGTGGAGTTAAAGCGAGACGGGCGTACACCATCGCCCATCCGCGATATATTAAACCGCTTGCATGTACATCCCGCAGGTTTTAGTAAATATTGCATGGGTTGTGTACTGACGGATGAAGACTTGAAACAGAACCGCTTCAAACCGAAAGTATGTAAAATGAGGAAGACAGAAATTCCCCGAAATATATAAATATTAATAAATAGTATATGAACGATTTTGCTGAATTAGCCTTTATGGAGACGCCGCTTATAGATGCGGCTGGATTTATGGAATTGATATTGCGCTTCGTTCTCAACATGGTGGTGGTGGTTGCCATTATTCGTTTCTTTTATTACCCGAAGAGCCGTCGTCGCGATTACTTCTTCACATTTACGCTTATCAGTATCAGCATTTTTCTGATGATATTCCTGTTGGGCAGTGTGAAACTGAAAATAGGGTTTGCACTTGGATTGTTTGCTATCTTCGGCATAATTCGCTACCGGACAGAGTCGATGCCTGTGCGTGAGATGACCTACCTGTTTGTGATTATAGCTATTTCTGTCATCAACGCTCTGTCTGTACAGTTGAGTTATGCCGAACTGACGGCAACAAACTTATTATTTATTCTGTGTATCTGGTTATGCGAAAGCAATCGTTGGCTGAAACATATCTCATGCAAGCTGGTGCAGTATGATCGTATTGAACTGATTACCCCGCAACGCAGGGCAGAATTGATTATGGATCTGGAAAATAGAACGGGACTTAGCATCACGAAAGTAGAAGTGGGCCATATCGATTTCCTGCGAGATGCAGCGATACTGAAGGTTTATTATGAACCGGAGAGTGAAGAGATAAATACAATTGATACATTAAGGCGGATACCGAGGGAAGGAGAATGAAGAAAATGAATAGACAAATAATCTTACTGGCTGTTTTTCTCTGCACAATGGTTGCAGGAGTATATGCCCAAAGTGATGACTTCGGCATTTGGACCAGTGCCGAGGTAAAGAAGAAAATCTTCCCGGGCTTTGATGCTTCGGTGGAAGGTGAATTCCGTACTCGTGATGGTGTGGATAATGTTGAACGCTGGTCTGCGGGGGCGGGTGTGGCTTATCGTATCACTTCTTTTTTGAAGGTGGATGGCGGATATACTTTTATTTATAGCCATCGTCCGGGAGAGATGACCAAGAAAGGCAATTATGTTTCTGACTACTGGTCACCCCGTCATCGTATGTACTTGTCTTTGACAGGTAAGTTGAACTGGCAACGCTTTGAATTTTCCTTGCGCGAACGTTACCAGTATACGTATCGTACTTCGCAACTTATTTCCAAGTACGATGGAGACGATGGTTCCCAAAAAGCAGATGAGGAAATTACCGGCAAAAGTAAGAATGTACTTCGTTCACGCTTGCAGGCTGAATGGAATATTAAGAAATCTCGTTTTGCACCTTATGCTTCTTGTGAATTATATCATTCCATGTCCGATAGTTGGGCACTGGATAAAACTCGCTGGACACTGGGTACCGGATACAAAATCAATAAGAAGAATTCACTCGATTTTTTCTATCGGTATCAGAATCATGCAGATGATGACGAGACGAACGGGCACGTAGTAGGTGCGGGATATACGTTTAAGTTTTAAGTGAATGATTTATTAGTCACATAAATAAATGATGGAAATGAAACGAATACAGAAAATAGGGATTTATGCAGTGTGTTTCTGCTTGTGTGTCGCCTGTAGTGCTGATAGTCCTTTTGATGATTGGGGAGAGAACGGAACGGATGGGGGAACGACCCCCGGTGGAAGTTCAGGCAGTTCGGATGCTTCGGGTACATTACTTGACTTTGATGTTTCGTGGGAAGATATAGCCGATAATTCATATGTTGAAATAGCTGAAACTATCATAACCGATAAGAATGATGACGAATATGATGACTTTATAGAGAATTCATCATTCGCTTCTTCCATACAAATAGCATATGCTAATGGTTCGGCAACGGTGATAGGCTCTGTGAGTGGGGTTACAGTAACCACAAACGGAGCACATGTCACAGTAAATGCATCCGTAGCAGGTGTGGAATATGTGCTTAGTGGTTCGGCATCCAACGGCTCTTTCAAGGTATACAGTGATAAGAAGTTTAAACTGACTCTTGCGGGTGTTTCGCTGACTAATGACAGCGGGGCGGCAATCAATATCCAGTCCGGCAAGCGTGTTTTTGTAGAAGTGAAGACAGAAACGGAGAACTATCTGGCAGATGCTTCTTCTTACTCCACCGTAACGGGCGAAGATGAAAAAGGATGCTTTTTTAGTGAAGGACAACTTATTTTTAGCGGTACGGGTGCACTGACTGTGACAGGTAATTACAAGCATGGTATTTGTAGTGACGACTATGTGCGTTTGCGTAGCGGCTGCCATATTACCGTAGCTTCTGCCGTGAAAGATGGGATTCATACGAATGATAAAATCATTATTGGTGGTGGTATCCTGAAGGTGAAAGCATCTGGTGACGGGTTGGACTGTGAAAAAGGATTTATTGATATACGGGGCGGACTTATCAAGGCTGACATCTCTGGTGATGCCTCTAAAGCGGTAAAGGCGGAAACGGATATCACGCTCAGTGGTGGGCAGTTGATTCTGCTGACTTCGGGTTCTGCGGTCTATGAAGACAATGATCTGAGTTCTGCCGCAGGCATCAAGTGTGATGGTAACCTGGTGATGAATGGTACTACTCTTTCAGTCAAAAGTACGGGGGCTGCCGGTAAAGGTATTAATTGCGACGGAACTCTGAGCATCGATAATAGTACGGTGAAGATTATCACTACTGGTAAACAGTATGTCTATAATCGTCTGGATTCCTCCGCCAAAGGCATTAAAGCAGACGGTAATTTGACCATCAATTCCGGTACTATCTGGGTGAAGACCCCGGGTGGTGAAGGAAGTGAAGGGATTGAAAGTAAAAGTACCCTTATGGTGAATGGCGGTGACGTCAGCATCTATTCTTATGATGACTGTATGAATGCTTCTAAAAGCATTGTTATCAACGGTGGTAATATCTATTGTTACAGCAGTGGAAATGATGGTGTCGATTCTAACGGTACCCTGACTATTACCGGTGGTACGATTGTCTCTATCGGTACTACATCTCCCGAGGAAGGATTTGACTGCGATCAGAATACTTTTAAGATAACAGGAGGAACTATCTTGGGAATCGGTGGCGGCACTAGTACTCCCACGTCCAGCGTTTGTACACAACGCACGGTTGTCTATGGCGGTTCGGGTAGTAAAGGTACGCTTTTGAGTATTCAAGGTACTGATCAGGTGATGTCTTACACTATTCCCCGTGCTTATTCGCAAATGACATTGTTGTTCAGCAGTTCGAAGTTGGCATCGGGCACCACTTATACGATTTATACAGGCGGTTCGGTGACCGGAGGTACTGAATTCTATGGACTGACTGTTGGTGGAATCTATACAACAGGTTCACAGGTAGCGACTTTTACGCCCAGCAGTATGGTGACTTCGGTAGGAAACGTATCTTCCGGAGGTCCCGGTGGTGGCGGAGGTGGTTGGCATTGGTAATGAGAACTTTGCCGATGAAAAGCTCCTCCTCGTCTATTTCTTTTGTTAGTTAATCGAAAGTCTGCTATATTTGCTGATGATCTTTATTAGGAGTTAAAGGAGTTATCGCTTCGCTTAGGAGTTAAAGGGAGTTAGAAGCCGATACTCTTGCCAATGATTTTCAGAAGTATCGGCTTCTAACTCCTTTAACTCCTACATAAACTTAAAAAACAAACCATGAAGAAAGTGTTTGCCCGTGCTACCTATAAACGTTACCTGCCGGAAATGATGATCTACATTGCTGTGTGGCTTATCGTACTGATGGTGCCGGTGGTAAGCAATTTCTTCGAACTTTTATCGGGTAAGGTGGAAGTGATGCGATGGAAAGGAGTTTTTATTTTATGGCTCAATGTGCTGCCATTCTTTTTCCTTTTCTTATTGAATAATCGTGTGCTTGCTCCTTTCCTTTTCCTGAAGCAGAAAGTGGTAGTGTATGTAGTAGTTGCCATATTATTATCTACGGTCACTTTCTGGGTAGTGGATATGGTGTCTCCCAGTCGTCCTGTCATGAAGCGGCAGCAAATAGAACAGAGAATACGCGACCGGGGAAAGGAAGGTTCCGGGCCGAGAGAGCATGATGCTCCTGGTAAGCCTTCGGGACCGGATATGCCGTCTGTACGGGGGGAACGTCCTGATCCTCGGCATTCTGACTTTTCGCGTCCGCCTTTCGAAGAGATGCCTTTCTTTGTGCCGCTGTTTCGTGGTCCTTTTCTGGGGCGCATGCTGATAGCTTTGCTTATGTTCAGTTTCAACATTGCTGTTAAGCTGTTTTTTAAGTCAGTACGCGATCAGGAGGCTATGAAAGAACTGGAGCATAACAATCTTCAGACGGAGTTGGATTATCTGAAATACCAGATAAATCCGCACTTCTTCATGAATACTCTCAATAATATACATGCATTGGTGGATATTGATACGGAGAAGGCCAAACAAACCATTGTCGAGCTTTCACGGTTAATGCGCTATGTGCTTTATGAATCGAATAACCGCTTGATATCGCTTTCCAAGGAGTTGCAGTTTCTCAATCATTATATAGAGTTGATGCGCATCCGCTATACGGATAAAGTGCGGATAGATGTGTCTTTTCCTACGGATACGGGCGAAGTACAAGTACCGCCCCTATTGTTCGTTTCGTTTGTGGAGAATGCTTTTAAGCATGGTGTCAGTTATCAGCATGTTTCATTCGTATCAGTCTGTTTGCAGGTGGTGGGAGAGGAAATTCATTTCGTTTGTTCCAACAGTAATTATTATAGGTCCGAAGATCAGCACCACGGTATCGGTCTTGATAATATCCGTAAGCGTTTGCGTCTGTTGTTCGGTGAGCGTTATAAACTATCTATTGATGATACGGCCGATTGCTTTGATGTGCAGTTGTTTGTGCCGGTGAGTTAATACAGAATGGAGGTATATTATGATAAATTGTATAGCTATTGATGATGAGCCGTTGGCTCTTACCCAACTGACGGGATATATCTCCCGTGTACCTTTTCTGAATCTTGTAGCTTCCTGTCAAGACGCTTTCGATGCTATGAGTGTTCTTTCCGCACAAAAGATTGATCTGATGTTTGTTGATATCAATATGCCCGATCTGAATGGGATGGACTTTGTACGTTCCCTGACGGAAAAGCCGTTGGTCATCTTCACAACAGCTTATTCGGAGTATGCCGTCGAAGGCTTCAAAGTAGATGCACTGGATTATCTGCTGAAACCGTTTGGCTTTCAAGACTTCCTGAAGGCGGTGGATAAAGCGTATAAATGGTGGGAATTTCGTACTAAAGGTCATGGAACAGTTGCTCCACCGTCAACTCCGTCCGAACTTTCTTTCAATGACGGTACTCTGTTTGTGAAGAGTGATTACCGCGTTACGCGTATCAACCTGGCAGATATTAAATATATTGAGGGAATGAGTGAATACGTACGTATCTTTGTAGAAGGAGAGGCTAAGCCCATTATGCCTTTACTCAGCATGAAGCGTCTGGAAGAAACTTTGCCTCCCTCTCAGTTTATGCGGGTACATCGTTCTTATATTGTCAATTTGAAAAAGATAACGGAAGTTTCTCGCTTGCGCATCGTTTTTGGAGAGACCTATATTCCGGTAGGAGAGAATTATAAGGATCAGTTTACGGAATATATTAATAGTAGGATGATGAAATAGTGATAAGGTGATCACTCTATCACCTTATCACTCTATTTATCACTTATTTAACTCCCAGCTTCTTTAACAATGCTTTGGGCACTGCATCTTTGTGTACCAGGATATTGATAGTTTTGTAAGCAACGAAAGGTTTAGAAGCATACCAAGTACCTTTGTATTTGTTGTTGGTACCCCAAGAGTTCTTTACCATGTAGTATTCCTTACCGTTCTGGTCTTTGGCGGTACCGTAGATAAGCATACCGTGGTCATCGGTAGTTTCCCAATTGTCGAATGCTGTTTGGCGCATTTCCTGAGTTACGGTGATTTCCGGTAATGGACGGGAAGTCAGTTCTTTGCGTTTGTCGGCAGCAGTAAGACCTGTCCAGCGTGCCATGTCAGAACCGGTGAGTTCGGCACCACGATCCGCGTCGGGCATAACGGCGATACCGTCACGAGTGAAACCGCTTTCGCTGACGTCGCTACCCCAAGCTACAGTGTAACCGTTGTTAACGGCATTGTCGATAACAGACATGAATTCCATCAAAGGCAGGTTATAAGAAAGGCCGTTACGCCAGTTGTCCTGAATTTCGATGTTCATCTGAGTGTAGAATGGATGGTGGGTAAATGAAGTCAGAGATATGTAATCGTCCGGATTGATTCCGAGGGATTCGGCAAATGTCTTCGGAGTATATTCTTTTCCTTTGTAAGTGAAGTTTTCGGGGCACTTGCCGAGGTAAGTATCATAGATAGAGCACAGGCCTTTCTTCCATACCGGAGTCAGTTTGGTCAGTTTGCCTTTGGCAATAGCGTTTACGTAAGCACCGGCCACGGCATCCAACTCGTTGTGTACCGGCAATGTGTCACCGTACATGATGCCCGGCATAGCTTCCTGCGGAACAAGACCGTAGTTTCTCAGGCAGAACATGATGTCGTAGAAGCTTCCACCGGGTGAGAAAGAACTGTCACCGTGATAGCGTACGTAGTTCACGCCGCGGTCCATCATGGTATGGTGCACCACAAACATTTCTGATAAATCATATTCGCCTTTGCCCATACGCAACAATTCGCTTTCAAGGAAACCAAGAGCCGAAAAACTCCAGCATGTGCTGGAACGGTTTTGGTTTTTAACAGAAGTAATCGGGTTTTCTTTAACGGTTGTGAAGATGAAGCCTTCTTCCGCTTTCGGAGTGTCCTGTGCTGACACATTGAAACTCAATAAGCCTAAAGTGGCAATAAGTATTGACTTTTTCATCATGATTAAATTGATATTAAATGGTTGTTACTGCCACAAAGATAGGGAGATTTCGGAAACAAAAGCTATCTTTGGAGTGTTTTATCAGATAATTATGGAGAAAAAGATACATATCAACCCCCAAACAGGATTGGTTCTTGAAGGCGGCGGCATGCGTGGTGTCTTCACTTGTGGCGTGCTGGACAGCTTTATGGACCGTGGCATCCGCTTCCCCTATACTATCGGAGTCAGTGCCGGAGCATGCAATGGACTTTCTTATATGTCCGGCCAGCGCGGACGTGCCAAGTACAGTAACATTGACTTACTGGAGAAATATCAGTATATCGGGTTGAAATATTTGTTGAAGAAACGTAATATAATGGACTTCGATCTGCTGTTCCAGGAATTCCCCGAGCATATTCTTCCTTATGATTATGAAGCATATTTCTCTTGTCCGGAGCGTTATGAAATGGTGACTACAAATTGTGTGACGGGCGAGGCGAACTATTTTGAGGAGAAACGGGACAAGCATCGTGTGATTGACATTGTGCGTGCTTCAAGCAGCCTGCCTTTTGTCTGCCCTATTGCTTATGTGGATAATGAGCCGATGCTTGACGGAGGTATTGTCGACAGTATTCCTCTGATGCGTGCCAGGAGTGAGGGATTTACTCATAATGTGGTAGTGCTTACCCGTAACCAAGGATATCGTAAAGAAGCGAAGGATATGCATATACCTTCTTTCCTGTATCGTAAATACCCAAAGATGCGTGAGGCTTTAAGCCGCCGTTGTCGTGTGTACAACGAGCAGTTGGAGATGGTGGAACGTATGGAAGCGGCAGGAGAGATTACTGTAATCCGTCCGCAGAAACCTGTAACGGTCGACCGTATAGAACGGGATATCAGGAAATTGACTGATTTGTATGAGGAAGGTTATGCATGTGCGGCGAAGTATGACTTTCAGTGATTAATCAAAATATTGTAAATGTATTGCCAGATAATGATTGCCACTTTATAGCAATCATTATCTGGCAATGCGTTTCTTTATTCTTAATCTTTATCGGCCTACAAACTTTAGTCAGTCTGATATGAACAATCCAATGATTCGTTCACTATATTAAACTGAGGGTATTTCCCACTAGGACTGAAGGCACTTCCCACTAGGACTGAAGGTACTTCCCACTAGGACTGAACTCGTGTTTCACAACGACTGATCGTGTTGGAACACCAAGCGCATTGTCACACAGATGGTTACGTGGTATGTGAAACTCAGTGTTACTCTGTGGTGAATTAACTCAGTAATAGTTAACTTTCACAGTACTTACTTCCACCGTTCCCGAATAACTATTAATAGACCATGGATTCTTCTGCATACCATATATGCGGTTTGTATAAGCTACATTGTCATTGATATAAACCACGCAGACAGAGTTGTCCGTACAGATAGTTACATTATAAGTATTATCTGCAGGTCTGTCGAACAGATAACCGTCTATTCCGTCGATGAATCCTTTACCTTCTTCACCTTCTTCTTCGAAGTTTATCTTTCGCTTGTTATTGTTGTCTTCCGGGTTCACTATAATGGTATAATACTTTTTGGAGTCCGTGCCGCGTACCAGAGAGATACCGAATCTATCTGCATCGCCTGCCGTCTTTACGGTAAACGAAATCTTGTTGTTTACATTTAAGCGATTGAATAGGATATAAGCATTATCCGTCAGAGTATAGTTACCGTTGCTTTCTGATACTCCGCTACTCTTTTCCATCACTTTTACAGTAGAGGCGGTGGCATATTTCTGGCTGATACCTTCTACTAAGCCTAAAGTCAAAGTACCATCCGCATGCTGAACTACTTTATGTGCAACCAGGCTTCCTGCCCATTCCGGTTCGTTCGGAGAAGCTCCTACGGCAGTATTGTCATTGCCCGAGCGGGTGGGACACCATCCCCAGATGTAGCGGTTAGTTCCGTCCGAAGCCGTTTTGCCTGCATAGAAGCCACGTGAGTCAAGGAAACCTTCGTGGTTGTCGGGCCAGATGCCGGCATCGTTGGCGGTGGTTGCTTTCAGTTCTTCCAGTGTACGTCCCTTGAAATATTGAACTTTGCGTACGGCTGCATGCATCTCCGAGTAGACCAGATACCACCAGTCTCCCATCTTGAAGACATCGGGACATTCATAAAAGCGATCCCACATCATGGTCATGAATACACCTGCATGTTCCCAGGTCTTCATATCGGTAGAAGTATATTCGGCCAGTACACCTTTGCTGCTTTTAGTAGTGGAAACAAGCATATGGTATTTTCCGTCTTCACCTTCAAAAACGAAGGGGTCGCGGAAATCATTCTTGCTGTACCCGTCAGTGTCACCCTTCAGATAAAAAGTGCGGTTCTTGGTCCAGGTCTTGAAGTCAGCTGAGGTGGCGTACATCACTACCTGACCGTTCTCGGAAGAAGTAGGCTGATATTTGTTACCTGTATAGAAGGTATAGTACAATTGATCCGAAGGATTATAAATAGTACTACCCGTTCCGATAGCGGCATCCTGCTCCGACAATCCTCCGCAAGAGATCAGCTCACCCATAGATGTGTATGAAGCGGCGTCCTGAGTACTTACCGCCCATATCGGGTGGTAAGTGCCTGCTTGGTTCGGACGGTATTCCTGTAGATACATAACCTTGAAATCTTTTGCCTGTGGATCATAGAAAGGCATCGGATCGCCTACATAACCAACAGATGGCTTGTAGTAAGTATCAAACTTCATGGCATCTGCCGAAGCAAAATAAGTGGTGGTTCCGTCCCAGTCCTTCTGAGTTAAAACCGGATCATTGTCATCGCTACAGCTGCTGAAAGAAGTGATCATCAGAGCAGCCAGTGTGAGTGAATATATCATTGTTTTCATATATTAGTTTTATTTACCCGTTAAATAGTCAATTGCATTCTCTGTCAGTTTGGCTACATTGCCATGATATTTGTCTGTTGAAGCATCTATGCCGTAAGCATACCAGTCGTAACACCCTGAGCCGATACATACGATACCTCCGCGAGAGTCTTCAGGCAGATATTCCCATGCCACGATAGCACCATCGCCGCCATACCCCAGATCAACACCGCTATGATTGGTACGCCATACTTCATTCGTAGCGTAGCCGCCCCAGTCGGAACCGATGTGCCACTGTGCCGTACTGTTGGTGGTCCGGTAACCGGTATCGAAGGTATAGACCTTGTCTGTTTCACCGCTGTTCATCACCAGGTTCTGGTAGAGAGCGTGCGACTCGTGTCCCTGGATAAAGAAGTTCCATGCACCACCTGCTATTTCACCGGATTCTTCCGATTGCCCCCAACAGTTGTTCGGGTTGTTGCCGTCCAGGGTAGCACCCAGTTTGGCGGCATAATAAGTGGCATAGCGGGTAAGCAGCAGGTTCATGCCATTGTTATAAAGGTCTTTCATCTTTACCAATGCGTTGATTGCCGCAGGCGCTGCCTTTTCAAACTTATCCATGTTGTCGATGCCGCCGTCTATATGCAGATGCCACCACATGATTTCACATTCGCTCAGGTCTACTCTTCCTGCCTGCACATCTTCGAATGAGATATACTGCGAATTGGCAATATTGTTCAGCATCCAGGTTGCCGCTTCCTTTTCTTCCTGATTAAGTTCGTTCAGTGTAGCTGCCAGACCCACATATACGGCACTTGGTGCATCGGTCGGGATAACCGTTACCGTATAAACGGCAGATGCGGTGTTGTATGAAACAGTGAATTCTACAGGATTGCTGAAGTCAATAGCCTGTCCGGATGCCGGCATTACAATGGCTCCTGCCGAAGTTGTAATGATCGGAACCATGTTTTTGATATTGACTGAACTCGGCACACGTACGGTGATAGTACGTTTAGTCTGGTCGATAATTCCGGCATAAGCGTCATTCAGTTTGAAGGAGAGTATCCGCGCTTCATCATGCTTGATGTTGACGGTATAGTCCAGGAATACGTTTCCGTTAGTCACTTTTATCACTTGGGGGAATGAGAAGTTCAGCACATCGCCTGCCTTAACAGAGGCCTCGGCACCTTCGGATACTTCGATACCGGTAACTTTCATCGCGTCAGTGTCGTATACTTCGGGCACTGCCACAGTTACGGTCTTATTGGTCCGGTCTATCACCCCCGTATAGGTATCATTCAGTTCAAGGGCGGTGAGCCATGTGTCTCCGTCCAGTTTCAGGTCGGATGTATTATCATCGCTGCATCCCGGGAATGTTAACAACAGGACGGTTCCCAGTACAAGCAGATTTAGTTTATTCAGTATTGATTTCATAATGTTCTTCTTTTTTATAAGGTTACCAGTTACCACAATTCTGCGTATAGTTTCCGTTGCTGGCACTCATCTGTGCAAACGGGATAGGCAGATATTCATTTTTATTCTTAGTGAACGAGGCATTCGTGTAGATGGTGCAGTCGGCAGCTTCTTCGGCATAGAACTTATTCAGTACTTCGGCAGCTTCGCCCCATCTTACCAGGTCAAAGAAGCGCTCTGATTCCAGAGCCAGCTCTACACGACGTTCAAACTTCAACAATTTCAAGGCATCTGCCTGTGAGTAGCTTCCCGTATAAGGCTGAATGTTGAAACGTACGCCATATTCCATTTCGTAGTCGGCAATCATGGCTGTGCTTTGTTTAGCACGGTTACGTACTTCGTTAATCAGGCTGATAGCTTCGGCGATACGTCCGTCGTTCAGTTGGATCAGTGCTTCGGCACGCATCAACAATACATCCGAGTAGCGCAGTACGATGCGGTTCATCGGAGACCCCCACCAGGCACCCTTTATCAGGTAGTCGCCATCCGGGTCCACATTCTGCTTCAAGGTCACGTAATATCCGTAAAGTCCGTTGCTGCGGCTCCAGGTAGTCGACTGGTCCATCATGTAGTTCTTATTGAATTCATAAGGGAATCCCGGCATACCTACTGTCAGGAAGAGGCGTGGGTCAGCATAATCGGATTGCGAATTATAATCGGTGTTGTTAAAGGAATCCAGCAGCGGGTGTCCGTTAGCATCTGTTCTGAATGCGTTTACTAGATTTTGGCTCGGTTTGTAGAAGTCGCAACCACCATCGGTAACTCCCGGAATGTTGGGAACGATCAGACCGTAAGACCAGTTGCAGTTACCGTTATTGGTACCGTCGTTCATGGAGTATTGCATGGCCCACAAAGATTCCACGCCATTTTCATATTGAGGTTCCGGACGGAAGTTGTTGTGGAAATCTGATTCCAGCCCGTAGCCGCCTGCCGACATAATGGCATTGTCTGTGTATTGCACTACTTTCACCAGGTCTTCCGTGCTGAGGCTTGTCACTTCATGGTTGTCTGCATTATCCTGATGATAAGCTTTGTACAGATAAGTCTTTGCCAGATAGGCGGCTGCGGCGGCTTTGGCGGGGCGACCTTTGTCTGCCTGCTTCACGGGAAGGTTATCATAAGCAAACTGGAAGTCATCTGCAATCTGTTGCCAGCCTTCGTCATTGTTGTAAGTGGTGTTGGAGAGATAGTTATATTCTTCCGGTGACAAGTTGGCATCGTTGGCAAACGGGATCTTCTTGTACAGGCGTTTCAGCAAGAAGTGACCATGTGCGCGGAGGAATCTCATTTCGGCAATGCGTTGCTGCTTTAGTGAATAAGTATTTTCATCCACTTGTTCCAATAGTTGCAAAGCTGTATTGACACGTGAGATACAGTTGTAGAGGCGCTGCCACATATCGCTGATGTTCCATGCCGTAGTCATGATACCTTGTGAGATGTCCAGTGAGTGGAATACATCACCGTCTTCCGTACCGTTTCCTCCTTTGTAAGCGTCATCCGAGCGTACGTCATAGTTCCACATGGAGAAGGAAGAATTGATATCTTCGGCAGTAATCCATACTGCATAAGCAGAGATTACCAGATTGTCGATGTATGCCGGGTTCTTCAGCTGTTCGTCGCTGATGGTTCCCTGGGGGAGCTGATCTTCCAGAAAGTCGGTGCAACTGCCGCACATCAGTGAAAGACCTAAGACTGCTGTATATATTAATTTTTTCATAAGTAACTGATTTTATTGTTAAAAGCCTACATTAATACCGAAAGTTATATTCATCGGGATGGGGTAACCATAGTTGGCATTCTCAGGATCTACTCCGGTGAACTCCTTACTCTTGATGGTGAATACGTTCTGTACGCTCAGGTAGAAGCGCAGGCGTTCCATCTTCATCTTCTGGGCAAAGTTTTTCGGAACGTTGTAGCCCAACTGTATATTGCGTAACTTCAGGAACGAACCATTCTCAACAAAGTAAGTGGAAACACGTTTCTCATTGTTCGTATCGCTGCGTGACAATGCAGGAATGGTAGAGTGCGGATTGGTGGGTGACCATGCATCGAGTACTCGCTTACCTTTGTTTAGGAAACCGATATTGAGTCCACTCCAAAGGTCGGTCTCCTTCTTCAGGTCGCTGATAACATCTACTCCCTGAACACCTTGCCAGAACATGGTGAGGTCAAAATTCTTGTATTCAAGGTAGATGTTCAGACCATAGCTGAAGTCCGGAGTCGGATTGTAAATCCATTGCTGGTCTTTCTCGTTGATGATACCGTTGCCGTCCAAGTCGCGCCAGCGGATACGGCCTATTCCGGCACCTTCCTGAGTGGCATGGTTATCAATCTCTTCCTGTGATTTGAAGATGCCGTCAGCTACATAACCCACCTGCGAACCATTGGCGTGACCAATTACGCTTTGTACACCGTTACCACCGAAAGTGCCGTTGGCAGCTACTGTAGTTGGCAGTTTCGTGATTTCATTCCGGTAGGTGGATATGTTGGCGTTCAGGTCATATTTTAGTCCGAATCTCGTTTGATTGCGATAACCGAGATTCAATTCTACACCCACATTCTTCATTTCTCCCGCATTGATCCATTGACTGCTTCCTTCGCCCATAGCGGCGATACCTGCCATCTGTACCAGAATATCCGTTGTCTTTTTGTAGAACCAGTCGAATGAACCGTAAAGAGATTGTTTAAACAGTGAGAAATCGAGGCCCAGGTTCGTTTGTATGGTTGTTTCCCATTTAATGTTATCATTACCGATCTGATTACGTTTGAATCCGGATTGAAGGATGCTGCCACCATTGGTTCCGGCAATGTCGTAGGAAGTGCCATAGCTCTGACCGCCTGATTCCGTTACACCGTAGTTGGGAACATAAATTGTATAGCGGGCAATGTTCGAGATTTCCTGGTTACCGGTCTGCCCCCATGAACCGCGGACTTTCAGATCGTCAATCCAACTGAGGTTTTGCATGAACTTTTCACGGTTCAAGCGCCATCCCAGTGAGAAGGAAGGGAATGTGGCATAGCGGTTATTTTTACCGAAGCGTGAAGAACCGTCACGGCGTACTGTCATCGAGAGTAGGTATTTATCATCGTATGTATAATTCAGCTTTCCGAAGAAAGAAACCAATGAATAGCCTTCGCCCGAACCGTAAGCCTGAGCCGTACCGGAACCGGCATTCGGCCACATATAGTCGGGTGTCAGTATGGAATAATCTTCTTTATAACCCGAAAAATTGATATCATCTTCACGGTTCAGCTCCATACCCACCATGGCGTCTCCACGATGTTTGCCGATTTCCAGATTGTAGGTAGCGATGGCATTCCACATCCATTTCGTCCAGTGTTCCTGCTTGGCTTCTACGGCATTCTTATCATTTGCCACATTGCCTTCGGTGATGGGGTAGGTGAAGATGCGTTGTGATTTCTGTGCATAATCCAATCCGAAGGTGGAGCGGACATTGAATCCTTTGAAGGGGTTGAGGTTGATGTAGGCATCACCAAACATACGCCAGTAAGTATAGCGATTATCAGAGTTACGGTCCAGTCTCGCTACCGGGTTCTCACGGTCGGGATATCCGCCTACCGGACCTGCATATTCTCCATTGATGTCGTAAACGGGCAATGAGGGATTGAATTGCAATACATTTTGCAAGAATCCACCCGGTGCCTGCACCTCCGAAGTGCGGTTCAGTGTGAAGTGCTCTCCTATGGTCAGGAATTTGCCAATCAGATTATAATCAGAATTTATGCGGGCAGAGAAACGTTCGAAGTCACTGTCCTTGATGATACCTATATTCTTATAATAGCCCAGGGAGAAGAAAGAAGACCCCTTTTCCGAACCATTGCTTACTGATACATTGTACTGCTGGATAATACCTGTACGGGTTGTTTCATCGAACCAGTCGGTGTCGGCAGCCGGAACCGTATTGGCGGAATCCAGATACTTGGACATGCTGATGTTGTTCAGTTGAGGATAACCGTTTGCGTCATATCCCCAGCTATACTTATAGCCCAGTGCATTGGTGTTAGGATCCTGACCTTCGTTTACGTAAGCCTGCCACATGGCACGGCCATATTCTTCCGCATTCAGTACTTCCATCTTATTGGTATACATGGAAGCGGCGATAGAAGCATCGAAGTTAATCTTTATCTGTCCTTCTTTACCTTTCTTCGTAGTGATGATGATGACACCGTTTGCAGCGCGCGAACCATAGATAGAGGCAGAAGCCGCATCCTTCAATACCTGGATAGATTCGATATCATTGCCGTTCAGTTCGTGCATGCCCGATTTGGTAGGCACGCCGTCAATAATATAAAGAGGATCATTATTGTTCAAAGTCCCGACACCGCGAATGCGTACAGTGGCGTTTCCACTGGGATTACCGTCGGCTGTGATGTTCATACCGGGGACGCGTCCCTGTAATGCTTTGATCGGGTTGTTTTCGTTTTGCTTGGCAATCTCGTCTATGCTGACTACGGAAATGGCTCCGGTCAGGTCGGCCTTGCGTTGAGTAGTATAACCTGTGACTACGACTTCCTGTAGCAATTCCGATTCTTCTTCCAGAACGATATTCAGTGTAGCTTGAGCTTTCACATTCACAGTCTTGAATCCGATATACGAAATGGAGAGTTCTGCACCTTGTGGTACAGACAATGTAAAGTTGCCGTCGATGTCGGTTATGGTGCCGTTACTTGTCTGGTTGGTTTCTATGACAGTTGCACCGATAATGGATTCTCCGTCAGTCTTGGAAACCACTTTTCCTTGTACCGTCAGACGTTGGGCCTGAACCAGTGTACACATTATAAGAAAGAGTGCAAATAGAAGTGATCTTTTTATGCCTTCCATGTTTTTAGATTTTAATTAATATGCTTTTCATTTTGTAATCGCTGTGGATTACCTCTCAAAACATGCTTTCCCGAGTGATGTTTTGATGTTGCAAAGAAAGGGAATTAAGTGAAGATATGCTGTAATTTATGTTTCATAAGCTGGTATATTTGTAACAAAATAGAGGGCAGGTATCATATTTGCCAGCTTATGAAACATAAATGGCAGGCTATTTCTGTTTTATTCGCTTCCTTTGCAAAGTGCTTTCCCGAGCAACCCATTATTAATTAAATGTAATACCCAAAAACATCATGAATTTAAAAAACAATTTGTTGACTGTGCGATGGACCCTTACCTTTATAATAGGTACAATCTGGTCTGTCTTTTCGTGTCAGGCTATTAATCCTCCTTTCGTGATTAAACATTTAGGTGACGGACAGAGCATTGTCCAGATTGAGAAACAGAAGAAATTTCTGTTGCTTCCCGTGGAAGAGGCTTCTCCGGAAGCAAAACTGTATATGATAGCAGATAATGACGTAGTGCGCTATATGAACATTCGTCTGGCTATAAATAAGGTAGATTATTTTGTTCCGGTAGATCTCTCCGGATTTGATGATAAATCACTTTCCTTTAACTTCCAGTTAATTTCTGATACGGCTGTTTGCTGGGATGAAATGAAGCTTTCTGATGAATTCGATACATCTAATCGGGAAGTATTCCGCCCGGTGTATCATTTCTCTCCCAGGTATGGTTGGATGAACGATCCGAATGGTATGGTATATAAAGATGGAGTTTACCATTTATTCTATCAATACAATCCTTACGGTTCTATGTGGGGAAATCTTCACTGGGGACATGCAACCAGTACTGATCTCGTTTCTTGGGAACATCAGCCGGCAGCTATTGCACCTGATGCTTTAGGAACTATATTCAGTGGCTCTTGTGTAGTGGATAAAGATAATACGGCTGGGTTTGGTGCCGGTGCCATTGTTGCTTTCTATACTTCGGCAAGTGACCGCCAGGTACAGAGTATGGCTTATAGCCTTGATAATGGAAAAACTTTCAAAAAGTATGCGCGTAATCCGATTCTGACTTCTACACAGCGAGACTTTCGCGATCCGAAAGTATTCTGGCATGATACTACTGACAAATGGATTATGATTCTTGCGGTAGGGCAGGAAATGCAGATTTATTCTTCTCCCAACCTCAAGGATTGGGCTTATGAAAGTAGTTTCGGTGAAGGACAGGGAGCTCATGGAGGCGTTTGGGAATGTCCTGACCTGATAGAGCTACCTGTTGAAGGCACGGAACTGAAAAAATGGGTATTGATATGTAATATTAATCCGGGGGGACCTTTCGGTGGTAGTGCTGCCCAGTACTTTGTAGGAATGTTTGACGGAAAAACATTCGTAAATGAATCTCCGAAAATGACGAAATGGATGGACTGGGGAAAAGATCATTATGCTGCTGTAACCTGGAGTAATGCACCTGAAGGACGACATATCGCATTGGCATGGATGAGCAACTGGCAGTATGCCAATGATGTGCCTACCATGCAATATCGTAGTGCAAATTCCGTTCCCCGTGACCTGAGCCTCTATACTTCGGCGGGTGAAACCTATCTGAAATCTTCCCCTTCGCGAGAACTGCTGAAACTGCGTGGAAAAGAAGAAAAGAAGCATTCCTTCAAGGTGGACCGTACTTATAATATGGACAAACTGCTTTCGGATAATACAGGTACGTATGAAATTGAAATGACGATTAAGAACAGAAATGCAGAAGTCATTGGCTTCCAACTTTTCAATTCAAAAGGAGAAGAAGTGGATATTTACTATAATCTGGTAGAGAAGAAGTTTGCGATGGATCGTAGTAAGAGCGGAATCGTATCATTCAGTCCGGACTTTCCGGTGCTGACTCTTGCTCCGATAGAAGGCAATTCGGAAATGACGCTGCGTCTTTTCGTTGATAAATCAAGTATTGAAGCGTTTGGCGATGACGGACGTTTCGCAATGACGAACCTCGTGTTTCCTTCGGAACCTTACAACCGTATCAGCTTCTATGCCAAAGGCGGTAGCTATGCGGTAAGTTCATTCAAGGTTTATAACTTGAAATAAGATTGGTCTATATTTCCTCCTTTTCTGTACCTGGTCCGTATCAAAGCCGTACCCGCTCCGTAGCTGCTCCGTACCTAAGCGTTTGGACCAGATACGGACCGGGTACGGCTTTGATACGGACCGGGTCCGGGGAAGAACAAGAAATTGTTCTGTTTCTCCTTTATTCTTCTATTTCTATCGTATATTTCCCCCTGAATATCTCTTCGGGTTGCAGATGCTGTACCCAATCCTTATCTTTATACTCTCCTGTATAATGTGCTTTGTCGCAACGACCGTACCATGGTTCAATACAGACAAACGGAGCATTCTTGGCAGGTGGCGACCACAGTCCGACAACAGGTGCGTCGAAATGGAGGCTGAGATAAGGGGATTTTTCCTTGTTATATAGGGTAACCCGCTGCACCTGGCTTCCCTCCAATATAAGTGCATCTTTGTCAAATGTATGTGTATCCAATGGCAACAAGTCGTTTGTCAGTTTCAGAGGATATTGGGTGTCCGGGTCGGCACATCCTTTTTCAGAAATAAGTATGTATTTCAGTCCGCTTTTCTTATTGAAACCGAAAAATCCCCGTTCTTGCGTTTCGGCATCGAAATCCGGATAGTAGAATGCCGGATGTGCACCAATCTGGAAGTGCATTTCCTTCTCCCCGGTATTCTCTACTTCCCACATGACATCGACCTTCTTCTCGCGGATGCGATAGCCGATGGTGAGACGGAATGGGAAAGGATATTTCTTGAGTGTTTCTTCGTTGCTGACAAGCTGGTAGCGGACTTCATCGTTTTCCTCGGATATCAGTGTGAACTCCATGTCGCGGGCAAATCCATGCTGAGTGAGGACATAAGCGGTGCCTTCGTTTCGATATTCATTCTCCCATACGCTTCCTACAATCGGGAAGAGTACCGGCGAATGGCGTTTCCAGAATGCAGGATCTGCCTGCCATAGATATTCTTTTCCATTAGAAAAAATGCTGCATAACTCTGCCCCATGTGCAGAGACTTCAATGCTGAGTCGTCCATTAAAGAGTGTTTCCATATTGTTGTTTAAAAAGTTTCTTTGGATAATTTTCCACAAATGTAGCTAAAAAGAGAAATAATGCCCTTGAAATGCGCTTAAAAAACATTCTTGTATCATAATTGCCACTCTTTGTAACAAGATTGTTATCCTGTTGCCTTGATATTCGCTTCCTTTGCAACATGCTTTCCCGAGCAAGAAATACTTAAATTAATACCATACAACAATGAAATCTAATTCTTCGTTATCCAAGCTGATCCCTGTGATGCTCTGCTTTTTCGCTATGGGATTTGTGGATCTGGTAGGCATCGCCTCTAACTATGTAAAAGCAGATTTGGGTCTGACTGATTCTCAGGCTAACATCTTCCCCTCGCTGGTTTTCTTCTGGTTCCTGATCTTCTCTGTGCCGACAGGTATGTTGATGAGCCGTATCGGACAAAAAAAGACGGTACTACTTAGTTTGGTTGTGACCTTTGCTTCATTGTTATTGCCTGTTTTTGGTGATAGCTATACGTTAATGCTGCTTTCTTTCTCTTTATTAGGTATCGGCAATGCATTGATGCAGACTTCACTGAATCCGCTGCTTTCTAACATCGTGAGAGGTGACCGGCTGGCAAGTAGCCTTACCTTCGGACAATTTGTAAAGGCGATTGCTTCGTTTCTTGCACCTTACATTGCTATGTGGGGAGCTACACAGGCCATTCCGTCGTTCGGTTTGGGTTGGCGTGTGCTGTTCCCTATTTATATGGTGATAGCCGTGATAGCCGTTTTATTGTTGGGACAGACACAGATTGCCGAGGAGAAAGAGGAAGGAAAACCTTCTACGTTCGGTGAGTGTTTGGCTTTATTGGGTAAGCCGTTTGTTTTGCTTTCTTTCATCGGTATCATGTGCCATGTAGGAATCGATGTAGGTACGAATACTACTGCTCCTAAGATTCTAATGGAGCGTTTGGGTATGGGATTGGATGACGCTGCGTTTGCTACCAGTCTCTACTTCATTTTCCGTACGGCAGGTTGCTTCACAGGTTCTTTTATTTTGAGGAAGATGAATGCTAAATCGTTCTTTGCTATCAGTAGTTTTATGATGTTACTGGCAATGATTGGACTTTTTGCTTTCCATTCAAAAACATCTATTTATATTTGCATTGCGCTGATAGGTTACGGAAACTCGAATATCTTTTCGATTGTCTTCTCGCAGGCGTTGCTGTATATGCCCGGCAAGAAGAATGAAGTTTCCGGTCTGATGATAATGGGACTTTTTGGTGGAACTGTTTTTCCGTTGGCAATGGGATTGGCAAGTGATGCCGTAGGACAAAGCGGTGCAGTAGCCGTGATGACTGTCGGAGTACTTTATTTGCTGTACTATACTTTGAAGATAAAGAAATAATAGTTTTCATAAATCATAAATCATAAATCATAAATCATAAATCATAAATCATAAATCATAAATCATAAATCATAAATCATAAATCATAAATCATAAATCATAAATCATAAATCATATCATGAATAAAATCATCGTAGGAATGGGGGAAGCACTCTGGGATGTGCTGCCCGAAGGAAAGAAAATAGGTGGTGCGCCTGCCAATTTCGCTTATCATGTATCACAGTTTGGTTTTGATAGTCGTGTAGTGAGTGCAGTGGGACGTGATGCTGACGGACGGGAAATATTGGATGTTTTTGCCCAAAAGAAACTGACTTGTCAGATCGAGCAAGTGGATTATCCTACTGGTACGGTACAGGTTACTCTTGATGCTGTGGGGGTTCCCTGTTATGAGATTAAAGAGGGGGTAGCTTGGGATAATATTCCTTTTACGGATGATTTGAAACGTCTGGCCCTTTCTACCCGTGCTGTTTGTTTTGGTTCGCTGGCTCAGCGCAGTCCCGTGAGTCGTGCTACTATTCAACGTTTTCTGGACACCATGCCTGATGGAGAAGATCAGATCAAGATTTTCGATATAAATCTTCGTCAGGGATTCTATACGAAAGAAATACTCTGCGAATCTATGCGCCGCTGCAATATACTTAAAATAAATGATGAGGAACTGGTTACTATCAGCCGTATCTTCGGTTATCCGGGTATTGATTTACAGGATAAATGCTGGATACTTTTGGCTAAATATAATCTGAAGATGCTGATTCTGACTTGTGGAACCAATGGCAGTTATGTATTTACTCCGGGCGTAGTATCTTATCAGGATACACCGAAAGTTCCTGTTGCCGATACTGTGGGGGCAGGTGATTCTTTTACTGCTGCTTTTACATCTGCTATACTTAGTGGGAAACCTGTTCCCGAAGCGCATAAACTGGCAGTGGAAGTCTCCGCCTATGTTTGTACACAGAGTGGGGCCATGCCGGAATTGCCGTTTGCTTTTAAGAGACGGTTGGGAGCAGCCGATATCTCCGGCGGTGTATGAGTTGAACCTATCCTGACAAGGTAATGGTAAAGGGGATTGATTTTGGCAGGCAATCCTATATTATAGGGGCATTGTGTAACATACAATGCCTTTTTGCTTCCAACTTCCTTCTGTGCCATATTCCTGCTTGTCTTCTGTAGTATAACAATAATCGTTCTCATTTTCGGCTTCGTATAGCGGGATGGCTCCTTCTACGGGCGAAGCGTGTACATATCCTAATTCTTTTTCCAGTTGCCATCCAGTATTGGCTGGCAATAGCTCTACAGATAGACGTTGCTTTTTTCCGTTACTATATAAATACAACGGTACGGTACTCATGATTTGTTGTTTGTAGATGGAACAGATAGCTCCTTCATATTTTTTGTTGGAGTGCATTGCAATATCTAAGTAAGATGTGTCGTATGTGTGATTTTTGCCATTCCAGGCCTGAAGTAGCGGAGTGGTAGAAACTGACGATAACTTTTGGTTGGATATATATTTTTCTATCGCATCTTTCACTTGCTCTTTTTTGGTGGCATCCGTTATTAGTTCATAAATAGGAAGGACTTTGTTTTGAGTGATTTTCGTCAAAGTATAATTCTCTTCATTGAACGAGTTCCACCAGGCATTAAAGCCATCGGTTATCGGCTGTGAAGTCAATAAGCTTGTATTTCCTCCATAGAATTCTAGTATAAGCTGACCTCCTATGCTTTGTGCCACTTCTTCTTCCCATCCGCCGGCACCGCTTCCGGTAAATAGACCTTGTTGGCCTATTTTTTCCAAAGCGCTGAGTAAGGTGATTTTTGCGGTGCTGGCAGCTGATGTCGCTGTAGGTACTGCTGTCCGGTAAAGTCCTCTGAATCGTGCTCCTATACCGACATCCACTAAAAGGTGTGTGCCATATTTGTTTATGATATCTTCTGCTGCCAAACTAGTTACATCATTTTCAAATTCCTGCGTAAGGTATCTGTATTTATATTTCTCTAAGGTATAAAAAAACGAAAAGTACCAACGCTCCGCTGTAAATAGTTGTTCGCTGGAGGCAAAAGAATATTGTGAAGAATGGTTGTAATCAGACTCGAACTCTTTATGCTTGAGAATGGTACCGACCGATAGAGCATTTCTGGAATTTATGTCTCCCAATACCAGGCTATTGGTAATATCAGTCAGGAATGTTGTTGCATTTTCTCCGGCGTAGTCTCTGGGTTCGGATGAAGTGGCTCTCATACGATAGATATAATCTTCATCGCTGTTTTCCAATTTTTCCAAATCTATTATGGGAGCTTTTATGGCTTCGGGACTTAAGTGGTCGGCGGTAACATCGTAGCCTGCGCCAAGAATTTGTTTCATATTTGCCGGATAGGCTTTGAAAATGACTTTCTTGTCAGGAATGGCTTTAAGTTCATAAAAATCAGAAGAAGTGGGATTTTCATCTTCCGGGTTGAAATCAGAATCCGAGGAACATGCATATAACGTGCATATCGAAATGATAAAATAGAATAGATTTTTCATAATATAATAGTTTTTCTAGTAGTTATCTTGTAGCTGTTGACAAAAGTAACAGAAGTATTTGAAAGGGCAATGGATACACATTCTTTTCTTAAGAAAAAGTGTCTTATTTTATAATGTAAGTGAATCTACATCACTGCACAAAGTTCCTCCACCTGCTTTTCAAAGCTATCCCTCATCTTTGCCTTATTCTTCACTACACTCCGATGATTATAAATTGTTTGTGGTGAGTAGAACAAGAGGGTAGCTATCCTGGAACTATCTTGAATCCCCATACGTATCAATGCAAATATCCGAAGTTCTGTATTCAGTATTTCTCCTCTTTTAGGTATGATTTCTTCACCCTCCCGCAATAGTGCATTAAATTCTTCTATAAATTTAGGGTATAAATTCAGAAATGCCGTATCGAAGTTTACGAAGAACTCTTTCGCATCTGTATCTGACAGTTTGGTGGCATTGACTAACTTCAATAGATCATCTGTCTGCTTCGCTTTCACTTTTCTCTTTACCAAATCCTGATACTTATTCAGCTTGTCTATATAGGCGGCACACAGGTCCATGAACAGGCTTACATATTCTTCACGCGTATGATTCGTATTTACTAATGCCTTATTCAGATGTTGCAGTTCCTGATTCATGTCCGCCAGTATCTTCCTGCGTTTATGGAGTTGATGCATTTGCCGATAAATATAGATCAGGGAGACGACCAGTCCGATGGATAATATACTGATGCATATCAGCGACCATTGCAGTCGTCTGCTCTTGATAAGATTCTGTTCCTGATAAGACAGTACAATAGAAGGGAATTTTTTCGCTATTTCGAGCATGCGGAGCCGGTTATTATAAAACTGAGCGTCTTCCATGGAGTAGTTCAGGTAGCGGTTGGCACGGGATACTTCTCCACTCTGGTTTTTAAAGATATGCAGAGCCAGTTCCTGTAAGGCCAGATTTTCCTTAAGCGGGCATACCTGATCCGATATAGCGGCCTTGATCAGATAATGCTCATATTCGTTCCAGTCACCAAGTTTTGAATGGACCAATGCTAAACCATACGTAATCATAGCATACAATCGAACATTCACTGGAACGCCTTCCAGTGCCTTTTGATAATACTTTTCCGCTTCGGCGTACCGCTGGTGACGATATAGATTTTCTCCTTTCCAGTAATTGTGTAGTGATGAGCCAGTGGGAAGTACACTGAGCAATGAATCCTGATAAAGCATTTCTTTTTCGTAATAACGGGGAGCATAAACCTTATCGTTGGAATATTCCGCCCACATACTGTAAGCCCATTCATAGGCGGCATAATATTCTATCCGTGTCGCATCATTCAATGTGCGTGAATCTATCTGTTCCAAATTCTGGATGGATTCGCTGAAATAACCCGATGTGGAAAGAAGCACCGAGCGGTGGATGATGCTCAAGTTGCGATAAACGAGGTGCGATAGTGTCATAGCCACCTGTTCTTCCTTATCTACATAGAGCATGGCTGAATCGAAACGGTAAGTATAGTACTCTTCGTAAATAGCATTGTATAATCGGAAACGCTCATTGTCGTCCATGGAGGGATATAGCAAACGCTTTAAACTGTCAATTCGGGCTTCTTTTCGGAGTGAGTATTGGTTGCGCAATTTTAAAGCTGATTCCAACTCATTGGATAAGTCAGTCTTATTCGCCGCACGAAAAGGGACAAGCACGAACAACAGGAATAATACCGATAACAAGTATTTTTTCATAGGGTATGTTCATTAAAAGTAGACAAATACAAAGATATTAAAACTTTCCGGTAAACGGGTATGTCTACTTGCTTTTATAAAACGGAATGATGTAAATGACTTGTTATCAGTGTTGTATTGTAGATGATACTCTCATGCCGATCTACCTGACGGCTACTTGCGGAAACCGGGCATTATTATACCTATTAACTTTGCCCTCGTTGAAAGATAAGGGGAATATTTCCTATCTGATGCCTTGAACCGAAAGTTTAATTTTAAATTCATTAATAGTATGAAAGCAAGTCTCTTTTCTTATGTCATATCGGCAGCCTTATCATTCGCTACTATTGCAACGGCGAGCAAACCGGTAGAGAATGACACTATCAGTAGTAAAAAAACGGAGGTCAGCGAACGCAATGTGATGCTGAATGCTTCGGATGCAAACAAGCCCCGTGAAATTCAGATCGGACTTCCCAGTGAAGATGTAAATGTGTATGAAAACGGGTTACCCGCTGTCTATTCTTCGGCTGTGCATAAGCTGGCTACTCACTGGCGCAGCGATGCCAGCCTGGGCGAAGTAGGGCTGATGACACCGTCTGAATCTGCTATTGCTACCGGAAACATCGCTTATTCCGTAAATTCTTTCTCCAAATTGGGGCAAAAGGAGTTCAAAGGAGTCTTGAATTACCGCACCAACCATTTTGGATGGCAAAATATAGACATGAATGTGTCCGGTGGCATCGGAAACCACTGGCTCTATACGGCTAGCATCTATCAGAACTTCGATCCGGGTAGCTTCTCTCCTAAGTTTGAAAACTTCAGTGACCGTACCCAACTTTATCATGCAGGGCTGACGCGCCTTTTCAACAATAATCGCGGAAGGTTCTCCGTGATCTATAAGTTCTCAAAAAGCAGCGCACTGGGTTCGATGATTAACGCTGCTCCGTTTATCTATGTGGGAGATGGCAGTGTGAAAGAAATTCCTGGCTTCAAGTTAGGAACTTCTTCGTATGCCCCCGAAGGTGGACGTTTTCAATACATGGATGTGATGGACGGAAAGATGAAGAGCGGTCGGTTTGGTGACTTCACAGGCAATAAGGCGCATGAAGTGGCTATGCTGTTTGATTATACCTTCCGTAACAATCTGAACTGGACGCTGAATGCCAAGTTTATGAATGCTCCCGAAGCTAACTATGTGGACTTTGGTGGTAGCAACATCAGCAAAGCCACGGTGGCGGACGGCCTTTTTCAGGATGGTTCGGAGGATGCCTATAGCGGATTGGTCGAAGGCAGGCGTACCTGGTTGCATCTTGGCAAAGTGAAGAACGCATTGCTTACTTCCGAACTGAAAAAGAAGATAGGCGACCATGACGTACGCCTGGGGCTGAATGAATGGTTTTATCATTTGGATTATCACTCTTCTTCTTTTCAATGGGTAGGCACGGTTGCTGAATATCCGCAGATACTGAATCGTGTGGCAGCTGACGGGGGTACCGCTAAATTCAGTGGTTTCAATGAGCTGAGTCCGGAATATACCAAAGGGACCGAAAACAAACTGGCTGCCTACTTTACGGATAACTGGCAGGTAAGTCCGAAATTCACTGTCTATTATGGTGCCCGTCTGGAATATTATCGTATGTCTGCCGATCAGATTCCTTACGGTCGCTATTCCGGCTTCCACATTGGTGATACTCACGAATATACGGACAATCAAGGGAATATACTTTCTACTGAAAATATACAGCCGCATAAAGTAGTAAAAGATAAGCTGAACTATGCTGCAACGGCACAATTCACTTATAAGTTGACCAAGAACTTCGGACTGACTGCCGACGGAACTGTCGCCACCCGCTTCCCGCGTATCAATGAATATGCCGGAACAGGACCTACCGAAGAGCAATATAAGCGTGTGACTATCCCTTTGCTGCGTGGCGGATTATTTTATCAGAATGACTGGATAAACCTGACTTCCATGATTACTTATATTTCCAAGTCGAATAATATAGACCAGCAGAATGTAACCAAACCGGGAACAACGCAGTCCAAAACGACCTTGCTGATTTACGATATCAAGACATTGGGTTGGACCACTTCCGCTGAAATCAATCCTTTCAAAGGTTTCCATCTGCATGCCCTGTTCACTTACCAGAAGCCGACTTATAACAACTACTTCATCAAATCTCCCTTTGAAGGAGTGCCCGACCTGAATGCTAACGGCAACATTGTGAAGGAAATTCCGCAGATATTGGCTGAAATAGATCCCAGTTATAACATAACTCCCGATCTGCGCTTGTGGCTCAGTTTCCGTTATTTCGGGAAGACGTATGCCAATCTGACTAATGCCCTCTATTTCAACGGTCGTTGGGAAACCTTCGGTGGTATGAACTGGAAAGTGAATAAGCATCTCTCATTAGGTGCAACGGTAGTGAACTTCCTGAATCAAAAGGGTGCAAGCGGAACTATCAGCGGTGCCGAACTACTGGGCAAGGAAGAAGCAGGTAAATTCAAAGATCACTATATGAGTGGTAATTACTTGCGTCCATTTACACTGGAATTCAGTGCAAGCCTTTCATTCTAAATTAATTTAATATATTTTTGTAACTAAATTCATTGTACACCATGAAAAATTTACTTGTAACTCTCTTTGCATGTGCTACATTATCGTATGCCAATGCAGCGGAAAACAAAACGATCCGTATTTCTACGGATAACACAGACCTGGTGCTCCAGGTAGGTGACAACGGCCGTCTGTACCAAACTTACTTAGGTGAAAAACTGCTGCATGAGCAGGATTTGAATAACTTTCAGTGGAATATCCATGCCGGTGCCGATGGTAGTGTAAGTAAACGCGGTTGGGAAGTGTATGGTGGTTCGGGTAATGAAGATTACTTTGAACCGGCTATCGCTATCACTCACAACGATGGCAATCCGTCCACTATGTTGTATTATGTTTCTTCTTCCTCCAAGGCGGTTGAAGGTGGTACGGAAACTGTGGTTAATCTCCGTGACGATCAGTATCCGGTAGACGTCACTCTGTACTATGTGGCTTATCCGAAAGAAAACGTTATTAAGACCTGGAGTGAAATCAGGCATCAGGAAAAGAAACCTGTCCTGCTTTCTACATACGCCTCTGCTATGCTCTATTTCAATAATTCCGCTTATTATCTGACTGAGTTCAGCAGTGATTGGGCAAAGGAAGCGCAAATGAGCAGCCAGCAACTGCAATTTGGTAAGAAAGTAATTGATACGAAGTTGGGAAGCCGTGCTGCCATGCATACGCATCCTTTCTTTGAAGTAGGATTGGATCAGCCGATCAGTGAATATCAAGGAAATGTATTGATGGGTACGTTGGGATGGACCGGTAATTTCCGCTTTACGTTTGAAGTGGACAATGTTGGGAATCTTCGTGTGATTCCCGGCATCAATCCTTACGCTTCGAATTATGAACTGAAACCGAATGAAGTGTTTACCACTCCCGAATTCATATTTACTTTAAGTAATGACGGTGCCGGGAAAGGAAGCCGTAACCTCCATGAGTGGGCACGCAACTATAGCTTGAAAGATGGTAAAGGGAGTCGTCTGACTCTTCTGAATAACTGGGAAAATACAGGCTTTAACTTTAACCAGGAGATACTGGCCGAGTTAATGAAGGAAGCCAAGCATCTGGGTGTAGATATGTTCTTGTTGGACGATGGTTGGTTTGCGAACAAATATCCCCGTAAGAATGATCATGCAGGTTTGGGAGACTGGGATGTGAATCACGATAAATTGCCCGGTGGCATTCCGGCGCTGGTGAAAGCTGCCAAAGATGCAGATGTGAAGTTCGGTATCTGGATTGAACCCGAAATGGTGAATCCCAAGAGCGAACTCTTCGAGAAACATCCGGACTGGGCGATCACACTGCCTAATCGTGAAACGTATTATTACCGTAACCAATTGGTACTTGACCTTAGTAATCCGAAGGTGCAGGATTATGTATATGGTGTTGTAGAGAATATAATGAAAGAGAATCCTGAAGTTGCTTTCTTTAAATGGGATTGCAACAGTCCTATCACCAATATCTATTCTCCGTATCTGAAGAACAAACAGGGACAGTTGTATATTGATCATGTTCGCGGTATCTATAATGTTATGAAGCGTGTGAAAGCGAATTATCCTGATGTCCCGATGATGCTCTGTTCCGGTGGTGGTGCCCGTTGCGATTACGAAGCGCTTAAATATTTCACAGAGTTCTGGTGCAGCGATAATACGGATCCTGTAGAACGTATTTATATCCAATGGGGTTTTTCCCAGTTCTTTCCGGCAAAGGCTATGGATGCCCATGTGACCAGTTGGAATAAAGCGACTTCTGTAAAATTCCGCACGGATGTAGCTTCTATGTGTAAGCTTGGTTTTGATATTGGCCTGAAAGAACTCACGGCTGATGAATTGACTTACTGCCAGACGGCTGTTGCCAACTGGAAGCGTCTGCAAAACGCTATAATGGATGGTGATCAATATCGTTTGGTGTCTCCGTATGAGGGCAATCACATGGCACTGAATTATGTAAGCAAGGATGCAAACAAGGCGGTTCTGTTTGCTTATGACATTCATCCGCGCTTTCAGGAAAAGCTGCTGGCGGTGAAATTGCAAGGTCTGGACCCGAACAAACAGTATAAAGTGGAGGAAATCAACCTGATGCCTGCTGCAAGTTCCGGATTGGTCGCTAATGGAAAAGTATATTCCGGTGATTATCTGATGAAAATCGGGTTGGATGTATTTGGTTTAGGGCAAACTCAAAGCCGTGTTGTTGAGCTGACTGCTCAATGATAGGCGGCTGACGAAGTTTTTCTTTCATTATCTTGATTTGCACTGTCATAGTGCAGAATATTCAATAAATTGCACTGTTATAGTGCAATTTATTTTTATATTTGCGATACTAATACCCTAAAAAATATGGATGATATCGCTATTTGTTGTATGTCGGGTGGATATAAGAATGTGTTCACTCATGGCGTTCTGAGAGCTTTTGAGGAGAAAGGAATAAGGGCGAAAGCGTATGCATCCTGTTCCTCTTCCGTTTTGATAGCAGTCTTTGCAGCATTTAATAAAGTGAGTGCACTGGACCTTTCCTTGTGGAGCGACGGATATGCAACGAGCCAGGCCGAAGGTAACCAAAGCGGTGCCATGCTGCAATCTATTCAACGGCTATCGACAGAGATTAAAAACAATCTGTGGAACCCGCAAGCCGCCCGCCTGTTGGTGGCAACCAGTTTTGTGAAAACAGAAGAAGCTGCCCAAGTCACCCAATCGGACGGAGCTAGGCGGCTGGGACAAATGCTGCTGATAAACGCCCTGCGTCATAAACCGGAATGGAAAAACCAGAATCTCGAATTGCAGATGTTCGATACCCATTCTGATGAGCGGACTGAGCTACTGACCAAAGAAAACCTGGATGAAGTGGCCTATGCCACCACCCGCATGCTTCATGCTTGGAACATTCCCGCATTTATCAATAATAAACCGTACGTAGACGGTAGTTACACTTCCATTTGTCCCGTTGTTCCTCTTTCTGAATTGGGATACAAAGAGATAATCTGCATCTGCACAGAAAAAGAAAAAGTGACTTTTGATCTCTTCTCAGAAGAAGAAATTCCTGCCCGGATTAATGACTCCACCATCCGCTTTATAAAGCCTGACCATGATTTGAAAGAGATGGGAGGCGATTTCTATACCATTGCAGGCAATGGATTGGAAGACGTCTATAATCACGGTCGTGAAAAAGGACTGAGTTTCTGATTTCTCTATGATACTTAAAACAACCGAAAAGACAATGAGAAGATACAATGTTTACTTGTTGCTAACTTTACTTTCCCTCTTCGGACTGGCAGCTTCGTGCGCCCGGCATGAACCTCGTTTCCGTATCGGGGTATCCCAGTGCAGCGACGATGAGTGGCGCCACCAGATGAATAACGAGATGTTGCGCGAAGCACTCTTCTATGATGAAGTGGAAATCGACATCCGCACCGTGAAGGATGATAATGCCCGTCAGATAGAGGACATCCGCAATTTCATCGAGGAAGGCGTGGACTTACTGGTCATTGCCCCCAACGAAGCCGCCCCCATCACCCCGGTAGTGGAAGAAGCATACGACCGCGGCATCCCTGTCATTGTCTTCGACCGCAAGATACTTTCCGATAAATACACCGCTTATATCGGTGCTGACAATTATGAATTAGGAAAAGCCATCGGGCATTATGTGGCTAATATGCTTCACGGACAAGGCAATGTAGTGGAGATATCTGGTCTGACCGGTTCCACGCCGGCGATGGACCGCCATCAGGGCTTTGTCTCTGCCATTTCCCCTTACCCCGGCATCAAGCTTCTGGCTCGCGAAGATGCCGGATGGTTACGTTCCGAGGCAGGACAGAAGATGGATACGCTGCTGACGCACTTCCCTCAGATAGATGTGGTGTATGCGCAGAATGACCGGATGGCTGCAGGCGCTTATGCTGTTGTCCGACAGAAAGGTAGGGCAGGAGAGATGCGTTTCATTGGTACGGATGCCCTGTCCGGCGAAGGATATGGTGTGGAACAGGTGCTGAAAGGCGAACTGGATGCCACATTTATTTATCCCACCGGTGGCGACCGGGTGATACAGATAGCAATGGACATTCTGAATAAACGTGATTTCCCGCGCGAAACGATATTAAATACCTCTGTTGTGGACAGTACCAATGCCCAGATTATGCAGATGCAGACCACGCATATTGCCACCCTTGACGGAAAAATAGAGACGCTAAACGGAAAGATGAATCATTATCTTGACCGTTACGCCACGCAACAGGTAGTGCTGTTTGGTAGTCTGTTAGTGCTCCTGCTGGTTGTCGGTCTATTGGTTGCCGTTTATCTTTCGTTGCGCACTAAGAACCGTCTGAACCGGGAACTTTCCCGCCAGAAGGAGATACTGGAAGCGCAGAAGCAACAGTTGACGCAACAGAAGGAGCAACTTATCCAGCAAAAGGAGCAGTTGGAACAACTTTCCCATGAATTGGAAGCAGCCACTCACGCCAAGCTGGTGTTCTTTACCAATGTTTCTCATGATTTCCGTACTCCGCTGACTCTGATTGCTGACCCCATAAACCAGCTTCTTGCTGATAAATCCCTCGGGGAACATTCCCGTCAGTTATTGGAACTGATGAAGAAGAACGTTAATATCCTTCTTCGTCTCGTCAATCAAATTCTCGATTTCCGCAAAGTAGAGAACGGGCGCATGGAACTTCATCTGGAGCCTTTCGACCTGTTGAGCAATTTCCGTAGCTGGAACGATTCCTTCCGCATGGCTCTCCTGAAAAAGCATATCTCTTTTTCCTTCGAAGCCATGCCCGATGCGGATTTCCGCATCATGGCGGACTGCGAGAAGATGGAGCGCATCTACTTCAATCTGTTGTCTAATGCCGTGAAGTATACCCCTGAGAATGGAAAGATAGTCGTGAGCCTGCAAGCCGATGTCGCGAGCCTTCGCTTCTCCGTCTTCAACTCCGGCAGCTACGTTTCTTCCCAAGAAGTGGATGCCATCTTTGAGCGTTTCTATCAGATAGATGGTCATCAGGCGGGCACAGGCATTGGACTGGCTCTTGTACGCGCCTTTGTGGAGATGCATGGCGGGCAAATTACTGCTCAGAGTGATGAGAAGGGAACGACATTTGCCGTCCTTCTTCCGGCTCAGAGCATTTCCCAATATCATCCTACCGTGGTGACGCTGCCTGCCGAAGAGACGGAAGTTTCCGCTACGTTAGTAGAAAGCGAGTTATCGGCTGATGAAGAGGAGGCAGGAGCAACGGGACGTCCCACAGTATTGGTTATTGATGATAATGCCGATATCCGTCATTATGTAAAGACGCTGCTCGCCGAAGAATATCATGTACTGGATGCACCGGAAGCGGCTACAGGCATACGCCTTGCCATGAAGTACGTCCCCGATGTGATTATTTCCGATGTAATGATGCCCGGTATGGATGGTGTGGAGTGTTGCCGCCGTCTGAAAACGGAATTGCAGACTTGCCATATCCCTGTCATCCTTCTCACTGCCTGTTCGCTTGATGAGCAACGCATCCAGGGATACAATGGAGGTGCGGACTCTTATATCTCCAAGCCTTTCAATTCGCAATTGCTCTTGTCCCGTATCCGTAATCTGATAGATTCCCGTCGTCAGCTTCGACAGTTTTTTGGTGATAACCAGACGTTGGCGAAAGAGAATATCAGCGATATGGATAAGGATTTTGTTTCCCGCTTCAAGGCTCTTGTGGAAGAGAAAATGAGAGATCCGGAACTGAATGTGGAAGACTTAGGCAAAGATATGGGACTGAGCCGCGTGCAACTCTACCGTAAACTGAAATCACTCACTAACTATGCTCCCAATGAATTGCTGCGCCAGGCACGCCTTAAAAAAGCAATTTCCCTGTTGGCTTCTTCAGAAATGACGGTTGCGGAAATTGCTTATGAAGTCGGTTTCTCTTCTCCGTCTTATTTCACGAAGTGTTATAAGGAACAATTCGGTGAAAGTCCGACGGATTTCTTAAAACGGAAGAATTTATAGTGTTGCAGGGGGAAGAAACGATAATTATTGGCTATTTTTGCAGTCTGAAAAATGGAACTGAATATTTTATGAAATACGATCTTTGTTGTATCGGATATATTACTTTGGATAAAGTAGTTACTCCGCAGAAAACTGTGCACATGCCCGGAGGAACCTCTTTCTATTTTGCGCATGCCATCAAACACCTGAGTACGGAAGGATTCCAACTTGTCACCGCCTTGGCTGATAGCGAGATGCCGGTGGTGGATGATTTGAGGACAGACGGCATTGAAGTGAAAGTACTCCCCAGCATCCATTCCATCTGCTTTGAGAATATTTATGGCGAGGATACCAATGAAAGAAAGCAGCGGGTTACTGCTAAGGCTGATCCTTTTACGATTGAAGGTTTGCAGGATGTAAATGCCCGGATTTTTCATTTGGGTAGTTTACTGGCGGATGATTTTTCACTGGATGTTATCAAATATCTTGCCGGGAAAGGATTACTTTCTCTTGATGTACAGGGTTATTTGCGTGAAGTACAGAACGAAGAAGTATTGGCGGTGGACTGGGCTGAAAAAGCTGAAGCCTTGAAATATATCCATATCCTGAAAGCTAATGAACACGAAATGGAGGTACTTACGCAATGCTCAGATCCTTATGATGCTGCTGTTAAATTGGCGGACTGGGGAGTGAAGGAAGTCTTGCTGACTTTGGGAGACAAAGGCTCACTTATTTATGTTGATGAACGATTCTATGAAATTCCGGCATATCCGGTAGAGAATGTTGCCGATGCTACCGGTTGTGGGGATACGTATATGGCGGGCTATCTGTATATGCGTAAAAGAGGAGCATCTTATCAGGAAGCCGGTTGTTTTGCCGCTGCCATGTGTTCCGTCAAACTACAGAGCTACGGTCCGTTCGCTGGAACGGAGGAAGACGTACATAGCTTAATAAAAAAAGAAAATGCCGTAATTTAAGTACGGCATTTTCTTTTTTATACAGATAGATCTGTTTATTTCAACATTGAAGGTAAATTGTCTCTTCCCCAGAAATAATAAAAGATCAGTCCGATCCAACTGGTGAGCAATACAAGAATAGCGACCAATAGTTTCTTGACGCCATCTACCTTCCATTGCATAATTTCCAATACGGCTTTGATAGCAAGTATCAGGCCTATAATCCAAATAATGAATCCAATCATAATGTTCGTTGCTTTTGTTTGAAAACAAATAAAGGCTGCATCCGGTTCACGGTGCAGCCTTCATTTTTCAGAGTTTATTATTTACTATTTCAATAATCGAAATTATTCGGCATCAGCACCCCAGTTTTCTTTAGACAGACGCTTGTAGCTGTTATAACGCCACTTGGCATTGTCTTCGGCAGCTTGGAACAGTTCAGCAGCTTCTGAAGGATATTGTTTCATTACAGAAGAGTAACGAACCTCGCTCTTCAGGAAGTCCTGGAATCCAGCCCAATCCGGTTCTTTGCTATCCAGCTGGAACGGATTCTTGCCTTCAGCTTCCAAAGCCGGGTTGTAACGCCACAAGTGCCAGTAACCGCACTTAACAGCCTTTTCTTCCTCAGCCTGGCTCTTGCCCATACCCAGCTTCAGACCGTGGTTGATACACGGAGCGTAAGCGATGATGAGTGACGGTCCGGGATAAGCTTCAGCTTCGCGGATTGCTTTCAGAGTCTGAGCCTGGTCAGCACCCATAGCGATCTGAGCTACGTAAACGTAACCGTAAGTAGTAGCCATCAAGCCGAGGTCTTTCTTACGTACACGCTTACCGGCAGCGGCAAACTTAGCGATAGCACCCACCGGAGTAGCCTTAGAAGACTGACCACCTGTGTTAGAGTAAACCTCAGTATCCAAAACCAGGATGTTAACGTCCTTACCGCTGGCGATTACATGGTCGAGACCACCGTAACCGATATCGTAAGAAGCACCGTCACCACCGATGATCCACTGGCTGCGTTTTACTAAATATTGAGTCAAGCCTTTCAGTTCCTTGCTAACCGGGCAGCCGGCAGCGATGCCTTGCTCGATGATAGCCTCGATCTGAGGTGCAAGTTCTTTAGTCTTGTCTGCATCGTACATGTTTTCAATCCATGCTTTCAATACTTCCTTAGCCTCAGCAGGAGCATTGTCACCTTCCAGAATCTGGTTGAACAGTTTCACGATACGGTCGCGCATCTTTTCATTAGCGAGCTCCATACCCAAACCGAATTCGCAGAAATCTTCGAACAAAGAGTTTGCCCAAGCAGGACCTTGACCCTTTTCGTTCTTAGTATAAGGAGTAGAAGGTACTGAACCGGAGTAGATAGAAGAACATCCTGTTGCATTGGCTACCATTTCGCGGTCACCGAACAACTGAGTGATCAACTTCACGTACGGAGTTTCACCACAACCGGAGCAAGCGCCTGAGAATTCAAACAACGGAGTAGCGAACTGAGAGTTCTTTACGTTAGCTTTAACATCAACCAGATGTTGCTTGCTTGCTACCTTTTCAGCGCAGTAATCCCAGTTAGGAACTTGGTTCAACTGGCTTTCCAGATGTTTCATAGTCAAAGCCTTGCCACCCTTCTTCGGATTACCCGGACAGATGTCGGCACAGTTACCGCAACCCAGACAGTCGAGAACATCAACCTGGATACGGAATGTCATACCGTCGAATACTTTACCTACAGCTTTCAGCATCTCGAAGTTTGCACCCTTCTGCTCTTCAGCATCCAGAACGAACGGACGGATAGAGGCGTGAGGACAAACATAAGCACACTTGTTACACTGGATACAGTTTTCAGCATTCCATTCGGGAACGAAAGCAGCTACACCACGTTTTTCGTATTTAGCTGTACCTTGATACCAAGTACCATCTTCGATGCCCTTGAATGCAGATACCGGCAACAAGTCGCCATCTTGTGCATTAATCGGACGAACTACTTCGTTGATGAATGCAGGATCGTTGTTTTCAGTCTTAGCGTCGTCAGCCAGGTTAACCCAAGCAGGATCAACGGTCAATTGCTTGTATTCACCACCACGGTCAACGGCAGCATAGTTCTTGTTTACGATATCTTCACCCTTCTTACCGTAAGACTTCTGGATGAATTTCTTCATCTGTTCTACAGCCAAGTCAACAGGAATTACACCTGTGATACGGAAGAATGCAGATTGCAGGATTGTATTGGTACGGTTACCCAAACCGATTTCCTGTGCAATCTGAGTTGCGTTGATATAGTATACAGAGATATTGTTCTTAGCGAAATATTTCTTCACGCGGGTAGGCAGGTTCTTAGCCAATTCTTCGCCTTCCCAGATTGTATTCAGCAGGAATGTACCGTTCTTGCGCAAACCGCGGGTTACATCGTACATGTGCAGGTAAGCCTGAACGTGGCAAGCCACAAAGTTCGGAGTGTTTACCAAGTATGTAGAACGGATCGGAGTATCACCGAAACGCAAGTGAGAACAAGTGAAACCACCTGACTTCTTTGAGTCGTAAGAGAAGTAAGCCTGGCAGTGTTTGTCGGTATTGTCACCGATGATTTTCACAGAGTTCTTGTTAGCACCTACTGTACCGTCAGCACCCAGTCCGTAGAATTTAGCCTCGAACATGCTTGCGCCGCCCAATGCGATTTCTTCTTCCTGAGGAAGTGAAGTGAAGGTTACGTCGTCTACGATACCGATAGTGAAGTGGTTCTTCGGCATCGGCATAGCCAAGTTCTTGTATACGGCAATGATCTGGGCGGGAGTAGTGTCCTTAGAACCCAAACCGTAACGACCGCCTACGATTACCGGAGCATCGGCTGCACCATAGTAGCAGTCTTTTACATCGAGGTATAACGGTTCGCCGTTAGCACCCGGTTCCTTCGTACGGTCAAGAACTGCAATAGTCTTAGCGGTCTTAGGCACAGCAGCCAGGAAGTGCTTAGCAGAGAATGGACGATACAGGTGTACGGCAACCATACCTACCTTTTCGCCATTAGCCACCAAGTGGTCGATAGCTTCGCGGGCAGCTTCGGTTACAGAACCCATAGCGATGATTACGCGTTCTGCGTCTTCAGCACCATAGTAATCGAACAATCCGTATTTACGTCCTGTGATTTTAGAAATTTCATTCATGTATTCTTCTACAATAGCAGGAACTGCTTCGTAGTAGTTGTTGCATGATTCACGGTGCTGGAAGAAATGGTCGGGGTTTTCAGCCATACCACGGGCAACCGGATTCATCGGGTTCAATGCGCGAGCACGGAATTCAGCCAAAGCTTCCTGGTCAAGCAGTGGAGCGAGATCGTCATTTTCTAACATCTCGATCTTCTGGATTTCGTGAGAAGTACGGAAACCATCGAAGAAGTTAACGAACGGTACACGGCTCTTGATGGTTGCCAGGTGGGCTACACCGGAGAGGTCCATAACTTCCTGTACAGAACCTTCTGCCAACATGGCGAAACCTGTCATACGGGTTGACATAACGTCCTGGTGGTCACCGAAGATACACAGAGCGTGAGAAGCCAGTGTACGGGCTGATACGTGGAATACGCAAGGCAGGAATTCACCGGCAATCTTGTACATATTCGGGATCATCAGCAACAGACCTTGAGATGCAGTGTACGTTGAAGTCAACGCACCGGCTTGCAATGAACCGTGAACAGCTCCGGCAGCACCGGCTTCCGATTGCATTTCCTGTACCAATACTGTTTCGCCGAAGATGTTTTTGCGTCCTGCGGCAGCCCATTCATCTACGTACTCAGCCATCGTAGAAGAGGGAGTGATGGGATAGATAGCAGCTACTTCAGAGAACATATACGAGATATGCGCAGCAGCCTGGTTACCATCACAAGTAATGAATTTCTTCTGTTTAGTCATAACTAAATTGAATTATTATTAAGTGAATAAATCTCAATATAAAAAGCCGAACATCCAGAGTGGAATCTGATTCCCTCTTCCTATTTCCGCTTTGTGCAGGGCGTAGGTGATGCCGGGATTATTCTTTATTTTCATTCCTTCCGGACAAATCTTGAAAGGCATCACATCGTCCACCAGAAACGACATGTTTTTGTCGCCTTTGTTCACCTTGTGATCTTTCCACAAGGAATTTGCGAAGAAAGTGTCTAACACATCTAGTTCTTCCACTTTCACGGGATAGATGGAGTACATCAGGTTAGAGTTGTGCATCATAATCTTCGATGGTTTCTTGGGGAATTCTTCTCCCTTCGGATATACCATATTGATAAGGCGTGCATCTGCCAAATATTTGATGTAGTTCATCACCGTGGCACGGGATGTTTGTATGTCGTTTGCCAACTGGCTTACGTTCGGGGCTTTCGGACCGTCTACTGCCAGCATATAAAGCAATTTCTTGATTTTTGAAAGATATTTCAGTTCAATCTGTTTGATAAGCAGGATGTCCACTTCTACCATCATATTCATGGTTTTCAGTAGATTCTCCGAGAAATTGCGTTTTTCCAAAAAGAACGGATAGAAACCGTGGTGCAGATAGTCCTGTAAGTAATCCAGTGGGCGTACCTTCGAAAGGATGCCTTTGGCAATCTGTTCGTGGTTGCTCAAAATTTCTTCCAGTGTATAAGCACGGAACTTCATGCCTGTTTGCAGGTTCAGATACTCACGGAAGGAGAAACCACGCAGGTTATAACTCTTCACTATATCACGCAGTTCCAGGTTTTCTTCTTTCAGTCGCATCACGGACGAACCGGTAAACACTATTTTGAGGTTTGGAAAGCGGTCGTAACACATTCTCAGTTCCCTGCTCCAGTCCGGATGTTTGAATACCTGGTCTATCAGCAATACTTTTCCGCCGCGGCGTTGGAATTCATAAGCGAAATCAACGATGCTGAAATAAGAAAAGTAGAAATTGTTCATATTAATAAAGAGGCAGGAACGGTCAGTGCCGAATTTCTCTTTAGCGTATTGCAACAGAAACGTGGTTTTACCTACACCACGCGTTCCTTTAATACCGATAAGACGGTCGTTCCAGTTGATCTCATCCATGAGGTCACGGCGAACGGGGGCATTGGTATGCTCAACAAGATAGGCGTGTGTGCGGTAGAATGCTTCCATGCTGTTAAATTCGGTTTATCGGGCGACAAATATACGTCTTTTTTATAGAATTGCAAAGTAGAGATGGCAAAATATCTTTTTTGTTAGTGAAGTTTATATATTTGCTTTGCCTTGTTTTTCTCTGTAATTTTGCGGCCTTAAATAATAAAGAACTGTAATAGTATGAAACTCTATGTATTTAACCCAGACACGGACATGGCACTTGCTAGTGATGAAGAGAATTATATGGCTCCTGCATCTATCCGCCGGATGGCTCAGGATCTCGCTTTATTACCTGTTTGGTATGCCCAGCCCGGCAGCGCGGTACTTGCCTCGTCAGCTTATAATGCGGATTACCTGCAGAAAATGAAACAATTGTTTCCTCTTTCCGTGCAATTGGTCACCGAACCGGAATTGCCCGATTACGCGGAATCCCAAGTCGTACCCTGGGGATGGAATCGTGCTTTCCACAAGCGCATGCGGAAAGCCGGTATTGCCGAACACAAACTGATCACGGAAGCGGAGTTGTGCGAGTGTCGCCTACTTTCTTCCCGTTCGTATGGAATGACTTTGGGTCTGACGTTTGAACTGCCTAATGTCCCCAAATGTGTTTGTGGACGCCATTATATGATAATAGGGGATGGCGAAGGGGAATCTTATTCCTCGGATTGGGACGATAAATATAAGGATGGTTACCTGTTCAAGTCTCTGTGGTCGGGTAGCGGAAGAGGCTTGCGTTGGTGTCGCCACGGGATGGCGAAATCTACAGCGGATTGGTGTAACCGGGAAATAGCGAAATACGGAGCTGTTGTACTGGAACCTATATATAAAAAGGTGGGAGATTTTGCCATGGAATTCTACTCCAATGGCAGGGGGAAGGTGTTGTTTAGCGGTTACTCGCGTTTTTTTACGGATGAGAAAGGGGCTTATCGTGGCAATATGCTGGTCTCTAATGCGGAAGTGGAGCAGTGGATTCTGCAGTATATCCCGTTGGAAGCATTCGTGAGCATTCGTGAGCATGTGCAGGAAGTTATATCAGGAATTTATGGCAGGTATTATTCCGGCCCTATGGGGATAGATATGATGATCTGTCCGGATCAGAGGGGATATCCGTACGCTGTTCATCCACATGTTGAAGTTAATGTGCGCATGACCATGGGAATGGTTGCCCGCCAGCTTTATGATAATTTCGTCGCTCCCGGTAGCAAGGGAATTTTTAATGTCGACAATTTCCCTTCTGCCGAAGCTTTGCGGGCGCAGCATGAACAGGACACGAGGGATTATCCATTGGTAGTGGAGGATGGAAGGATCGTTTCCGGCTATTTGTCCTTGGTGCCGGTTACTCCTCAAAGCAGATATAGGGCTTACGTGCGGGTGGAGGTGTGTTAACCTCACGGAACCTCATTTAACCTCACGGAACCTCACATAACCTCACGGAACCTCACGGAACCTCCGGTTGTCTCATGCGGTATGCTTATCTTTATGGCCTTAAACTAAAACATAAAGAGAAGATGAAAAGAAATTTCTATCTGCAACATCCGCTGATGGCGATGTGCGACCCCAGAATGCAGTATCTGCTGGAGAAGGAAAAGCTCAAGGGAACGGGAGCTTATTGGTTTGTGATCGAGAAACTGGCTATGTTGCCCGACTCATGTGGCGACATGAAGTTTCTGCGCCCTTACTGTAAGATGTATAAAATTTCTTTTGCCTATGTCAAAAAGATTATTTTCGACTACGGGCTTTTCGATTTTGAAGAGGACGGCTCCTTCATGCCTGCCGAGCTGAATCCGATAGAACAACGGGCTCAGGTGCGGAAGGAAACAAATGAAGTTGAAGATGAAAAACCGGAAGAAACAGCTCGAAAAAAAGCCCCGAAAATGAACGAAAGTGCATTAGAAACGTCAGTTTCTGAGTCGAAAAATGACGAAAAACGGCAAAAAACGACAGAGGAAAAGCAGAAGAAAAATGCTGAAAAATTAGTTAAAGCGCTGAATGATAGTACTGTTATAGAAAGTGTTGATGCAGTTAATAAAGAGAATATAAAAGATATAACAACAGCAGCAGAAGAAAAAAAAAGAAAAAACCGCCGCCGCCGCAGATGATGATTTTTTCAATCTTGAATCCCGCTGTCCGGATGCGGGGCTTCATAGTCCGAATGCAGGGCTTCATTGGTTGGATACCACACTTCAGCGTCCCGAATGCCACACCTTGGCGGGTGAAATGCCACATCTCATTGTCGCCGATGCCGCACTTCACGACTGCCCAAGTGTGGCATTGGGGACGAGAAAGTGTGGCATTCGGGGAGCTAAGGTGTGGCATTCGGGAGTGTTATCTGCATGCCTCGCTTTCATTGCCGCAACGGTCTACGGCAGTGACGGAAAAATAGCATTTTGCCGTCCAAGGGCGGACAGGAGCATACGTGTATTCCGTTCCCTGCACTCGTTGGGCAATGATATTCTCCGGATTCGAGGTATCCACCGGGTAGGTGTCCGAGCCGTAGATGACGTAGGTCGGCGGGTTGCGTCTGTCATTGTCCGTGGCGGGCATCCAGCTGAGGTGGATGTATCCGTCCGGTTGCCGGATGACGGTTAGCCGGGTAGGGGCAGTGGGCGGCGTGTTGTCTATCCAGGGCATGGCGGGTTGCAGGGCAGGGGCGGTGTAGAAGTTCTCTGTCAGTGCGTCATACAACCCTTGGGTGTTGTCCATCAGATACTTCACACGATAGTGGGCCTGGCCTGCCAGTTTGTGGGCACGGGTAAAGTTTATCTGACGCTCCACTTCATCCAGTGTCCAGTCGCCTTCGTTAGGGTCGAGGAAATAGATACCCAGTCCGGGAATGATCTGGCGTCCGTTGCTTTGTTCCTGCCAGTCGAGGGCAAAGGGATAGAAGTGGTTGCCCCGGAAATAAAGCATGGGATATATCTGATCCTGTATGCCTTCACCCAACCAACCTTGCGCATCCTGGTAGACCGTATGGAAAGCATTCCATCCGCGGGAAGGATAACGGGAAGTATCACGATATTTTCCTACAGGGCAGGTACTTACCTTTACCCAGGGCTTCAGGGCTTTCACACCTTTGTAGAGGTGGCGGACGATTTCCGTAATGTTATCCCTGCGCCATTGGGCGAGGTCGCGTCCTTTGCCATATTTCCGGAAATCATAGGTGTCAGGGAATCGGGGAGCATTCTCCGGATAACGCAGATAATCGAAGTGGACGCCATCCACGTCATATTTTTCTACGACTTCGCGTACAAGGCTCATCAGATATTTTTTGGTTTCCGGATTTCCGGGATTGAGGAAGTATTCACGCTTATAAGGCACACAAATAGCGGATTTCTGTTTGGTTACGGAGGCATTGCCCAGATTGGCAACATGCTTGCGATTGCCTAACGGAATGGCTACCATCCAGGCATGGCACTCCATACCACGCTTATGACACTCTTCTATGGCGAAAGCCAGTGGATCGTATCCCGGATCAGCAGCTGTTTTCCCGGTCAGGATGGAGTTGAACGGTTCTATCTCCGAGCGGTAGAGCACATCACCGCGCGTTCGCGTCTGGAAGAGCACAGTGTTGAAGTTAGCATCTTTCAGTCGGTCAAGTATCTCGACTAGTTCTGCCTTTTGTTTTCGGATGCCTTCGGGACTGGTGGCACGGGTACGGGGCCAGTCCAAACCATAGACGGCGGTGACCCAGGCAGCGCGCACTTCGTATTTTGGAGGATGGGTAACCATCTCACCGGCGGATTGCGCGGTAAGGGGCAGAACGAATGTGATAAATAATATAGTGAGAAGTAACTGTTTCATGTTGATAGAGATTTTATTGTAATACCTAATACTTATTCTAAGCAAATTCTCTTTTCCTTCTTTATTTCTGTCATTTTTAGCGGCGAAGATAAGTAAAACACTTGAGAATGTTGTGCAGTTTCCTTAGAAACTATTACATTTGCGTCCATTAAAAATAATGAATAACGCACCATGATTACATTTACGCTTTGTCTGCTGGCATTAATAGCAGGTTATTTTCTTTACGGGCGTTTCATCGAACATATTTTCGGTCCTGACGATCGTAAGACGCCTGCTTTGACTAAGACCGATGGGGTGGATTATATCCCTTTGCCCACCTGGAAGATTTTCATGATACAATTTCTCAATATTGCCGGTTTGGGTCCTATCTTCGGTGCTATTATGGGGGCTAAATTTGGTGTATCATCTTATTTGTGGATTGTGCTCGGCAGTATCTTTGCCGGAGCCGTACATGATTACCTGGCAGGTATGCTCTCTCTGCGTAATGGCGGTGAAAGCTTGCCGGAGATCATCGGTCGCTATCTGGGAGTGACTACCAAGCAGGTGATGCGTGGCTTTACCGTTCTTTTGATGATATTGGTAGGAGCTGTCTTTGTGGCCGGTCCTGCCGGATTGCTGGCAAAACTGACACCGGAATCTTTGGATGTTACGTTCTGGATAATAGTGGTATTTATCTATTATATTTTTGCCACTTTGTTGCCGGTTGATAAAATTATAGGTAAGATATATCCGCTTTTTGCTATTGCATTGCTATTTATGGCGGTGGGTATACTGGTGATGCTTTATGTGAAGCATCCTGTCTTGCCGGAATTCTGGGACGGCTTGCAGAATACGAATCCTAATGCCGCTGAACTGCCCATTTTCCCGATTATGTTTGTCAGCATAGCCTGTGGTGCTATCAGTGGTTTCCATGCTACGCAAAGTCCGTTGATGGCTCGTTGTATGACGAGTGAACGTCACGGTCGCCCTGTGTTCTATGGCGCTATGATTACCGAAGGTATTGTTGCCCTGATTTGGGCTGCAGCTGCCACCTATTTCTTTCATGAAAACGGAATGGGGGAGACGAATGCTGCCGTAGTAGTGGATGCTATCACCAAAGATTGGCTCGGTACTGCGGGAGGATTCCTTGCTATATTAGGTGTGATTGCCGCGCCTATCACGAGTGGTGACACCGCTTTCCGCTCTGCCCGCCTTATTGTGGCAGACTTCCTCGGAATGGAACAAAAATCCATGCGTCGTCGTTTGTATATATGTATTCCTATGTTTCTCGCTGCTATTGGTTTGTTGCTCTACAGTTTGAGCGACAAAGAGGGCTTTGACATGATTTGGCGTTACTTTGCATGGACCAATCAGACGCTTTCCGTCTTTACGCTTTGGGCGATTACCGTCTATCTGGTGCGTGAAAAGAAAGGGCATTACTTTTATGTAACTTATGTTCCGGCTGTATTTATGACAACTGTTTGTACAACATACATCTGCATAGCCCCCGAAGGCTTTGGCTTAGGACCTCAGGCTGCTCTTGGTGTTGCCATTCTGGCGGCTGTGGTAGCTGCACTCTGGTTTAGTATCTGGTATTTTAAAACGACTAAAAAACTTTGGTAATGAAGAGATTTAAAAAATCTACAAGCATCACGATTGCTCTGCTTATCTATGTGAGTGCTACGGCAGCTTATTTCCTGCCGCGCAACACTGTTATCAGTGATACGGAAAAATACGTCACTGTTGCAGCATCCTATATCATTGTGTTTATCCTCTGGTTGGTGTTGCGTAAGAAAGAAGACTTGCAGCGAAAACGTAAAGAGGAAGATGAAAAGTACAATAACACCAAAAACTAATAAGTAACAATGAAAAAATTAGCATTACTCGTTTGTCTGCTTGTGGCCACAGTGGCTGCCCAGGCACAATTTGAAAAAGGAAAGTGGATCTTGAATCCGTCGATTTCCGGCTTAGGCTTGTCGCATAATACAGAGACAGACAAGACCTCATTTGGCATTGAAGCCAAAGGTGGTGCGTTTCTGCTGGATAATGTGGCGTTACTGATACATGCAGGAGCCAAGTGGAATGAAAAAGGAGGTGATACGGATGTTTATACCCTCGGTGTAGGCGGTCGTTACTATTTCAGTAAGATTGGTCTATATCTGGGCGCTGATGTCAACGTAGATCGTTGGGATTGGGGGGCAAGCGATGATACCAAGTTTTCTTTCGGTGCGGAAGCGGGTTACGCTTTCTTCCTGTCGAGGACGGTGACACTTGAGCCGGCTGTGTACTGGAACGTAAACGGTGACCGTTCGGTATTTGGTCTGAAGGTTGGTTTCGGTTTCTACTTCTAACTTACATAACTCATACGCAGGGGTTAGAGGAGTTAAAGAAGTGATAACTCCTTTAACTCCTATTATGAATTAAACAGGCTAAGATTTTTCCGCTTTGCAGGTTATTATAAATTCAATTATTTCATGTGCAGCTTTTCTTGCAGGAATCGTCCTGTATAACTTGCCGCACATTTTGCCACTTCTTCCGGTGTACCTGCCGCTACCAGATTTCCACCTTTGTCACCACCTTCCGGTCCGAGGTCTATCACATAGTCGGCACACTTGATAACGTCCATGTTATGCTCGATGATTACGATGGAGTGTCCACGTAATATCAGGGCATCGAAAGCTTCCAATAATTTGCGAATATCATGGAAATGCAATCCTGTAGTCGGTTCGTCGAAGATGAACAGGGTAGGGTCTGCCTTTTCCTGACTGAGGTAATAAGCCAGCTTCACGCGTTGGTTTTCACCACCTGAAAGGGTAGAGGAAGATTGTCCCAGTTTGATGTAGCCTAATCCTACATCTTGTAGTGGAGCGAGTTTTTTTACTATCTTCTTCTGTCCGTACTTGGTGAAGAACTCTATAGCTTGGTTCACGGTCATTTCCAGTACATCGTAGATGTTAGCGTCATGGAATTTAACCTCCAATGTATCAGCTTTGAAGCGTTTTCCGTGGCAGGTTTCACATTCCAACACCAAGTCGGCCATGAATTGCATTTCTACTGTGATGGTTCCGTCACCTTTACATTCTTCGCAACGTCCGCCCTCACTGTTAAATGAAAAGTAGCCGGCAGTGTATCCCATTTGTTTGGCAAGTGGTTGATCTGCCCATAGTTTGCGGATTTCGTCGTAAGCCTTGATATAAGTTACAGGATTTGAACGACTGGATTTGCCGATAGGGTTCTGATCTACAAATTCTACATTTCGCAGGTTTTGCAGGTCACCGCCGATAGAAGCGAATTCGCCCGGACGTTCGCTGCACTCATCCAGTTCGCGTTTCAGGGCACGGAAGAAGATGTCGCGTACCAGAGTACTCTTTCCCGATCCGCTGACGCCGGTCACTACAGTCATTACATTCAGAGGAAAGCGTACGTTTACCCCTTTCAGGTTATTTTCGCGTGCCCCGGTCAGTTCTATGTAGTTATTCCATGGGCGGCGATGTTCCGGGACAGGTATTTCTTCTTCTCCTAGTAGATACCGGACGGTGTAGCTATCGCTGTTCGGCTGCAAATCTTTCATATCTCCCTGATAGACCACTTGTCCGCCCAGACGTCCGGCTTTCGGCCCGATATCTATGATGTAATCCGCCGCACGGATGATTTCTTCATCATGTTCCACGATGACAACCGTGTTGCCCAGTTGTTGCAATTGACGCAATACGTGTATCAACTTGTCGGTATCGCGACTGTGTAGTCCGATACTGGGTTCGTCAAGAATGTAGAGTGAACCTACCAGGCTGCTGCCCAGTGAAGTGGCTAGATTAATACGTTGACTTTCACCACCCGAAAGCGAGTTGCTGAGACGGTTCAGTGTCAGGTAGCCCAATCCGACATCGAGAAGGAAGCGGATACGGCTGTTGATTTCCGTGAGAATACGGGTAGCAACATCTTTGTCGTGCTTATCCAGTTGCAGGTTATCGAAGAAGTTTTTCAGCTCCGTAATCGGCAGATCTACGAGTTGGGAAATATTTCGTCCTCCTACTCGTACATAGCCGGCTTCGGGTTTTAAGCGGGTGCCATGGCACTTCGGGCAAAGTGTTTTGCCACGATAGCGTGCCAACATCACGCGATATTGTATCTTGTACTGATTTTCCTGCACCATCTTAAAGAAGGCGTTGATACCCTGGAAGTAAGGAGTGCCTTCCCATAGCATCCGGCGTTGTGCGTCCGTCAACTCATAGTAAGGTGTAAAGATAGGGAATCCCGCTCTTTCGGCACCTCGTATCACCATATCTTTCCATTCACCCATCACTTCACCGCGCCAGCACACCACGGCGCCGTCGTAAACGGACAGCGAACGGTTGGGCACCACCAGATGTTCATCAATACCGATTACTTTACCGAAGCCTTCGCACTCAGGGCAGGCACCGATGGGGGAGTTGAAGGAAAACATCTGGTCGCTCGGCTCTTCAAAAGCAATACCGTCTGCTTCGAATTTAGTGCTGAAGCGATACAGGCTGGTTGTTCCGTCAGGCTGATAGAACCGGAGCAGACAGGCACCGTCGCCTTCGTACATCGCCGTTTCGGCAGAGTCCGTCAGTCGGCTGACCGCATCTTTTTCTTTGGATGCTACCATACGGTCTATCAATAAGAAAACGGTATCTCCTTTCTTGGGTTCGTATTCATCAATGCGTATCATCTCTCCGTTTACTTCCAGACGATTGAAACCTTGCTTCATATCAATGTCCAGTTGCTGTTTCATGGTACGGTCTTCACGTAGCAATATCGGAGCGAGCACTGTGTATCTTGTCCCTTCCGGATAGCCTAACATACAGTTTACGATATCTTCAGTGGAATGTTTTTTTACTTCCTCTCCGCTAATGGGACTGAATGTCCGTCCGATGCGGGCATACAATAATCGCAGGTATTCGTATATTTCGGTAGAGGTGCCGACAGTGGAACGCGGATTGCGGCTGCTCACTTTCTGTTCTATGGCAATGGCCGGCGGAATCCCTTTGATAAAGTCACATTCAGGCTTGCTCATACGTCCCAGGAACTGGCGGGCATAACTGCTCAGGCTTTCTACATAACGACGTTGTCCTTCAGCATAAAGTGTGTCGAATGCCAGGGAGGATTTACCCGAACCGGACAACCCGGTGATGACGACAAGTTTGTTCCGGGGTATTTCTACGTCTATATTTTTCAGGTTGTTGACGCGTGCGCCTTTGATGAGTATGGAGTTGTTTTTGGTCATAATCTGAGTCACTAAAGTGAATTTAAGGCACAAAGATAATCACTGCAATTCAAATATGTATAATGATTGGCAGGTTAAGATTTGTTATACTTTTAAATAGTTGCTGACATACAAGCGGGAAAAGCACTATTTTTATGCGCACTTTAAAAACCAATCATCCTTATGCAATACCCTCGGATATGCTTGTGTGCCATGTTGGTATGCTTGTTTTTTTGTTTCGGGACAGTTATGGGACAAGAGACTGTTGATCTGAAATCGCTTGCCGACAGTGTACGGAAAGCGAATGGCAAACCGAATTTTCTACCCTTGGGTATGCACTTCCTTGAATTGGCAAAAGAGCGGAAAGATACGGCTAATATCAGTGACGCTTATGCTATTCTTGCCAATCATTATTATGAATTAGGAGATACGGACAGTTTGCGCCTGGTGACTTATGAATATATGGACTGGGCAGATCGTTGCCACCGTAATACCGATCGCTATCAGGCATGGAGGCAGTACATCCAGCGAATGACCGAAAAGGGGTTGCAGGAAGAGGTGATGAAGGAGACGGATTTACTCTGTAAAGACGCCGAGAAACGGAAAGATAAATACGGCATGGCATCCGGTGAAATGTGTATAGGTTATAATCACCGTGTGTTCGGTCAGAATATAAAGCTATGCCTTGAATATTATGATAGTGCATTGAAGCACTTTGAAGAAGGCAAATATTACCGTGATGCTTATGTTGTTTCCCTCAATATCATTCAAACTTATCTGGCACGTCAGTCATATAGTGACGCCGTGCCTTATCTGGATCGGTTGGGACAGTTGGGGAAGACAGTTGAGGGGAAGGATGTTGTAATAGGAGAAGCCCTGTATATGCGCTATTATCAGTTTCGGGTTATTGCTGTTTTGGGGATAAAAGGAGAGAAAGCGGCAGAACCTTATATTCGTGAAGCAAATGCTTATTATCTTAAAAATAAAGAGTCTATTTCACAGGAGGGCTGGTTCGGCTATAAAATTATGTGCAGTCAGATCTTGGGTAACATAGGCAATGCCGTGGTTTATATGGATTCTCTGATTAATTACCAGCGTTCGATAGGTAATTATTATCCGGGAAACTACCGGCAAAAAGCCATTATGCTGGAACAGATAGGACATTACAGAGAGGCATGTCGTGCTTTTGCAGAGTATTCTCAGTTGAATGATTCTGTGCGTACGGCAGAGATGGATGAACAGCTGAACAAATATACCGCTCAGTTTGAGGTTGACCGTCTGAAGATGGAGAAGCTGGAACTGAGTGAGAAAATGAGCCGTGAGCGTCTGGCTTTTGTGTTTGGGGCGGGTTGTGTGATATTACTGCTATTGATATTGGTTACTTACCTTTATATTCGTACTCTTTCCATGAACCGGAAACTGGATGTTGCCCGTAAGGAATTGCAAAAGATGGGGCGCATTAAGAGTTCGTTCATCCAGCACGTCACGCATGAGCTGCGTACACCGCTTAATTCTGTAGTAGGTTTTTCTGCATTGCTTGCCGAAGAAGGCTTGGATGTGGAAGATGCCCGTGAGTATTCCGGTCAGGTCGAGAAGAACAGTGCTTATTTGTTAGAACTGATTGATAATATAATAGATATTGCCGATATGGACTCACAGACTGCGGATATGCCCAAAGAAGCGGTGGATGTGAATGCCTGCTGTCTTGAATGTATAGATGAGTTGGGTGGGAAGCAGAAAGAAGGTGTGGAACTGCAATGGGTTCCCTCTCCGGATGCCCCGGTGATACAGACTGTACGGGCCTGGATGAAACGTGTGCTTGCCCTTTTGCTGGATAATGCCGGGAAATTTACCGAAAAGGGTGTGATCCGTCTGCAATGTGAGGAAGATAAGGAGAATAATATCATACGTTTCATAATAGAAGATACTGGTATCGGCATTGAGTCGCAATATCAGGAAACTGTTTTCGAGCGTTTCTTTAAAGTAGATAGCTTTACTCCCGGCACAGGTCTGGGACTTTCCATTGCCCGTCAGGTGATGGATATTGTAGATGGCAAGATTTACCTGGATACTTCGTACAACGGTGGCGTCCGTGTAGTTGTTGAATGGCCAATGAATTGAATAAACCCTAATCAGATTTTATAAAGAATGAAAGTAAGAACCCTTTTGTGCGTATGTGCCCTGCTCTTTTCTTTGACAGTGGCAGCGCAATTCCAACCCGAAAGATACCCCAAACGTGAATTTCGTGCAGCCTGGATACAAGCTGTTAACGGACAATTCCGCGGAATTCCCACCGAGAAGTTGAAACAGACCTTGATCAGTCAGTTGAACTCCCTGCAAGAGGCAGGCATTAATGCCATTATCTTTCAGGTACGTCCCGAAGCCGATGCTCTCTATGCTTCGCAACTGGAACCGTGGAGCCGCTTTCTGACCGGTGTACAGGGACAAGCACCCAATCCTTATTGGGATCCCATGGAATTTATGATTGAAGAGTGCCACAAGCGTGGTATGGAGTTTCATGCCTGGATTAATCCTTATCGTGTGAAGACTTCACTGAAGAATGAATTGGCGCCGGGCCATGTTTATAATATCCATCCCGAATGGTTTGTTACTTACGGTGACCAAGTCTATTTCGACCCTGCATTGCCGGAAAGCCGTCGCCACATCTGTATGGTGATTACGGATATTGTTTCCCGCTACGATGTTGATGCTATTCATATGGATGATTATTTCTACCCCTATCCTAAACAGGGAGTAGACTTTCTGGATGATGCCAGCTTTGCCCGTTATGGCGGTGGATTTTCTAATAAAGCGGATTGGCGTCGCAGTAATGTCAATGTGTTGATAAAGAAAATTCATGAGACAGTACGTGAATTGAAGCCGTGGGTTAAGTTCGGTGTTTCTCCGTTTGGTATTTACCGTAATCAGAAGAGTGATCCGCTGGGTAGTAAGACCAACGGTTTGCAAAACTATGATGATCTTTATGCCGATGTGCTTCTTTGGGCCCGTGAAGGTTGGATAGACTATAACATTCCGCAGATATACTGGCAGATAGGTCATCCGGTAGCTGATTATGAGACATTGGTGAAGTGGTGGGCAAAGAATACGGAAAATCGTCCTTTGTTCATTGGTCAGTCGGTAATGAATACGGTGCAGAATGCTGACCCGCAGACTCCTTCCATGAACCAGCTTCCCCGTAAGATGGCGTTGCAACGTGCTTATCAGACGATTGGTGGAAGTTGTCAGTGGCCTGCAAGTGCAGTGGTGGAGAATGCCGGAAAGTATCGTGATGCTTTGATGGCTGAATACCACAAATATCCCGCCTTGCCTCCTGTTTTTGATTTCATGGATAATGAAGCGCCGGATAAAGTGCGCAAGATGAAACCGGTGTGGACAGAAGATGGATATATTTTGTTCTGGACAGCACCGAAGTATAAGGATGAAATGGATCGTGCCGTACAGTATGTGATTTACCGTTTCGATGCTAAAGAGAAAGTGGACATCAGTGATCCTTCTCATATTGTAGCCATCACGCGGGATAACTTCTATAAGTTACCCTATGAAAATGGAAAGACTAAATATCGCTATGTGGTAACAGCACTCGACCGACTGCATAATGAGTCGAAGGTAGTGGCAAAAAAGGTGAAGCTATAA